>NZ_DATLJA010000042.1:0-86694 GCF_035539115.1 Desulfitobacterium sp. | reverse complement strand
ACTCTAAGTGCAACCAGCGGTTTTCGCTTTCCTACGATGAATGCGGTTAAGTTCGGCAGGATAAGGCGACTAAGGCCACCGCTTTGGCGCTGACCAAGTCTTCTATATCGCAAAGCTCGGCGAAAGCCGGGTTTTCTTTATTTGCCGGATAAGGAATCGGCGTTTTTTCGAGGAATCTTTCCGTTGGCCTTTCGTTGGCATGATTTTTGAATAGAAGTAATGGGTAATCACAAAATTCAGAAAACTTTGAGGGGGAATGAAACTTTGAATTTCGAAACCTTACTTCTAAGTATTGAGGATGGAGTTGCCACAATCACCCTAAATCGGCCTGAAGTACTCAATGCTCTCAACCAACACGTTTATCTGGAACTAATCCAAGCAGCTGAGCAGTTAGCAAACGATGATGAAGTTCGCGCTGTCATCATCACTGGAGGGGAGAAAGTATTCGCTGCGGGAGCCGACATTCGGGATATGGCTATGGCTGGAGCACTTGATATTGCCTTAGCTGACAGACCTTCAGCCAAGGCACTGGAGATCATTGAGAATATGCCTAAACCTGTCATTGCAGCAATAGCCGGGTATGCGTTAGGCGGAGGGTGTGAACTTTCCTTGGTTTGTGATGTGCGTCTGGCGGGTGAAAATGCCAAATTGGGGTTACCCGAAATTACTTTGGGAATTTTACCTGGTGCTGGAGGGACACAGCGCTTACCTCGACTTATCGGTGCAGGGAAAGCCAAGGAAATGATTTTTAGCGGGGATTTTATTGACGCGCAAGAGGCCTTACGCGTGGGCCTAGTTAATAAAGTTGTGCCAACTGAACAACTCTTGGCTGAAGCCCAGCGCCTGGCCAAGCGTTTTGCGGCAAGGGGAGCGGTAGCCTTACGGATGGCTAAGTCGGCAATCGATGAGGGCCTCAGAATGGATCTCCAAGCCGGTCTTCAATACGAACATCAATGTTTTAGCCTGCTGTTTGCCACTCAAGACCAAAAAGAAGGAATGGAAGCCTTCTTGCAAAAACGACGTCCAAACTTTCAAGGGAAATAGGAAATCAACGAAATGGAGGTAAAAAGATGAGAACAGCAGAAGAATATTTGGCGAAACTAAAAATGATGCGTCGAAATGTATACATGAATGGTGAACTGATTGAGCGAGATGACCCGAGCCTTACTCCAGGAACCAACGTTATTGCCGAGACCTTCAACCTGGCTCAGATTCCGGAAAATGAAGCCCTTCTTACCGCCCAATCCCATTTGACAGGTCAGAAGATCAACCGTTATACCCATATTCACCATAGCACCGAAGATTTGCTAAAGAAACAGGAAATGACCCGCTTTTATAGCCAGTATGTGGGCGGCTGTATTCAGCGATGCATGGGCACAGATGCTTTAAATGCCTTGTCAGTTGTAACGAAGAATATTGATATGGCCAAAGGAACAAATTATTTCGAACGCTTTGAAACCTACCTTAAGAATTACCAAGAGCAAGATCTTGTGGGTAATTGCGCTCAAACGGATGTCAAGGGTGATCGCATGCTCAGACCCCATCAGCAAAAAGACCCAGATTTATACTTAAGAGTGGTCAAGAAAACCGAGTCAGGGATTATCGTTCGCGGTGCCAAAGCCCACAATACGATTGCACCCTACGCGGATGAACTTGTTGTGGTGCCTACGCGGATGATGACTGAAAAAGATGCGGATTGGGCTGTTGCTTTTACGATCCCCGCTGATGCCCCGGGTGTGACGCTCATTATCCGTTCAACCACCCTGAGACCTCGTGAAAAATTGAAAGCTCCCCTTGCTAATTATGGCTCAGCTGATTCCTTCACGGTTTTTGATGATGTCTTTGTTCCTTGGGAGAGGGTATTCATGTGTGGAGAATGGGAATTTGCCGGACAGCTTGCTTCCCTTTTTGCTACGTATCACCGACACAGTTATACCGGTTGTAAACCAGCAATGACCGATGTGGTCATGGGTGCAGCTGCTTTAGCGGCCGACTATAATGGGATTGAAAAAACGCCCCATGTCCGTGATCAAATGGCTGAGCTCATTGCCTTGGCCGAACTGGTTTATGGTACAGGAATTGCCGCTTCCGTAAAAGGAACCCAGGCTCCTTCCGGCACCTATATACCGGACATCGTCTTCACGAATGTCGCGCGCTATCACGCGGGGATTAATGTTTATCGCGAACACGAGATTCTCGCTGAAATCACGGGTGGACTTCCGGCGACCCTTCCTCCCGAAAAAGACTTTTATAATCCTGCAACAGCGAAATATCTGGCTAAATATATGATGCGTCGAGAAGGAGTATCTAATGAAGACCAACATCGAGCGTTTCGGTTCTTTAGTGATTTATTAACGTCAGCCCATGCAGGAGTCAGTATGGTTGCCGGCGTCCATGGTGGAGGCTCCCCAATCATGGAGCGAATTGCCATAACCGGACAATATAATCTTAAAGCCAAGAAGAATTTAGCAAAATACTTGGCCGGGATTCAAGTTGAAAAATCAACGAGTCCAAGAAAGGAGAGTTAGTGATGGCGAGTCACTATATCTATAGCAATCGCGAACATAAATTTATCATTAAAGAATGGCTCAAGGGAGAAAAGATCCTTGGACTGAAGCGATTTAAAGACAATCTAAGCCTTGAAGATGTAGATCCTATACTCGATCAAGCGTTAAAAATGGCCAAGGAAGAAATCGCCCCTACCAATGATGACGGAGATAACTTAGGTGCCATCTACAGGGATGGAAAGGTTACTGTTCCGCCCTCGTTTCATAAAGCATTTCAGTTCATTCAGGAAAATGGCTGGGGTTCCAGTAATAAAGATATCGAGGGGGAAGGAATGCTACCCCATCTCATCTTTGGTGCGGTCCATGAATACCTGCTCAGCGCTAATCCTGCACTAATACCTTATATCGGTTTAGGGGGTGGGATCGCCAGCGTTATCAAGGCTTTTGGTTCCGTGGAACAAATTAAACGGTTCACGCCTAAAATGTTTAGCGGCGTTTGGGGTGGAACCATGTGCTTGACCGAACCGGGAGGTGGTTCTGATGTAGGCGATATGCTCTCTAAGGCTTACCCTACTGAGGAGCATGGCATCTACTCGATCAAAGGTACGAAATGTTTTATCACAGGCGGGGATCATGACCTTACTGAGAATATCATTCACTTGGTATTGGCCCGCATCGAAGGTGCAGCCTCGGGTACCAAAGGGCTTTCCTTATTCATAACTCCGAAGTACTGGATCCAGGATGATGGAAATTTAGGAGAAAAAAATGATGTGACGACGGTTGGGATTGAACACAAGTTGGGCATTAAGGGTTCATCAACGGCAGTTTTAAGTTTTGGTGACGAAGGAAAATGCCGAGGATACCTTTTGGGTAACGCCCCAGATGAAAACGGTTTTGGTGAGGGAATGGCCCAAATGTTTAAGATGATCAATGGCTCACGGTTAGATACCGGTCATAGCGCTCTAGCGGTAGCAACCGTTGCCTATAACAACGCCGTCGCCTATGCCAAAGAACGAATTCAAGGGAGAGCAATCACCAAGCCTAAAGGTCCAAGAGTCCGCATCATTGAACATGAAGATGTGCGGAGAATGCTTCTGACGCAAAAGTCCACGTTAGAAGGCATGCGGGCCATGATCTTTAAAGCCTATTATTATCTGGATCTTCAAACCTTTGGTGAGGAAGCACCTGAAGTCGAAATGGCCAAACGTCGAATGGAGGTTATTACTCCACTGATTAAAGCTTATTGTTCAGACCAAGCTTGGATTTTGACTGCGGAGGCGATTCAGGTTCATGGTGGTTATGGATATACCGAAGAGTTTCCTGTGGCTCGGCAAGCTCGGGATAGCAAGATCTACTCAATTTGGGAAGGTACGAATTTTATCCAATCGATGGATCTTGTGGGCCGGAAATGGCGCTTAGATAAAGGAACAGTCTTTAAGGAATGGTTGATGGAACAGGTCCACTTCGTGACAGAAAACAAGGGGTATCCTCAGTTCACTCGGGAGTTCGCGATATTAGGTAAGGCTCTCCAAGCTTATCAAGAATTAATCCAGACAGTATCTCAATATTTCACTCAGGATATTCGTTTAGTCCCGATCTATGCCACCCGTATCTTGAGAATAACCGCCGAACTTTATTGCGGTAGCCTCTTGATGGAACAGGCCGTTATTGCTCAAAAAAGGCTTGAGGAAGTAACCGCGGAGTACTTTGACCGTGCGTTTTACGAAGGCAAAGTTCAATCGTCCCGTTTCTACGTACGCAACCTTTTACCTGATGTCATGGCTACTGCTCAAATCATTAAAGAAGCGGACACTTCAGCAATCGATATTCCTGAAGAAGCGTTTTAGGGCCGAGCAATAAATTTGAAGGAGGACTAAAAATGAGAATTGAGGATGTTCAAAAAATTGCGGTGATTGGTGCTGGAAACATGGGACACCAAATTGCCATCAGTGCAGCTTTGGCAGGTTTTCAAGTAAAAGTGTCCGATATTAGTGTTGAGATGTTAGCAAAGGCTGAGAGTTTTGCTCAAAGCTGGCTACCCGAGCGGGTAGCTAAAGGAAAGCTTGCTCCAGAGCTCGCCCAACAGGCGTTGGCTAATTTAAGTTTTACTGAGAATCTAGGCGATGCAGTGGGCGACGCTGACTTTGTTATTGAAGCAGCGGTCGAGAAATTGGACGTTAAGCGGAAACTATTTGCTGATTTGGATCGTTTAGCCCCCAGTCAGGCGATTTTGGCGACAAATAGTTCGTTCATCGTGAGTTCCAAAGTTGCAGACGCAACTCATCGTCCAGATAAAGTGTGCAATATGCATTTCTTTAATCCAGCTTTAGTTATGAAGCTTGTCGAAGTGGTCCAAGGGCCACATACCTCTGAAGAAACGGCTCAAATTACGAAGGCTTTAGTTGAAAAAATGGGCAAAAACGCAGTTCTCTTAAAAAAAGAAATTTATGGTTTCTTAATCAATCGAATTTTAGCAGCTCTCAACAATGAAGCAGTATTTTTAGCCGATGTCGGCATTGCAACCCAGAAGAAATCGACCTTGCGGTGACCCAAGCTTTAGGGCACCCGATGGGACCTTTCCGCCTCATGGACCTGACAGGTATCGATTTGTCCTACTACGTTTCAATGGAACGTTATCAAGAATCGAGGGATCCTAAGGATAAACCCTCTCCCTTAATTGTCGAGAAATTTGTGAAGAAGGAATGGGGTAAAAAGAGCGGTCAAGGATTTTATAGTTACGAATAAATTCTAAAAGGAATTGGAGTGGGACAAAGTGAGCAAAGAAGCTGTCATCGTGTCTGCTGTGCGTACAGCTATTGGTCGTGAGGGGGGGACCATTGGTAGGATTCCTCCTCAGTTTTTCGGAGCTGAGGTTATCAAAGAAGCCCTTAAACGGATTAACCTTGATCCCAATCTTGTCGAAGATGTGATTTTCGGCAACTGTCTGAATGCAGGCGGAAATATCGCCCGTTTATGTGCCCTTCAAGCAGGCTTACCGATGGAAATTACGGGAATCACCATCGATCGGCAGTGTGGGTCAGGTCTAAATGCGGTCAATCTGGCCGCGCAGGCAATTATGGCTGGGCAGGGGGATATCTACATTGCTGGAGGAGTCGAAAGCATGTCCCTCCGTCCATATATCATGGAGCATCAGGATTTCTTTAGTAAAACTCCTCCTCAGTTCCGTCAGGGCTTTCAACTTTCACCTTCTGAAATTGGAAATCCGGAAATGGGGCTCACAGCCGAAAATCTGGCGGCAAAGTACAACATCAGCCGTGAGGAACAAGATGCGTTTGCCCTCGACAGCCAACAAAAAATGGCTCATGCGCAAGCAAACGGAGTGTTCAATGCGCAAATCGTACCTTTAACTGTGCCTCAAGGTAAAAATCCCCCTGTTCTCTTTACGAGGGATGAACATCCACGCCCTGAAACGACCAGGGAAGGGTTAGCTAAGCTTGCTCCTGTCTTCAAAAAGGACGGTACCGTCACGGCAGGCAATAGTTCGGGTCTCAATGATGCAGCTGCTGCAGTTATTATTATGTCCAGTGATAAAGCTAAAGAGCTCGGATTAAAGCCACTGGCCAAAATCAGTAGCTTTGCCGTAGCCGGTGTCGATCCTTCGATTATGGGGATAGGGCCTGTGCCAGCAACCCGCAAAGCCCTAAAACAAGCTGGCTTAGCTTTGAAAGACATCGACTTAATCGAATTAAATGAGGCCTTTGCTGCACAATGTCTGGCGGTAGATCGCGAATTAGGTTTTGATCGGAATAAGGTTAATGTCAATGGCGGAGCAATCGCCCACGGTCATCCGATTGCTGCCACAGGCGCCATTTTAACCACGAAAGTAGTCTACGAGATGGAAAAAAGAAGTGCTCGATTCGGACTCGTAACTGCCTGTATCGGAGGAGGGCAGGGTATTGCTACAATTTTTGAAAAGGCATAGCTTTATAAATTTTAGAGAAGGAGCTAACATGTGATGTCAAAATCAATAGTGTCTATGGTCAGCTTTGAGGATCCTTACACTTCGCTGAAAAAGCTAATAGAAGAATGCGATGGATTTGCAGGATTAAATCCGGAGGACAAAATTCTCATTAAACCGAATATTGTGAGCTGGGATTTTGAACTGCCTTTTCCACCCTTTGGGGTGATTACAACCACAACGGTTATTCATGCCTTAGTGCGTCTGCTTAAGGAAAATGGCTTTAACCACTTAACCATCGGCGAAGGAGGGCTGCCGAAAGCGCATTCTCAGGATCCGTCTGTCTATCAAACGATTGGTTATGAGGACTTGGCTAAACAGTATGGATTAGAACTCGTTGACTTTAATCAAGGTCGTTTTGGACAAGTCGATTTTGGAAATTTCACCTTATCGATTGCTCAAAGTGTCCTTGATGCCGATAAGATTATTAATGTGCCTGTGCTTAAAACCCACAATCAAGCCAAAGTCTCTTTGGGTATTAAAAATATGAAAGGAGTTCTGAGCCGTAAGTCGAAAATGTTTTGCCATGGGTTAGGCGAGTTTGACTTATTAGAAACCTTTCCGCGAATTATCGAAAAACTTCCCGTTGCTTTAACGATTATCGACGGAGTGTACACGTTAGAAAAGGGCCCTGGGCATACGGGTAAGGCCTTTCGTAAGAACCTTTTGATTGCGTCCCGTGATCCCTTAGCGTGTGATTTGGTGGGTGCCGAAGTTTTAGGGTATAAAGGAGAGGAAGTCCCTTATCTTCAAGATTACGCCAAGCGCAACCGAAGAAGCCTAAGTCTAGACGACCTAAAAATCAAGGGTGAGCGTCTCGAAGAGCATCGCCAGTTTGTGGATTATGACTGGGAGTGGACCAAAGAAAATACCGGCCCGATTGGCTTTGAAAAGCGAGGAATAACCGGTCTGGCGATCCGTAAATATGATAATTCCCTGTGTACCGGTTGTTCCGTGCTGTTTAATCCAATGCTCATTCTGATGATGTCATCCTTCAACGGGCAGCCTTTTCCAAATATTGAACTCGTCAGTGGTAAATCTCAAAGCGCGTCCGAAGGCTTTGCCAAAACGATTCTCTTTGGTAAGTGTGCCTGTGATTTAAACAAAGATAACCCACATATTCAGCAGGCGATTGCGGTTAAAGGGTGTCCACCAGACTTAAAGGACTTTGAAGAACTCCTTCGTGCCGAAGGGATCAAGGTTAACTATGAAGAGTATGTAAACTATCGTCAGCATATTTTTGATCGCTATCGTCCAGAAGACGGATTTGAGCTCAATCATTGGCAGGTTAAGGAAGGTACAGAGGAAGTAAACGAGTAGAAAGGGGTTAGAAATGCTTAAGTCAAATTATCTTAAGAACGCAACTGAAGGTACGATGATCCAAGCCTTGGGTATTGTTATCAAGGAACTGACGCCAGAACGAGTGATCGCTACGATGCCAGTCAATGAGGTAACGCGTCAGCCCACCGGTTTACTCCACGGTGGGGCTTCAGTAGCCTTGGCCGAGACCCTAGCAAGCATTGGGACTTGGAATCTAATAGATCAAGAGAAACAAGCGGCAGTTGGGTTGGAGATCAATGCGAACCATTTACGGGGAAAAAAGGAGGGAATGGTAACTGCAGAGGCAACTCCCTTGCACAAAGGCCGCACAACGATGGTTTGGGATATCAAAATTCGCGATGAAAGTAATCAGCTGATTTGCATTTCCCGATGTACCATTGCCATCATAAACCAATAAACTCTTTACTCAAGTATTTTAAAAAGCGCTCCTTTAAGTCAATTAAAGAGAGCGCTTTACTCTGAGCGATATTAAAGCTCATCAGGACCATCTTTATTGTTTGAAAGTTAACCTTTTATATTAGAGTGAGCTTGTGCAGGAGCACCTGCAAGCTTAGCTAACAGTTTATTAATAGCATAAATACCTAAAATGAAGCAAGCTCCACCGATTAGCTCCACCGCCATCCATTGGTAAACACTCGTTATTGGTACGGTGGCCGCTATTGCTTTGTCCGTAGCAACTTTCACTGCAGCAAGCTCAGCAGCATTACCTCCAGTCGCAACAACACTAGCGGCAGCGCCAGCAACAGTTTTTGCGGCTAGAGAAGCAGCGGTATTTCCATTAGACGCAATAGCAGCGACTGTAAACAACATAAAAGCATAGTTATTGAATAATATGGGAAGAACATCTTTTAAGAAAATAATTGCTGCCACAAAAACAGCTACGTATATTAGCTTGGAAATGAACATAGTTTCGACTGTTTCTGGAGCGGTGTATTTTGCCATGTCCCCTCCTAGCAAAGGGACTGCAAAATAATACCAGTATTTTATCAGAATAAGATTGGCCATCCCGAAAAATGAACCCACCAATATCGCCGGAACTTCTTTTATATTCGTATGGGACATAAAGAAGAATATCATAATCATAAAAGCAGGCCAGCTAGGAAGGTGATTTAACTCAAAAACGAATTCACCAATCATAATAAGTGCTACTAACAAGACCGTAAAGATAATTGTTTCCTTTTTAAAAATATTAGTCATCTTTTCATCCTCCTTGTTTTATACTCACTCGTTACTTGGGGGCTCAGTTTTGCAAGTTCACTCCCTTCCAGCTTAATTCAGCTCTCAATAATTCTGAACTGTACCATACTGTATAAGCAATTTATATGCCATCAATGTGAATCTTCTAAATATACTGAAAATAATTAAAATGAAATCTAGCTTTCTTATTATTCGAGAATAAATGCGATTAGCCGATTCGGCTAGCCGTTTTTTTGTACTAACAGAAAGTATAAATTTTGGGGCAGATAGTATAAGTGCAACCAGCGGCTTTCATTCTCCTACGATGCAAGTGGTTAAGTCCGGCAGGATAAGGCGACTAAGGCCATCGCTTTGGCGCTGGCCAAGTCTTCTTTATCGCAAAGCTCGGCGAAAGCCGGGTTTTCTTTACTTCAGAAAGAGATATCCCTGCTCATCAGGGGATGGACAGCGACCTAAAGTGTTTGATTTGTATACACCCCTGTATATAAATTAAACAAAGCGAGGAGAGAGTACTTTGACTAACCGAGGGGTAGGGAAATCGCCAAAATTCTTAGAACTGTATCGATATGCATACATATAGATAGAGAATCCCACGAGGCAAATTAAAATATAGTGGCCGTTGTACCTCGGGTAAATGACGTTTTTGCTCTTAAAAGAGCAAAAATCCCTTCCTGGTATGTAAATTGCTTATTATAAAGGCAGAGTGATATAACTTAGAAAAATATGGGAGCTACATACGAAAGGAGGATTATAACCAACAGGCCTTATTAGCGGAGTTCTGGTGTTTAAGAATGAAGGACTCTCAAATGGCGATCGTTAGAGAGTTGGAAGATCACCGCGAGGCTTTGATTGAGATGGCCGAGTGGCAAGCTCAATTCCAAGGACGCTAATAAATTCGGATATTTCAAAGCATTTATTAGTACGAAAATACAACGATAAAAGGGGAGATTTGGGGATGGACTTTTCATTAACAATAGAACAAAAGTTATTACAAAACATGGTTCGTAAATTTGCCGAGAAAGAAATCTTACCGACAATGGAAGAGGATCTTCAAAGTCATACTTTTCGGCCAGAAATTGTTAAGAAAATGGGGGATGCGGGCTTTCTAGGCTGCGGCATACAAGAAGAATACGGGGGCAACGGGTTGGGAATTTTGGATTCGGTCCTGATAGCTGAACAAATCGCGAAACTGAATGCCTCCTGGCGGTTACCCCTGAACTTGCAAAACATCGGTCCTGCAATTACAGTTCAAGAATTCGGAACAGCCGAGCAAAAAGAAAAGTACATTCCTGGCTGGGTCAGCGGTGAAAAACTCGGCTTTTTTGCCATCACTGAACCGAATAACGGATCTGATGTCGGAAGTATGCGGACGACTGCGACAGATCGAGGGGATTATTGGGAAATTAACGGGAGTAAGATGTGGATATCACAGGCGTCTTGTGGAGATTATGGTCTTCTCTATGCATCGACTGATCGAGAGAAGAAAAGCAAGGGAATCACTTGTTTCATTATTAATCTCCAAGAAACTGAAGGAATAACGGTCCGCGAAATAAAAACAAAGGCTGGTCTTGCCAATGCTCCGACCGGAGAAATATATTTTGATGACGTAAAATTACGGAAAGACGCAGTACTTGGTCAGGTAGGCGAAGGATTTAAAATCTGCATGTGGCAGTTGAATAATACGCGTATTAGTTGTGCGGCTGGGGGTATTGGTGTGGCTGGAGCCGCCTTAGAGGTCGCAATCAGCTACGCCAATGAGCGGACTTAATTTGGCCAAAAAATCGGTTCATTTCAAATGATTCAGGCATCGATTGCCGAAATGACGGCGGAACATCATGCGGCCCAGCTTCTTGTCTACCGTGCGGCTTGGTTAAAAGACCAAGGCCAGGCAAATCAGATTGAAACGTCTATCGCTAAGTATTATGCGGCTGAATCTGCAGTACATATCGCAAACGAAGCCATGAAAATCTTGGGCTCTTACGGTTATTCCTCTGAATATCCGGTTGAACGGTATTTACGGGACGCAAAATCCTTCCAGGTTGTCGAAGGTACTTCCAACATCCAGAAAATGATTATTGCTGGTATCGCCTTAGGCGATAAACAGAATCGCTAGGATAAATCTTTTTAAACGAACGACTTGTTCAACATGTCTTCAGAGGGAGGAAAACACATTGGGACATATCCTAAACGCCAAAGATGAGCTATATCATGCCTTGGCAGAGCGCCTGAGCAAGACTCCTGAGGGAGCGCCAATCAATGAACCTCTATTGCAAATCCTTCATCGTCTTTATACGGAAAGTGAAGCCCTAGTCGGAAGCCAACTTCCTTTGGTTCCAATGTCCTTAGAAAAAATCGCAATTCTTATGGATTTTCCGGAAGAAAAACTAAGAACACTCCTCGACGGAATGTCCGATAAGGGTCTAGTCATTGATATTCCGCGCAAAAATACGGTCTATTATATGCTAACCCCCATGGTTGTGGGTTTCTTTGAGTATACATTTATGCGTACGGGGAAACAGGTCGACTTAAAAGAACTCGCCGAGTTATTTGATATCTATTTTCATAGCGAAGGAGTTCGTGCAGAAATGGCAGGCCTGGATACGAAAATCATGCGTACCTTAGTTTACGAAAATGTCATCCCTCTGGCCGTTGAAACTGAAGTCCTCAATTATGAAAGAGCAACCAAAATCATCAAGGAAGCTGGTGGCGGGGCCATCTCCTTATGTGCCTGTCGCCATGAAGCGGCTCATATGGGAACGGCATGTGATGCACCGGTAGAAGTATGTACTTCTTTAGGCTCAGCCGCCGAATGGATCATTCGTAAGGGTCTAGGCAGACCAGCCACCGTTGAGGAACTTCTGAACGTGCTCGAACAGACCCAGGAACTCGGCTTAGTTCATTTATGTGATAACGTGATGAACAAACCGACTTATATCTGCCATTGCTGTGGATGTTGTTGCAAAGTGCTTAGCGGTATCAATGAAGATCAAATCTTTGCAACCCAACCCAGTCACTTTATCCCGACCCTGGATAGTGAAAACTGCCTGGGGTGCGGAATCTGTTCGGATAAGTGCCAAATCCACGCTATCACTCTGACCCATTTAGGGGAAGGTGAGGAAATGCCAGTTGTGAAGGAAGAACTTTGCCTTGGCTGTGGAGTCTGTTCTGCGGCCTGTCCAAGTGGTGCCTTGACAATGTTCCGTCGAACGGTATTGTCTATTCCCCCGGAAAATATCCAGGAAAAAACGAGAAGAATGCATCAGGAAAAGGGGAGAGCCTAAAACCCTCTAACATTAATGGTGACTTACTATCGGCGGGTGCTATTCCTAAGCGAACGATGATTGGACATATGTGCGCAAATACAGACATTGCATATCATCTTCGCACGATATCTTGCCCGTCTTGAAGAAAGCAGGAATCAAGCAGGTTGATACTCTGTTTATAAGTAACAGCAGATCTTTGGGACCTAAAAATCCTATTCATTGCTCAACATTGTCTATTTAGTATACACTGTATCCTTAAACGTAAGGAAATGTCTTATTGGTATACACCTTGCTGCTGCGCCCCGAAAATTAGTCGGGGTTTTTTCCCTTGTGTGAAGAGGATTCGCGTTTTTTTAATAACTCTTTTTTAAGTTTCAAATTGGCATGGTTCTTGAATATAGAGATATGATGTTATTTTAATATTCTGAAAATATAAAGGAGGGAAAATCTTTTTGCAAAGTGACCGTTGTTGTGAATTGTTCTCCGTTTTAGACAAAAGGGGTAAGAGAGACAACACAATTTAGGATGAGAGAGGATGGATTGTAATGCTAGGTGGGAAATTTACGTGGTATAAGAATTATCCTTCAGATGTTAAGACGCAAATAGAGATTCCTTTAAAATCATTAGGAGAAATCTTCGATGATTCCGTTGCCCAAATGCCCGATACCATAGCCATGATCTTCGGGTCAGAACAGATCTCCTATGCTCAGTTCGGAGAACAGGTGAATCGTTTTGCAACCGCCTTAGCGGCTCTCGGAATTCAAAAGGGCGATCGCGTCGGCTTGATGGGGCCAAATTCTCCACAATGGGAAGTGAGCTTTTTTGCCGTGCTCAAACTTGGGGCAATCGTAGTTCAGACCAATCCCATGTATGTGGAACGGGAAATTTCCCATCAGATGATTGATGCGGGAGCGTCTTCAATGATTGTCTGGGATGCAATATATCCACAGGTCAAAGCGATTAGGAACGAAACCGCTCTTAAAAACGTGATTGCCTTTCATTTTGGGCAGCCAGCAGGAGAATTTGCGGACGTTCTGGAGTACGATACACTCCTCAAACAGTATCCGCCCTCTCCTCCAGAAGTCAAGATTGATCCTAAGGAGGATACCGCTGTATTACAATATACCGGAGGAACGACTGGGGTTTCGAAGGGAGTTATGCTCACTCATTTCAATCTTGTGGCCAATACGTATCAAGTGATGGAGTGGGCTATAGATCTGCAATACGGCCAAGAAAGAATTTTGACGATCTTGCCCGTATTCCACGTTTATGGGATGACAAACTGTGTCAATTATGCAGTGGCCTGTGCCAGTACGCAAATCGTCATGCCGCGATTTGACGCAACCCAGATTTTAGAGGCGATAAAACTATATAAACCGACGTCATTTCCTGGAGCTCCTACGATGTATACCGCAATCAACAGTCATCCCCGAGTCGGAGAATATAAAGAGGATCTGGCAGGAATTAAAGTGTGTATTAGTGGTTCTGCTCCATTGCCGATGGAAGTTGCTCATCGTTTCGAAGCAATCACAGGGGGAGGAAACCTTGTGGAAGGTTACGGTCTATCTGAAGCTTCTCCGGTAACGCACTGCAACCCACACGGTCGACCCAGCCGGATCGGCTCAATCGGGCTACCCTTTCCTAATACTGATTCCACGATCGTCGACTTGGAAACCGGGACTCATGAACTTTTGCCCGGAGAAATCGGAGAATTGGTGATCAAAGGCCCACAAGTCATGAAGGGGTATTGGAATAAACCGGAAGAGACTGCCAAGGCCTTGCGCGACGGCTGGTTATATACTGGAGACATCGCTAAGATGGATGAAGATGGGTATTTCTACATTGTCGATCGTAAAAAGGACATGATCCTGGCAAGCGGTTATAATATCTACCCTCGAGACATTGAAGAAGTTCTCTATGAACATCCGAAAGTCAAAGAAGCGGTCGCTGCCGGGATTCCCGATCAGTATCGCGGGGAAACAGTAAAAGCCTACATTGTCCTGAAACCTGGCGAGACAGCTACTGAACAGGAATTTATTGATTACTGCCGGACCAAGTTGGCTGCCTTTAAGGCCCCCCGGATTGTCGAATTTCGGGATTCTCTTCCTCGAACCATTGTGGGCAAAGTCTTACGCCGCGTACTTATTGATGAAGAAAAGGCTAAACTCGCTCAAATGGAAGCGTCTGCAACTCAGGAAGGCGATAAATAGGATTTATCCCTGAACGTGTCAGAGTAAGGTGTCCATAAGAATGAAGGAGTCCATGTCCGTGGACTCCTTTGATCTACGGAAAACGAGGAAGGAGTCTTTCCATGAAACTCTACGAATATATGGCCAAAGAGATCTTCCGGAATCATGGCATCGTGACCCCTAAAGGCTGTGTTTTCTCCAGTCCCGAAGGAATTAAGGAATATGTGGAAACTATCGGATCAGTTGTGATTAAATCCCAAGTTTTAGCCGGTGGGCGCGGAAAAGCCGGGGGGATAAAATTTGCAGATACCCCTGAGGAGGCAGTTGCTCGAGCGAAGGAACTTTTCGCCAGTCAACTGAAAGGGTCTAGCGTTAACGAACTTCTGGTGGAAGAAAAGCTAAAAATTGACCAAGAAATCTATCTTGGCCTAGCAATTGATCGAGCACACCGTAGGCCAGTTCTCTTGGCTTCCAAGGCGGGTGGAATGGAGATTGAACAAGTCCCTGCTGAACAGATAATCAAACGCCTCATTGACGTATCCGTGGGCGTACAACCCTATACAACCCGTGAGATCTCGCGGCGTTTGGGGGTTTCCGGAGAAGTTGCCAAGAAACTTTCAGATCTCTTAGTAAAGCTTTATCAGATCTTTGTGACTTATGATGCGGAGCTGGTGGAGATTAATCCCTTAGTCATCTCGGGGACCGATATTTACGCAGCTGACGGCAAAATGACCTTGGACGATGATGCTTCGTTCCGCTTCCGAAGCGATATCCCTCATGTTGAAGAAAAGACTGAGTTGGAAAAGAAGGCTTCCGCCATTGGCATTGCTTATGTCGACCTTGAGGGAGAAATCGGGGTCATGGCCAATGGTGCGGGCATCACCATGGCAACACTGGACCTTATTAAGGATTATGGTATGAATGCTCGTAACTTCATGGATGCCGGAGGTGGGGCTAGTCGCGAAACTGTTGCTCAAGCCCTGGAAATCTTATTATCAACCAAGCCGAAGTCTCTCCTGATTAACATATTTGGCGGAATTACACGGTGCGATGAGGTCGCCAAAGCGTTTATCGATGTTAAAAAATCCGTGGAAATTAATATCCCTGTTGTTATTCGCTTAGTGGGCACGAATGAAGAGGCTGGAATTGAGATCCTGCAGGCCAACGGAATTGAATCCTATAAAAATATTAAGGATGCTGTTACAGCAGTAGTTGCCTTAACTCAAAAGAAAGGAGCCTATCATGACAATTTTGATCAATAATCAAACGAACATCCTGGTTCAAGGAATCACGGGTAAGCAAGGGCAATTCCATACAGAACAGATGTTAGCCTATGGGAGTAAGATTGTAGCTGGTGTATCTCCCACTAAAGGCGGGCAAAGGATCGCCGATGTGCCTGTTTATGATACCGTCGATCAGGCAGTGAGTGAGGTGAAGATTGATGCTTCCGTCCTCTTTATCCCTTCCCAGTTGGTCAAAGATGTCGCATTTGAGGCTATGGATGCTGGTATTAAAACGTTAGTCATTATTACTGAACATGTTCCACTGCATGACGCAATGCAAATTATGGCCTTTGCTGAGAGAAAAAACGTGACCATTGTCGGACCGAACACCTATGGACTGATTTCCCCTGGGCAATCAAAAATTGGAATTATGCCTAATCGTATTTTTACTCCCGGATCCACTGGTGTAGTTGCCCGAAGTGGAACCTTAAGTTATGAGATTGTGGCCAACTTGACGACTACCGGAATCGGTCAATCAACGGTTGTGGGACTAGGAGGGGACCGGATCGTGGGATTATCCTTTATTGATGTTCTCCGAAAGTTTGAAGACGATCCTGACACCAAAGCAGTCGTTTTAGTCGGAGAGATTGGTGGCGATGCCGAAGAAGAAGCTTCAAAGTATATCAAAAGGATGACAAAACCTGTCGTTGCCTTCTTAGCAGGAAAAAGTGCTCCTCCTGGGAAACGGATGGGTCACGCAGGCGCAATTATCGATGGTGGCCGAGGAACCTTTGAGAGTAAAGTTGAAGCACTCACACAAGCTGGAGCACAGGTGGCTTCGCTGCCTTGGGAAGTCAGTTCACTTATTCAGTCGGCTTTGGTTTTGTAAGATCAAATATCGAAGTCATTCTAAGAAGAAAAGGGTAGTTTAATGAGCTGACATAGGGACGATATTTGCTTTAGTTGGGAATTTCCTGTTGTTACCGAGTGGTCTCATGCTTTTGTTGACTTAATTATTGTAGTATACTAACATGTAACCTTAGAATCGGGACAAAATAGCAGTTGAAATAAATTAAAGGCGGAATTAAATGAGAAATTTAAAAATGACTATAGCCTATGATGGTTCTAGATATAAAGGATGGCAAAAGCAAAAAGATACCGATCTTACAATCCAAGGCAAAATAGAAGCTGTATTATCGAAAATGACGGAGGAAAATGTTCTACTCGTGGGCTGTGGAAGAACTGATTTAGGCGTACATGCTGAAAATTATATTGCGAATTTTCATACTAAATGTGCCATGAGCAGTGACACGATGATGGATTATTTATATCAGTTTTTGCCTGAGGATATCGTTGTGAAATCGATGGTAGATGTAGATGAAAGATTTCATGCTCGATATAATGTAAAATCAAAAACGTATGTCTATAAAATAAATAACAATAAATACAGAGATGTTTTTAATCGGAAGTATACGTATCACCTTGCCGAGAAACTTAATTTAACTGAAATGAGAAAGGCTTCCGACGCTTTAATTGGAAGTCATGATTTTCAGAGTTTTATAAACTCCAAAAGTAAAAACAAATCGACTATTCGCACGATCAATTATATCAATATTATTGAACATGATGGCAATATAGATATAGAAGTTAACGGGGATGGATTCTTATGGAATATGGTCAGAATCATTGCAGGAACCCTCATCGAAGTAGGTAAAGGTAACCTTGAAGCCAGCAATGTTGAAAAGATATTGAATGAAAAGAAACGCTGGGAAGCTGGACCCTTAGCTCAAGCAAAAGGCCTATTATTACGAGATGTCCAATATTAGGAGAACATGCGGCAAGGCACAGTGAAATTAGAGTGTTTATGAATTCAATGTATAGAAAATCGAGGAGAAGCACATTATAATGTCGAAGGGTACGTAATGGTTGAGCCCAGATCTCTATATGCTTTGTAAAAAAGGTGTATAGGGGTCGGTCAAAGATAGTTTATAGGTGAAAGTCTATAAATTGTCGGAGAGAAGATTCTTGCGGGTAGGGAAAAGCTTTTTGGTAGTCGACTTAATCGTTGATTATCTGAGGGTTCCAACTTATCTTCAAGGGTCGAGCGAAGATCTTGCTGGGTTTCGAACATCTTTTATAGATAGACCTACACCGCGAGGTGTATTCTTATCTATGAATTTATCGGTCTTATTTAGCCGAAAGGTTAGATAAGGTCGAGTAGGTATCCAGTTTGGTCGAACGACTCATCAGTTGAGGTGGCGATTCTGCTTAGTTATTAGTCGAAAGATTATTGCTAGGTAATAAACTATCTCTATTGGTGTTAGATAGATCATTACGTGCTCTTCATTTAAATCAAAATGAAATGAGCCTTGCGTTCTTTGAGCGCGAGGCTTCTTGATCAAGGGGGGCTAAGGCGCGATGGAAAATCACTCCCAAGTTGATACGCTGAACGAGTTGCTAAAAGGCGAACATATGGCAATCCATATTTATGACAAAACCAAGGGAATACAACAGGATAGCCAAGTAACCGAAATGCTCAACAAATTTGAACAAGACCATCAAAGACACGCTGAGCAACTAACCCAGAGAATAAAGGACCTAGAGGGTACACCAGAAGCAAGAACTGGCTTTTCAGGGGTTATGGCGGACATAGCATCTGTCATTAATTCCCTGCGAGGCCCGGAATTCTTCCTTAAACAAATATACGACGGGGAAGATAAAGGTGTCCATGCCTATGAAGACCGCATTGATGAGATTGACACCCTAAGTCAAAATGTAGTTCGGCAAATAATGGAGGAAGATCATGATCACTTGAAGTGGTTTAAATCGAGAATGGAAAAGGAAAAATTTGAACGCAACCAAAATATCAATTGACAATAGGATCAATCTACGTTATGCTTTTTAAAACAAAATATTTCCAGTAAACCGTTGAGCAAGAGAAGTACGAAAAATTAGGTGTATCCAGAGAACTGCTAGTAGGTGTGAATGCAGTAATGCAGATTTTTCCGAATGGACTTGCGAGGGCAGCTTGAAACTGTGATCCAGGAGTAGACGCTGACGGGAACCTCGTCCGTTATCAGTGAGGTGCATATGATGGTATGCAAAATGAGGTGGACGATATTTTATCGTCAATTTGGGTGGTAGCGCAGAAGTTAGAAGCTTTTGTCCCTTTATTGGGGCAAGGGCTTTTTTGTTGTCCGGCAGGATAAGGCAACTAGCAACCTCAAGCCACCACTGGAATCAACGAGAAAGGGTGAGGTGTAGATGTTAAAAGGACGGTTTGGAATCCATGGCGGACAATTTATTCCCGAGACGCTCATGAACGCCGTGATCGAGTTGGAACAAGCCTATAACCACTATAAGAACGATCCTGACTTTAAGGAAGAGTTGGAGAACCTTCTCAAAAATTATGCAGGGCGGCCCTCGTTGCTCTATTATGCAGAAAAAATGACCCGCGATCTGGGTGGCGCGAAGATCTATCTCAAACGGGAAGATCTTAACCACACCGGCTCGCACAAACTTAACAATGTGCTTGGACAAGTGCTTTTGGCCAAACGTATGGGCAAGACCCGCGTGATCGCGGAAACGGGTGCGGGGCAACATGGTGTAGCTACAGCGACGGTCGCTGCCTTGATGGGTATGAATTGCGAGATTTATATGGGTAAAGAGGACATTGATCGTCAGGCACTCAATGTTTATCGTATGGAGTTGCTGGGTGCTAAGGTACATTCGGTTACGAGTGGTACCCAAACGCTTAAAGATGCGGTAAACGAAACGCTGCGCGAATGGTCATCGCGGGTGGAAGACACACATTATGTGCTCGGCTCGGTCATGGGACCGCATCCCTTTCCGATCATTGTTCGTGATTTTCAAAGTGTGATCGGTCGTGAGGTTAAAGAACAGATACTTCAAAAAGAGGGCAGGCTGCCTGATGCGTTACTCGCTTGCGTTGGCGGCGGGAGTAACGCGATGGGACTATTTTATGACTTTATTGGCGATCTAGGTGTTCGTCTGATCGGCTGTGAAGCAGCAGGAAAAGGCATAGATACAGACAAGACTGCCGCTACAATGGCAACTGGAACAGAAGGCATTTTCCATGGTATGAAATCTTATTTCTGTCAGGATCAGTACGGTCAGATTGCGCCGGTTTATTCGATTTCTGCAGGACTTGATTATCCGGGCGTTGGCCCAGAGCATGCCTACTTACACGATATCGGGAGGGCGGAATATGTCCCGGTTACTGATAATGAGGCGGTAGAGGCCTTCGAGTACCTCTCGCGGACAGAGGGAATTATTCCGGCAATCGAAAGTGCGCACGCGGTTGCCTACGCCCAAAAGCTGGCGCCGACGATGGGCAAAGACAAAATCCTCGTCGTCAATCTTTCGGGCCGGGGCGATAAAGATGTCGCGGCGATAGCACGCTACAGGGGGGTACAAATTTATGAATAGAGTACAGCAGGCATTTGCCAACGGAAAGGCGTTTATTCCTTTTATCACGGCGGGTGATCCCTCATTAGAAATAACTGAACAGCTGGTGCTAAAAATGGCCGAGGAGGGCGCGGATTTGATCGAACTGGGCATTCCGTTTTCCGATCCGGTCGCTGAGGGCCTCGTCATTCAGCGCGCGGATGAACGTGCGCTGGCGGGTGGTGCAACAACAGACAAAACCTTTGATCTGGTGCGACGTATCCGTAAGGTATGCAAGGTCCCCCTGGCGTTTATGACCTATGTCAACCCGATCTTTACCTACGGTACTGACCGGTTTATGAAAAATTGTCAGGAGACGGGTATAGACGCTGTGATTGTTCCTGATGTACCCTTTGAAGAAAAAGACGAGCTTCAACCGTATTGCACGAAATATAGCATCGATTTGATCTCGATGATCGCCCCAAATTCTAAGGATCGCATTCGCACAATTGCCAAGGAAGCACAGGGCTTCATTTACTGCGTATCCTCAATGGGAGTAACTGGCGTGCGGCAAGAAATCAGCTCCGACGTGAGCGAAATGGTCAAACTAGTCAAGAAAGTCAAGGATATCCCTTGTGCCATCGGTTTTGGCATCTCCACACCAGAACAAGCGGCGAAGATGGTTCAGTTTTCCGATGGCGCGATTGTGGGCAGTGCGATTGTAAAGATAGTCGAGCAATATGGCATGGACTGCGTGCCCCATGTGGCAGCCTATGTACGGAGTATGAAGAAGGCAGTTAGGCAAACCGAAGTTTGAAGGATAAGAGACGTTTGGCCGGAAGGATCCGGAAAAGGTTTACCAATTTATGCAGAAAATTAGAGGAGTATGATGTAAAATGAAACCTGTTCTTATGTTTACCATGAAATCCTGTCCTTACTGCAAACAAGCTCTTCAGTGGATGGATGAACTGAGTAAGGAAAATGATCAATATAGCAGGGTGGCGGTAACAATCATTGATGAAGATCTTCAACCGGACATAGCTAAGCAGTATGACTATTACTATGTGCCAACGTATTTTGTCGATGGCGTCAAACTCCATGAGGGAGTTCCAACTAAGGATATCGTCCGCAATGTATTCGAAAGATCCCTTGAAAATAACTAAGAAGCGAAACGAGAATAGCATAGCAGGTTGAAAACAGCTTAGGTTCAATTCACCTTAAGCTGTTTCTTTTAGATTAATGCCCTTCATTAAAAGAAATGAGATATTAATTTTACTCTAAAAGTATGAGTTAAATCACAGAACTCCTTTAATACTATCAGTATGATGGTCTTAGTTAAGAAGAGGTGATAGCCATGGGCAAAGTGATCGACTTATCCAAGACAGTTTATGAGATTTGTACAGAAGATCCTGGGATCATTGATATTATGAAGGAATTAGGGTTTGAGGGGATTACAAATCCAGGTATGTTAAATACGGCAGGACGTTTTATGACCCTTCCCAAAGGTGCAGTAATGAAGAAACTAAGTATGGAGAAAATAAAAGATGTCTTTCAAAGTAAAGGGTATCAAATAAGGGAATAGGAGAAAACTTTAAATTATGATGGGAGGGAATATCATGAGTGAATTGCTTAATAACCGCGCGTACAGGCAAAAGGTCTTAAAAGAACTGATTACTGATTTGCATAAGGGAAAAAGTGTTGAGGAGGTCAAATCTCGTTTTGCAAAGCTGATTGAGGGAATAGCGCGATGACACCGTAAAATACTTTACCCAAGGAAAAGATCGAATCTTCGCTCGGGCTAAGACTGTTCTTGGTAGAAAAGTTGAGAATTGTCATCCGCCTGCAAGTGTTCACGTGGTTGAGGAGATCGTCGAAGAATTAAAATCGGGTAAAAAAGACCATGAGGATTTCTGGCTTAAACTTGGGGACTCGTTTGTCTATATCCGCTACTTCGCAGTAAGAAATGCGCAAGGCGAATACCTAGGAATCATGGAAGTTACTCAAAATATTAAACCTATCCAAGAGATAACTGGTGAAAAGAGGCTGATGTTATAATGAACGACGTTTCAAAATAGAATGATCATCAACAACTTAGGTGAAAAAGCACACCTAAGTTGTTTGCTTTTATCTTGTAACACGCTCCGATTTGGATTAAAATGGCGGAGGAACAAGCGACAATAATCGAGAATAGGAGTATAGATTTGTTCACATCACATCTTGGCGAAATTGCGGCATTGACGACGGCTTTTTGTTGGACCATTTCGGCAACAGCTTTTGAAGTGGCAGGGAAAAAGGTCGGCTCTTTATCTGTTAATATCATCCGCTTAGTTTTCGCCTTTATCTTTATTTCAGGTTATAATTTAGTCTCGAGGGGAATGCTTTTACCCTTTGATGCGCCGGGTTCGACCTGGTTCTGGTTAATCTGCTCTGGCCTTATCGGCTTTGTCCTTGGAGATTTATTTTTATTCCAAGCGTATGTCGAAGTGGGTTCTCGTATATCACTGTTAATTATGTCCGCCGTCCCACCCATCACAGCTATTGCCGGTTTTTTAATTCTGGGAGAAAGAATTACGCTGATGGCTGCATTGGGAATGGTCATCACCTTAGGCGGAATCGCTCTAGTTATTCTGATGAAGGATTCAGGTAAGAACAAAGTAAAGCTATCACATTCGATTAAAGGGTTAACCTTTGCTTTTTTGGGTGCTAGTGGACAAGCCTTCGGCTTGGTTTTGAGTAAATTGGGAATGGGCGCTTTTGATCCCTTCGCAGCGACTCAGATCCGTATTATTGCAGGTATCTTTGGATTTATCCTTGTCATTACTCTTTTGAAGGGTTGGGGAAAGTTACATACAGCAGTTAAAAACACACAGGCCATGAAATGGATCTCAATAGGTTCCGTGTTTGGTCCGTTCCTTGGGGTTTCTCTTTCTTTATATGCAGTCCAACTTGCTCCCACTGGAGTTGTTTCTACCCTGACCTCAATTACCCCAATCCTCATCATTCCCGTCTCAGTTTTTCTGTTTAAGGAGAAAATACGTCCTCAGGAAATCCTTGGTGCCTTTATATCTCTTATCGGAGTTTCCCTTTTATTCTTATAAAATCACAAGTGAAGGAGGAATTTTCATGCAGAAGCTTAAACTTGCATTACTTGTCTGCGTATCGTTAATCCTATTTACCATCACCGGTTGTGGCACCACAGCACAAAACACGGCTAACAATACCAACAATACGAGTACCAGCAACACGCCCACAAATTCGAATACCCCTGCACCAACGAATGGGGGAACTCAATCAAATTCGAAAAATCCAATTGTCACGATCACCATGGCGAGTGGAGAAGAGATCAAGGTCGAACTTTACCCCAATGTCGCTCCGAATACAGTGAAGAACTTTATCTCCTTAGTGCAAAAGGGATTTTACAATGGGACTACGTTTCATCGTGTTATGCCTCAATTTATGATCCAAGGCGGAGATCCGAATGGCAATGGTACGGGAGGCCCAGGTTATAGCATTAAGGGTGAGTTCACCGAAAATGGGTTTAAGAATACCTTAAAACACGAGCGAGGGGTCATTTCAATGGCGAGAGCAAAGACCCCGGATTCAGCCGGATCACAATTCTTTATCATGGTAGCTCCTGCACCTGACTTGGATGGAAAATATGCTGCCTTTGGGAAAGTGCTGAGTGGAATGGAAACGGTGGATAAAATTGTCAACAGCCAAAGAGATCAAAATGATAAGCCATTACAAAGTCAAGTCATGAAAACGGTGACGGTGGATACCTTAGGTGTGAGCTATGGTGAGCCGGAAGTTATTAAGAAATAGAGTGCTTAAAAGTACCCTGTTGATTCGATAACTTATTGTATGTATTGGAAGGATTGAAAACAGATGACACGTCAAAAAGATGAGCTTGAAACAATTACCCTGCTGGGGAGTCAGGTTAAGTTAAACTTTAACTACAATCCCGATATCCTTGAAGCTTTTGTAAATAAGCATCAGGAAAATGATTATTGGGTCAAATTTAACTGCCCTGAATTTACTTCTCTTTGCCCCATGACCGGACAGCCCGACTTTGCAACGATCTACATTAGCTATATTCCTGATGTCAAGATGGTGGAAAGTAAATCTCTCAAACTTTATTTACTAAGCTTCAGAAATAACGGAGATTTTCACGAGGATGTGGTAAACATCATCATGAAGGACTTAATTAAATTGCTTGATCCACGTTATATTGAAGTATGGGGGAAGTTTCTACCTCGAGGTGGGATCAGCATTGATCCTTATTGCAATTATGGCAAGGGTGAGAAATGGGAGAAGTTCGCAGCTCAGCGTCTCTTTTACCATGATCTTCAGCCTGAACGCGTAGATAATCGGTAGGAAAAAGTCTACTTATGAAGCTCTGCAACTTAAAAGGCAGAGCTTTTTTATTAAGAGCTCAACCAATTCATCACTTTTTAATTGAATCCTCCCAGAATCCCCATTCGTGTTCTCCGTTTGTTTCGGTATACGTTGGAGTCACTCCGCAATACGATCGGAATCGTTAGATAATGAAAGTGAAAAATTCATTCAAAAGTCCTTAGCAGAACTCTCGCAAAACAGAACTACAATTGTTATTGCTCATCGACTCAGTACCATTCGCAATGCGGACGAAATCATCGTGATCAACGACGAAGGGATACAGGAACGAGGAAGCCATTAACAACTTCTTGAAATAGGCGGAATTTACGCTCACTATTACACGATGCAATTTGAAGGCAGGGAAATGGAGGATAAATAAACAAATGCTGCATGGGAAACACTAGCCTTCGTTAGAAATTATCTTCGCCCAAGAAAGGATGTATGTTCGATGCTTAAAGAGATAGAATCGGGACGGCTGCCTATCGTGTTAAATAGTCCGACTCCTTTTGCCCTTGAATTTGGTAATTCAACTGTTGAGCGAGTAGCTGATACACAAAAGTCTAAAGTAGAAGTCTATTACGTTGATGTAGATAAGGTTCCGGAAATTAAGGATGAGTTTCAAGTTAAGGAGCTACCGACTATAATTTTGTTTAAGGACGGCAAACCCCAAGACACGTTGATCGGTAATCATCAGGAGCGTGAAATAGACAATTTTCTAAACCAATAAATTGTAGGCTTATTAAGCGTACACATTAAGAAAGACCGTACTGAAAATTTAGTGCGGTCTTTCTTATCTTTTACTATTACATACCACCGACTGGAGGCGAAAAAGCAACGGTATCGCCATTCTGCAGGACATGCCCGAATTCTACATTATGACTATTGACGAGACATAAAGCCACTTTATCCAGTGGCAGATCATGCTTTTTAATAACATCAATTACACGGCTATTTTCCTCTAACTGAGTCATTTCTTGTTCAAATCGACCTTCACGCAGGTCGCCGAAAAGTTTTACATTCACATCCATTTGACTAACCTTCCTTCGAAAATTATATCCTTACCCCTCTCCTACAGGAGGAAAAATCGAAATAATATCACCCTCTTTTAATGTTTGTTCATGCTGAACATCCCGGCCGTTAACGAGACAAATTGTTACTTTCTCGAGTGGAATAGCATAGTAGTTGATTATATCAATAACCCGGTAAGAATCTTGAACTTCAATCTTACCGACCTTCCCGTAAAGAGGCAAAAAGCTTTATAGTGATCTACATTAGAACGTGTAAACCTGATCAAGCTCCTCACCCGTGAAATCCCAAGTCGCGTTATGTGGAGGTATCGGTTCACTAAAGAATTCCGGTAACCGATCATCTTTTTTAGTAAA
Source organism: Desulfitobacterium sp. (assembly GCF_035539115.1). Lineage (GTDB taxonomy): Bacteria > Bacillota > Desulfitobacteriia > Desulfitobacteriales > Desulfitobacteriaceae > Desulfitobacterium_A. The sequence continues at coordinate 60,811 of NZ_DATLJA010000042.1, read as the reverse complement.
TCCCGCAGCTTTGTTGAAGCTCCGTTCCGTTTTAAGTACAGACTTACCCATTTCGAACCAATCTTCTACTGCCCAATTTGTACCATATTGAGCGTTGATCATGTCGATAAGAGCGTGAGAGACCGGTTCGTAATCCAGGATGGCAAACGCAGTGAAGATACAAAGACCCGCACTGTCGATGGCAGCGGTGGAAATTTGCATGTTTCTGGAAAGTTCCACCTGACCTTCTTTAGACAACGGGTCGACGTAGCCGCCCACTTTTAATATATTCGATGTAACGGTATACCCTGAGGTATGGTCAGCACCCATGGGGCTCGTGGCATAAGTCACTCCAATACCTTTGACAGACCTTGGGTCATAGGCCGTCATCGTTTGATGTTTAACCGTCGGTATACGAGTTACGCCATAGGCTTGACCAATAAAATTGGCTCCGTTACCAAGGATTCGGCCTAAGGATGTGCCTTCTTTAATCTCCTCTTTCAAAAATCTAAGGATCCCGTGACCATCTCCCCAGGAAAGTAAGCCTGCTTCCATAGCGACCATCATGGCGCCGGCGGTTTCAATCGTATCAATCCCGATATCATCGCAAATATTATCCACATGGGCAATAATATCTAGATCGTCAACCAAACAGCCGGCCCCAAACCCCCAAATTGTTTCATATTCAAAACCTGAGGTAAGATATCGACCGTCTTTGTCGTTATAGGTTTGAGAACAACGAATGATACACCCTACATGACAGCCATGAGTGGAATCTCCCTTTCTGCTCGCGATCGTATCATACATGGTCTCGCCGCAGATCTTTTCTGCTCCGTCAAACTGACCTAACCGGAAGTTCTTCGTAGGAAGACCACCCGCCTCATTAAGAATATTGACCAAAACGTCAGTACCGTATTTGGGTAGGGCATTGCCACTCACAGGGTGGCTTAGTAATCCCTTGTTAAAAATCTGAGCTGCGTTCTTGAATTTCTCTTTGTCGAGAATGCTAATTCCTTCTCCGTCGTTATCGTCAAGTGTTATGAACTTTATCCGTTTTGAACCCATTACAGCTCCGAGTCCGCCGCGTCCAGCGCTACGAATATGGCCTTTGGGGTCTTTAACCGAAATATTAGCCGCCGCCATTTTGTGTTCCCCGGCTTGCCCAATGGTCATTACCCCTGTATTTTCTCCATACCGTGAGGTTAACGTATGAATGACTTCATAGTTGCCTTTACCCAGGAGCTCGGTCTCTTCTTTAATTTCCACACCATCTTTATGAACATGAAGGCAGTACCATTTATCTCCTTCGGGAATGCCCTCTACAATTAGGGCTTTAACCCCCAGTTTGGCAAGTCTTTGAGCTGCAGTTCCGCCAGCGTTACTCTCTTTAATACCGCCTGTTAATGGACTCTTGGATCCGACCGACAAGCGCCCTGAGTTTCCTGCCATTGTTCCAGCAAGCAATCCCGGCGCAAAAACCAATTTGTTTTTTTTGCCGAGCGGATGGCAGGTTGGATCAACTTCTTTTGCGACGATGGCCGAGGTTAAACCTCTACCCCCAAGCACGTTCCACTCTTTAGGTACTTCCTCTGCGACAAAAGAAAGATCCGACATATTGACACGATAGAGTTTCATCTTGTTACCTCCAAAACTCATAGGTTTTATGAACCCAGTTCATCCAGAATTCATAAAGTATATTCTTCCTTTTCTCGGGTGGTTTGATTCATCTAAGAAGTGGTGAAGGTAATAATAAATAAAATATTGACATTTAATTCTTTTCAGGATAATATCATACTAAACCGCTTTGAATTATATTTTGATCTTACTAACAGAAAGTATAAGTTTTGGGCAGATAGCATAAGTGCAACCAGCGGTTTTCGCTTTCGCAAGCTCGGCGAAAGCCGGGTTTTCTTTATATGATGGATAAGAGCGGTGCTTCTGAGGGAGACTTTTTGTTTGTTTAGTGAGAGGCCTTTTCAATACCCTTAACTTAACAAACGTTGTGTGTTTTTTTACTCGCAATTCCTAGTAAACTTATATGCTTAGCAGGAATAAATTAGACTGAGGTGATCATTTTGAGTTTACGCGTCGAGAAGGTAAGTAAGGATTTTTCGACTCAGCATAAGTCCACACACGCTCTTGAAGAGGTTGAATTACAAGTGGAAAAGGGAGAATTTGTCTGTCTTTTAGGTCCTTCGGGTTGCGGAAAATCCACGTTGTTAAATATTATCGCGGGTTTAGATAGAGCGACTGAGGGTGAAGTTCATCTGAATGGACGTGAAATTACGGGCCCAGGTCCAGACCGCGTGGTTATGTTCCAAGAATCAGCCTTGTTTCCCTGGTTAAGGGTGATTGATAATGTCGAGTTTGGGATGAAACTGGCAGGAATTCCAAAAGTGGAACGACGAAAGAAGGCTCTTGAATATTTAAAAATGGTCCGTCTAACCCAGTTTAAGAATTCCTTTATTCATGAATTATCCGGTGGTATGAAACAAAGGGTGGCACTCGCTCGCGCTTTAGCGCTTGATTCTGAGATTCTGCTCATGGATGAACCTTTCGCTGCGCTTGATAGCCAGACCAAACGCATTTTACAAAATGAACTTCAACGCATTTGGGCAGAAACACATAAAACGATTATCTTTGTGACCCACAGTGTAGAAGAGGCAGTGCTGCTTGGTGACCGGATCGTCGTTATGGCTGCGAATCCTGGCCGAGTTAAAGCCGAGTTTCGCCTTGATCTGCAGAGACCGCGGAATCTTGAAGATGCTCAGTTAAGAGCCATAATCGCCGAGATCATGAAAGACCTGAAGGAGGAGGTAGAGAAGGTTGCCCAAGAGGAATACGACCTTGATTGGAGTACTGGAAAAGATCACGTTTTATCTGCTGGTGATCCTACTGTGGGAGTTCGTTTATAAGCTGGGCGTCGATGTTTTTAAAATATGGAAAGTATATATTTTCCCTTCTCCAATCGCTGTCTTCCAAACGTTATGGCAGATGATCAAGGATAACACCTTAGGGATCGCCATCTTAGCCAGCATGAGACGAATTATTGTCGGTTATTCGATTTCGCTGCTGCTTGGTGTTATTATCGGTTTCATTTTAGTTAAATTCAAATATCTTAACCGTAATTTACGTCCTCTTATTCTAGGATTACAAACTCTCCCGAGCATCTGTTGGTTACCCTTTGCTATCCTCTGGTTCGGGATCAACGAGAGTTCCATCCTTTTCGTCATCATCGTTGGTTCAACCTTTGCAATCGCAATTGCGACAGAATCTGGGATTAAAAATATCAATCCGATCTACATTCGAGCTGCAAGAACCATGGGGGCTAAGGGGTTTAATATTTATCTGAGCGTGATTATCCCTGCGAGTCTTCCCTCGTTCATTTCTGGAATGAAACAAGGATGGTCCTTTGCTTGGCGGGCACTTATGGCGGGGGAAATGCTCTCGGCCACGAAGGGTCTCGGTCAAGTGCTTATGGTCGGTAGGGATATGGCTGATATCAGTCAAGTCATGGCAGTGATGGTCGTTATTATTATTTTGGGTCTGGCGGTCGACAAACTTGTCTTTGGCCGTTTAGAAATAAGCGTTCGCGAAAAATGGGGCTTGGAAAGAGCTGCATAAAAGAAAGGATGAAAAACGATGGTTATTAAAGTTAATGGTAAAGAAGTTAACTTAGAAAAAGAAGTCACGATCAAGGAACTCCTCGTAATTCAACAGGTTCAAATGCCTGATTATGTTACAGTGCAAGTTAATGAGGAACTCGTCGATCAGGGGCGATTTAATGAGGTCGTAGTTAAGGATCAAGATACGGTTGAATTTCTCTACTTCATGGGCGGCGGAAGTTGCTAAGAAGCACTCCTGGAAAATTCAGAAGAGAAAAGAGGAATACAGTGTGGCTTTTACAGACGAACAACTCGACCGTTATTCCCGGCACATTATCTTAAAGGAAGTCGGGGTTAAAGGGCAAAAAAAATTATTAAAGAGTAAGGTTCTCATCATTGGAACGGGCGGGCTAGGTGCTCCTGCGGCCATGTTCTTGGCAGCTGCAGGGGTAGGTACGATTGGACTTGTTGATTATGACGTCGTCGAATTATCCAATCTTCAACGTCAAATCATCCATTTCACCCAGGATGTTGGAAAACCGAAGGTTCTTTCCGGCCAGGAGACGATTAACCTCATGAATCCAGATGTTAATGTGATTACCTATCGTGAATGGGTGAGTGCTCAAAACATCGAAGATATCATAAAAGACCAGGATTATGATTTCATTATTGACGGAACCGATAATTTCCCAGCAAAATTCTTGATCAATGACGCTTGCGTGTTCTTAAACAAACCGTTTTCTCATGCCGGTATTATTCGTTTTCAAGGTCAGACGATGACTTTTGTTCCCGGACAAGGACCCTGCTACCGCTGCATTTTCCATAATCCGCCGCCGGTGGATGCAGTTCCGACCTGTAAACAGGCTGGAGTTCTCGGCGTCATGGGAGGAATTATTGGAACGATCCAAGCGACGGAAGCCATTAAGTATATTCTCGGCATCGGGGAATTGCTCACGGGACATCTGCTCACCTATGATGCGTTAACCATGGAATTTAGGAAAATTAAACTCTCCAATAATCCAAAATGTGAGGTCTGTGGTGAACACCCCACGATTACAGAGCTCATTGATTATGAACAAACCCAATGTGATATTAAGTCTTAGAGGTGTAATGCATGACGATTCTTCTTAAACAGCAAGACTATGTTGAAATCCTTTCTTATACCCAGGAGAAGTTGCCGAATGAAGCGTGTGGTTTACTGGCTGGCCGGATTGAGGGTGAGGTTAAGACGGTTGAAAAAGTCTATTACCTTATAAATGTGGACCAAAGTCCGGAGCACTTCTCCATGGATCCGAAGGAACAGTTTGCAGCGATTAAAGATATCCGGAGCAAGGGTTGGATGCTGCTTGGAAATTTTCATAGCCATCCCAGTTCGCCCTCAAGACCCTCGCAGGAAGATATTCGCTTAGCCTTTGATCCCGACGCGAGTTATCTCATTCTTTCGCTTCAGGATAAGGAGCATCCCGTGTTTAAAAGCTTCAAAATCAAAGAGGGAACCGTGAACGAAGAGGAGCTGCGACTATTCGATTTACCCTGAAAACCCTTTAAGAATAACTAAAAGGGACCCGATAGCGTAGCTTCTCGCACAGGAATGAACGATTTGCACGGAAGGGCAGTAAAGGAAACTTGACTTGAGTTGAGGAACGAAACGCAAGCCTTAGTTGACTTATCCTCGAAGGGGACTAAGGTACACTACGTTTCCGTGGGTTAGCGGCGCCAGTGGTTCACATGCAGAAGGCAGAAGGGTTTGGCAGAGCTCCCAGGGAAGCGAGTGTGCCAGCCCTGAAGCGCTAAGTGAATGGATGTGCGAGAAGCTACTGTAAGCAGAGGAGGAAAGAAATCATGGCAAAAGTAGATTATAAAGCCTTAAAAGCCGGCGGTCTGATGAGACAAGTCCAAAAAGAGCAGTTTTCCATGCGTTTAAAGACTGTAGGAGGACAAATCTCTGCTGAACATCTTAAAAAAATCTATGAAATCGCCAATAAATATGGGCAGGGTTATGTTCATTTAACCTCCCGACAAGGGGTTGAGATTCCCTTTATTAAGCTTGAGGACATCGAAGAAGTCAAACGTGAAATGGCAACAGTGGGACTTCTCACCGGTGTTTGCGGTCCACGCGTGCGTACAATTACAGCCTGTCAAGGTTCGAGCGTCTGCCCAAATGGGCTGATTGAGACGATCCCCATCGCCGAAAAATTGGATCAAAGATATGCGGGTCTCGAGTTCCCGCATAAATTTAAATTTGGGGTAACCGGATGTAACAACAACTGCCTTAAAGCCGAGGAGAATGATATAGGAATCAAAGGTGGAGTTCAACCGGAATGGCAAGTGGATCCCTGTACGTTCTGCGGTCTTTGCGAAGCGGTTTGTCCGAAGAAGGCTATAAAAGTAGATCGAGACGCTCAGACGGTTACATTCGAGCAAGATCTCTGTAATTTTTGTGGAAAATGTGTGAAATCTTGCCCGAATGAAGCTTGGACTGGGAAAAATGGTTATTCCGTTTATTTTGGGGGACTCTTTGGCAATCAAATTGCAACCGGTAAGTCCATTTTTCCGATGATTTATGATGAAGATGTTCTCTTCAAAGTCACGGATCGGACGCTTGAATTCTTTAAGAAACGTGCCAAACCCGGAGAACGGTTTGGATTAACCCTTAAACGAGTCGGTTGGGAAGAATTTGAGAAGGATCTTCAGGAGGCTTTAAAATGAGCATCAAGGCCAATGATTTTATCGACATTACGAATGTCGTTTGCCCAATCACGTTTGTCAAGGTTAAAGTTGCGATCGAAGAGCTCGAACCGGGTGAAATCTTAGAAATCAAAATGAGCTCTGGAGAACCCATTCAAAATGTGCCCCGGAGTCTGAAGGAAGAAAATCACAAAGTCCTTCAAGTCGTGAACAATGAGGATGAGACCTACACCGTTTATGTAGAAAAGGGTGAGGAGCTGTAATGAAATTCAACACCTCCTTACTCCATGGCAATTTCAAGGGTGACCCAAAATCAGGGGCAACGACGATCCCCATCTATCAGTCCACGGCGTTTGCTCATGAAACGGCGGAAGAGTTAGAAAGAATTTTTACAGGACATGAACCAGGTTTTCTTTACACGCGACTAAACAACCCTACAATAGAGAGCTTTGAACGTCGGATAGCCTTCTTAGAAAAAGGCGTCGGAGCCGTTTCCTGTGCTTCCGGTATGGCGGCCATAAGTATGGCTGTACTGACTTGCTTACAAAGTGGGGACGAAATTCTAGCCGGAAGTGGAATTTTCGGAGGAACGTATGCGTTGTTTGAGGGCTTTAAACCGCTGGGCATTCAGGCTTCCTTCCTTAAGGAAAGCACGGTTGAAGGTTTTGAAGCAGCAATCACGGACCGAACGCGAATAATCTTCGTCGAAAGCCTAGGGAACCCCAAACTCGATGTTCCGGATATCAAACAGCTTGCTGAGTTAGCACATGCGAAGAGAATTCTTCTAATAGTGGATAATACGTGTACGACGCCCTACCTTATTCGCCCACTCGAACTGGGTGCCGATATCGTGATTCACTCGACCTCTAAGTATATTAACGGAAGCAGTAACTCGATTGGCGGAATCATTATTGCGAATGGGCGCACAAATTGGGACGTTAAGAAGTTCCCCAGCATTAAACCCTATAAGAAGTTTGGTCAATTCACGTATTTGGCGAAATTACGCCAGACAACTTTTAAGGATTTTGGAACCTGCAGTGCTCCAATGAATGTCTATTTGACCAGTTTAGGTTTAGAGACCCTCGGAATTCGCATGGATCGCATCTGTGATAATGCCTTAGCCCTTGCGAAGTTCTTGAAAGAGCAACCGCAGGTGAGTTTCGTAAACTACCCTGGGCTTGAGGATAACCCCTATCACGAAATTGCCCGAGAGCAGTTCTCTGGAAAGTTCGGAGGGCTCCTAACCCTTCGCGTCGGTTCCAAGGAAAATGCCTTTCACGTCATCAATAATCTGCAATACGCTTTAAATGCGTCGAATATTGGAGATGCTCGGACGTTGGTGGTTCATCCTGCTTCTACCATCTATGCGGGCAACACGCTTGAAGAACGAGAGAAGATGGGGGTTTATGAGGATCTCATTCGGGTTAGCGTAGGCCTCGAAGACGCTGAAGATATCATCGAAGATTTTCTCCAGGCGTTGGTCAGTCTTTAAAGAGAGAAGCCAAGAGAAGAAGAATAGAAAAAAAGCGTAAAGTAATTGAGAAAATGGAGTAGGTCATGGACTTAGAAATCAAAGAATTAACCACAGATATTTTGATCATTGGTGGTGGAACAGCGGGTTGCTTTGCAGCCCTCACGCTAGCTGAGCATTCCTCCTGCCAGGTGCTTATCGCTGAGAAAGCAAATATTAAACGCAGCGGCTGTCTGGCTGCCGGGGTCAATGCGTTAAATGCCTACATCGTCAAAGGAGAAACTCCGGAAACCTACCTCGATTATGTTCGCAACGATTCTGAAGGGATCCTTCGGGAAGACTTGGTCTATTCCCTTGCACAACGACTCAATAGCGTCACGGAAAAGATGGAAAGCTTGGGTCTGGTGATCCAAAAGGATGAGCTGGGAGAGTATGTGGCTCGTGGACGGCGCAATATCAAAATCAATGGTGAAAATATCAAACCTCTCCTCGCCGCTGCCGTGGAAAGTCAGGAACAGATCACGGTCCTTAATCGTGTGAATATTATTGATTATCTGCTCAAAGGCAATCAGGTTATTGGCGCCTATGGTTTCTCACTTGATAAAAACGTCTTTTATACGCTTCGAGCGAAAGCCGTCATCTGTACAACGGGTGGAGCTGCAGGTCTATATCGACCCAATAACCCGGGCTTTTCTCATCATAAGATGTGGTATTCGCCGTTTAACACGGGTGCAGGGTATGCTATGGGAATTCGGGCTGGTGCCGAAATGACGACCTTTGAGATGCGTTTTGTCGCCTTAAGATGCAAGGACACGCTTGCTCCTACCGGAACAATTGCTCAAGGTGTGGGAGCACCCCAGGTTAATGGCCAAGGGGAACTCTACGAAACAAACTATGGAACGCCTTCAACCCCCATTCGTATGTACTCGACGGCAATGGAAAACCTGCAGGGTCGCGGTCCGTGTTATTTAGCGACGAAAGGAAAATCACCTGCAGTTGAGCAGGACTTGTATAAAGCCTATCTCAATATGGCACCCGCCCAAACCTTAAAATGGCTCGAAAGTGGGAAGGGGCCGTCCCAGGAAAACGTCGAAATCGAAGGTACGGAACCATATATTGTGGGTGGCCATACCGCCAGTGGATATTGGGTGGATACTCAGCGAGCAACCACCCTCCAAGGACTCTATGCCGCTGGAGATGTGGCTGGGGGAAGTCCGCAAAAATATGTGACGGGTTGTTTTGCCGAAGGCGAAATAGCCGCACTCGCAGCTTTAGATTATATTCGAAACCAAACCCTTCTATCAGTTGACCTTGTGGACGTTCAGCGTAAACGCGATGAGCTTCAGTCCTTCTTGAATCAATCTAACGCAAGTCGTTATTCGATTGAAGATCTCGAAGAAGCGATGCAGAAGGTTATGGATATCTACGCTGGAGGCATCTCGGAAAATTATTTAGTTAATACCCCAAAGCTCAATCTCGCTAAAGAAAAAATTAACGTTTTGCTCAAACTGAGTCAGTCCTTAAAAGCCGAGGATCTGCATGAACTTATGTTGCTCTACGAGGTCATTGACCGCCTCTATGTCTGCTTAACGCTGATTGAACATTTACTCGCTCGCAAGGAAACCCGTTGGCACTGCTTCCAAGAGAATGCAGATTACCCAGAAAAAGATGATCAGCACTTCTTGAAATACGTTAATTCGCGTTATCAGCAGGGGAAAGTCGATATTCTATTTCGGGATCTTGTGACAAAGGATGTGAACTATGAGCATCGTGATTAACCGTGAACAATGCACCGGCTGCGGCAAATGTCTCAAGGTTTGCCCCGGGAACTTGATTTTTAAAGATGAATTCGGCAAGTCCTTTATCAAATACCCCAAGGATTGCTGGGGATGTACCTCCTGTCTCAAGGAGTGTGCTTTTGGCGCAATCCAATTCTTTTTGGGTGCAGATATCGGGGGGCAAGGTGGATATATGCAGACCCGAAAGGATAAAGACCTTCTGCACTGGTCTATTCACAAAGCCGAGGGGGAACCGATAGAAATCACCATTAACACTAAAGATCCGAATCAATATTAAAAATATGGAGGCCTTATTATGGATCATCTTGACCAATTAGAAGCCGAAAGTATCTTTATTTTAAGAGAGGCTTATAAGAAATTCGGAAAGCTCGGCATGTTATGGTCGATTGGCAAAGATTCGACCGTCCTTCTCTGGTTAGCTAATAAAGCTTTTTTAGGGTATTGCCCGTTTCCTCTGATCCATGTGGATACTACCTACAAGATCCCGGAAATGATTGAATTCCGTGACCGCATGGCCAAGGAATTAAAACTGGATTTAATCGTGCATAAAAATGAAGAAGCTTTGGCTGCAGGCATGGGTCCACAACGAGGCCGGCTCGAATGCTGTAAGGCGTTGAAGACAGACGGGCTTCAACAAGTCGTCACCAAATATGAGTTCGAGGGACTTATCCTAGGAATTCGGCGCGACGAAGAGGGGTCACGCTCCAAGGAACGCGTCTTTAGTGAACGCAATCAGAACTCGGAATGGGATTATACCAATCAAGCTCCAGAGCTCTGGGATCAATTCAAAACCGATTTTCCGAAGGGAAACCACATCCGAGTTCATCCGCTTCTTCAATGGAATGAGCTTGACATTTGGAGTTATATTGCCCGCGAAAATATTCCCGTGGTGGATCTCTATTTTTCTAAGAATGGCAAACGCTATCGTAGCTTAGGGTGTGCTCCTTGCACGGGTCAAATCAATTCGAACGCCTCCACAGTGGAAGAAATCATCGAAGAGTTGAAGCATACAACGATCAGTGAACGTGCTGGACGTGCTCAAGATCAGGAAGATGCTTATGCGATGCAAAAACTACGTAAAGAAGGATATATGTAAGAGGAAGGGTAAAAACGATGGAAAATGAAAGAGAGACACTGAATATCGTCGCCGTTGGGCATGTTGACCATGGAAAATCGACCGTCATCGGGCGATTACTCTATGACACTCATTCTATCCCCGAAGGAGCTATTGATCGCGTGAAGCGTATTTCCAAGGAAAAAGGAAAGCCTTTTGAGTATGCCTATCTCTTGGATGCCTTCGAAGAAGAACAGAAGCAAGGGATCACGATTGATACGACTGAGATCCAGTTTCGAACCCCCAAACGGGATTATGTGATTATTGATGCTCCAGGACACAAAGAATTCCTTAAGAACATGATTTCGGGTGCTGCTCATGCCGAAGCAGCGCTTCTCATTATCGATGCAAATGAAGGAATTCAAGAACAATCCAAACGTCATGGCTACATTCTTTCCCTTTTAGGAATTAAGAAGGTCTATGTCCTGGTCAATAAAATGGATTTGGTTGGGTACTCCGAGAAGAAATTCCTGGAGATTGAATATGAAATGAATCGCTTCTTAAATAACTTGAATGTCTATCCCCTGAAATATATCCCAATCTCCGCTTTTTATGGGGACAACATGATTGAGAAATCAGAGAATATGCCCTGGTACGATGGAAAACCAATTTTAGAAGCTATTGACGACTTTGAAAAGGGGAAAGGTCTGGAAAACAAAGCGTTAAGATTCCCAATTCAGGATGTCTATAAATTTGATGCCCGACGTATTATTGCCGGAAGAATTGAATCCGGACAATTAAAGGTTGGAGATCAGATTCTCATCTCACCTAGCAATCACGTAACCCAGGTGAAATCGATCGAAGCTTGGGTGGAAAAAGATCGTGTTGATATCGTGAAAGCGGGCATGTCCGTGGGGATTACTGTGGAAGATGAGTTCTTTAACAAACGTGGAGAGTTCATTTCTCACGTGGAGAATGCACCGCTTGTGTCCAACTTCTTTGAGGCCAACCTATTCTGGATGGGTAAACAAAGCCTAGTTGAGAATAAAAAATATAAACTTAAGTTGGCTACCCAGGAAGTAGAATGCGAGATTTTTGCAATCAATAAAGTCATTGATGCCACCACGCTTGCAACTAATGATGAGGCAGTGGTTGTGAAGACGAATGATGTCGCTGAAGTGATCATCAAGACAAAAGAAAGCATCGCTTTTGATGAGTTTAAAAATAATCAGCATACGGGAAGATTCGTACTTGTTGATGGTTATGATGTATGTGGCGGGGGTATTGTTTCAGGTCTTGTAAAGGCTATTGCTACGGTTAATAAGTTTGTCAAAGAGAATTTAGAAGTCAATGTTCAATGCTTTGATGAATACTATATGCTCCTTCCAGGACAGGATATCCAGAAGTTCACGCGTCATCCTCGAGTCTACACGATTGGAGAACCACTGCCGGTCGCAGGGGACACCTATTCCTATCCCACAAGTTTTAACTTGATCGACTTAGAAAATCAACATGTCGTCAAGGTCCGAAACTCGAAGTTTGAGAATTTGCTTTCTCTCGAGGATTATTCCTATGAACCAGTTGTCCATCTTAATACCCTTGGGCTAACCATAAAACTCCAATCTGCTGATGATTATCAACGTTTTATCAACGAGTATAAAGGCTTATCAAACCCTAAACGTAAAGATGAGTTTTTTGCCAAACAATGGCTTAATTTCTCCAAATACCGGAGCATTGGCTTCAAACAAGCTTCGAAATTAAACGCGGAATATGAAATCTAAAAAATCTTCGTAGGATTAGCGATAACTTGGCTGGCGCTCGAAAGGCACTTCTTTTTGCATCTTGCTTGTAAAGGCGTCTGCCGAGCTTATTGATCCTTCCCAATAGAAGGTGAATCATATCTGTACTTTTTTTTACTAACAGAAAGTATAAGTTTTGGGCAGATAGCATAAGTGCAACCAGCGGTTTTCGCTTTCGCAAAGCTCGGCGAAAGCCGGGTTTTCTTTATACCTTGAATACTAATAATGATATGATTGGATAACTATGAAATGGAGGGTTAAGGATGCCTAACCGAAAAAATTCCCATTTACTCTCTATCGTTCTGATTTTCTTAATTTTTACGGGACTTCTAACCGCTTGCGGGACTCAGAATGAAGCAGCGAATTCAGGAGCTAATTCAAATGTCCGAGTCGGTTTTTTCCCGAATATTACTCATTCTCAGGCTTTAATCGGCAAAGCGGATGGTTCTTTTCAGAAGGCCATCGGTGATGCCCACACAGTTGAATGGAAACAATTCAATGCAGGCCCTTCCGAGATCGAAGCTTTATTTGCAGGAGAATTGGATATTGCTTACATCGGACCGGGGCCCGCCATCAATGGCTTCACCAAATCCAAAGGGGATATCCAGATTATCGCAGGGGCCACGGATGCTGGAGCAATCCTAGTCACAAGAAAGGATCTACCGATTAAAGATGTTAAAGAATTAAGCGGAAAGAAAGTCGCAGTGCCTCAGTTTGGAAATACTCAAGACCTATCGCTACGCAACTTGTTACAAGCCAATGGCTTGAAAGATACGACGAAGGGAGGAACTGTTGAGATTCACCAGGCCAATAATTCGGACATTAAGACCCTCCTCGACAAAGGTGATATCGATGCTGCTTTGGTTCCAGAACCCTGGGGTTCAATTCTTGTCAAGGATGTCCAGGCCAATGTTGTACTCGATTATAATCAAGTCTGGAGAGAGGGCAATTATTCGTCTACAGTCGTCGTGGTGAGAACCCAATTTCTAAAGGATCATCCCGATATCGTTGAGAATTTCCTCAAGAACCATGTTGATCTCACCGATTATATTAATACAAATAAAGAAGAAGCCAAGCAAACTGTGAATGCTCAGATCACAGAGCTAACGAAGAAGCCGTTATCCCAAGAAATTCTCGATGCAGCCTTTGGGCGACTGACAATCACCAGTGATCCTGAGAAGGATTCTATTTTGGATTTTGTGACGCTGTCTGTTAATACGGGTTTCATTAAAGAAAAGCCAGATACAACGAACCTTGTGAATTTAAGCGTACTGAATAAGGTTCTTCGTGAGAAAGGGAAGAGTGAAATACAGTAATTTAATGCTTTAAATGTAGGAATATATTGGGTATACTGAGAAAAGGTGAATTTCAATTCTCTATCGGAAGCTCAATTATCTAAGGCAGAGATGATTAATCGCCACACATAAAAGGAGAAAAACATGGGAACAATTTTACTTCTATTGGCAATTGGCGTATTTGCCGGTTTTCTAAACACAATAGCAGGGGGTGGTTCCTTATTAACCTTGCCGATTCTCATCTTTTTAGGCCTACCGACAGCAGTAGCCAACGGGACGAATCGGGTGGCTTTAGTTGTTCAAAATGGGGTCGCTGTCTGGAATTTCCGACGCAAGGGTTTTTTTGACTGGCGTTTGGGTCTGTTCTTTGGAATTCCGGCCATGATCGGTTCTATTCTCGGAGCCAGACTTGCTATTTACACCCCAGATGCGGTATTTAATAAAATCCTTGCATTTGTTATGTTAGTTGTGCTCTGGTTAACTATTAGGCCGAAGAAAAAGAAAAGCAATTTTGTACATCAAGAGCATTTAAGCAAGAAACAAAGGATTATTGGAGTCCTCGGTTTCATCCTGATCGGAGTATACAGTGGTTTTATTCAGGCAGGAGTTGGGTTCGTCATTATGGCCTTCACGAGTACGCTGATTGGGATGTCGCTGGTTAAGGTGAACAGTATTAAAGGTCTAGTCATCGGACTATGTATGATTACATCCTTAATTACCTACATCTTACATGGTGATGTGCGATGGTCTTATGGTTTACTTCTCGCCGCTGGGCAGGGGGCTGGAGCTTGGGTAGGCAGTAATTTCGCTGTCAATAAAGGGGACAAATGGATTCAAAGAATCCTTGTTGTTACCGTACTTTTTATGGCTGCGAAGTTGTTCTTTAAGTTTTAACGGATGAACATCTAAGTTTTGTCGTCTAAAGAAAGAGGTGATTGAAACGTGATACGTATTGGAGTCATCGGACAGTCAGGGGAATTACCCCGTGAAATACAAGAATTGGCTCTAGACCTTGGAAGGGAAATAGCGCAGAGAGGATGTGTTTTGTTGAGTGGCGGTACCAATGGAATCATGGAGTATGCTTCAAAGGGAGCCAAAGAAGCGAACGGACTTGTGGTCGGAATTTTGCCTGGAGATACCCGGGACAGGGGCAACTCCTACATTGATATACCGATTACGACTGGGTTAAGCTTTGATTATCGGAGTTTGATCCTTGTTCATTCTTCCGATGCACTGATCATGATTGGCGGCGGAAACGGTACGCTCGGAGAACTCTCGGCAGCATATCTCAACCGTAAGCCGGTCGTCGTTCTTGAGTCTTCGGGAGGCTGGTCAGGAAAAATCAGGTCTGCAGCTTATGAAGAAGCCTATCTTGATGAAAGAAAGAGCATTAAATTGGATTATGCGCAAACAGTGCATGAGGCCTTAGATATAGCTTTGAGTCACATCGACAAGGGACTCGTCTGAGTTACTAGAGCAACCCGAACTAGGCCAGACTATGTACAGCTAAACACTGTAGAGGTTAACCTTTAAAAAGAACCCTAGGAATTGTTCGTTATCAACTCATAGGGTTCCTTGCATAGTATTCTCCTTCAATCTCATAAAACGTATTCTTACTTTATTATCCCCAACGCCGTCTTGGCCTTGTTATCCACATATTCGTTAAACTTATTTCCTGTATGAGCTTTAACCTTCTCGAAGGCATAAACTCCTTGATACTCATTCATAAGTTTACAATACTTCTGGGTAAATTCATTTTTTGCTCTCCATTCACCCGTAACCCAAAAGGCAATTCCGGCGTAATCATAAAAAATTCGAATGGTTACTCCTAAGTCAGCAGCCCGTTTTACAGCAAAAAGAACCGCCGCTAATTCACCCGCTACATTACGCATTACGGCCGCTTCAGGACTTTTCCCCACATTGCTATCTTCATAAACCACTTCATCCTCTTTGACGAAGGCATAAGCCCAGGAATATTGGCCATTAAGATAACTGCCATCAGTGTAGACCTCATAATCCGTAGGTTGAGCGTTTTCTCTGAGTTCACTTCGATTATCGTTATACCATTCTAGTGCAGCATTTTCGGTCTCAAACCGTTTGTAAACTGCACCGGAAAATCCCCGGATTGCTTTCTCACACTCCGCCCAGGTTGTAAAGATTCCTGTTTCACGACCTTCTTTTATAGCATAAAACTTTGGCTTTATTGTTGGCATTCTTTCATACCTCACCTTAATTTAAATGATCACTTAGGTTATCCCTATTTTAGTAGATTTGGGTAAATATCGCAATCTATCGTGTCCACAATCACAATAAAAAAACTCCGCAACCCTTTTAGGTTATTTCAGGGGTGTGGAGTTCTTAATGGAACCTCAGGATTTGGGGATGGGGTTTTTATAGTAGGTATAGATCCCGTGTAAGATAGCTGACGCTACGTTTTTTTGGAACGTTGGATTCTGTAACCGAGCTTCTTCATAAGGATTGGAGATGAAGGCAGTTTCAAGTAAAATCGCTGGCATGTTGGTATTGCCTAAAACATAAAGGCGACCTTCCTTAACCCCGCGATTTTTAATTTGGATCGAGTCAATGATCGCATTTTGGATACTGTTGGCAAGCTGTATGCTCTCATTGTTGAACGGATTGTCTGAAGAATAAAAAGTTGATGTCCCTTGGGCATCAGGGCTGGTAAAGGAATCATTATGGATACAGATAAATAAATCAACATTATTCTTGTTCGCGAGATCCACTCGGGCCTGTAAATCGTTTATTACGGAATAATCACTAGCTGGAGAGATATCCTTATCACGAGTGAGGAGAACCGTTGCACCCGCTTGTTTTAAAATATCTCTAAGGGCAAGGGAGATAGCCAAATTATTATCTTTTTCAAATGATCGGTTTGGTCCGACTGCCCCTGAATCAGGTCCGCCATGTCCAGGATCGACGAGAATCTTCTTACCCGCTAAGGCATTAGCTGGTAAGCCTTGAAAAGTATCCAGCAGAACTTCAGTCGAAGGATCATAGGTTATTGGAACCGAAGGTATTGAGCTAGCTGGCTGTGTTGTGCTCACCGGCGGAGTACTAATTGTGCCACCCCGGGAAGGTGACTCCGGTTTTTTGATTTCCGCAGGCAGCGGGGAAAAGTCTTGAAGATTAGCTTGGTAAGTTGAAGAAGCTTTTCCGCCAATAATATTTTCGGTGTGCGTACTGATTACACCCGAGCCACCGAGAATCAGAACGGTACCGTTGATCGTTAAATCGGTAACCGCTTGATTAGCTGAAGCGATTTTAACATAATTCGCCGAAACCCATCCAGTGGTCGATTGATAGGTCGTTCGATACCACTGGCTTTGCTGAGCGCTAAGGTCAATCGTCGTGCCCTCAGGAATCGCGAGCAGAATTTTTCCGGTTGCCGAGGGAGTATCTCTAAGATTCAATCCGCCTTTAGCGGTAATTTGGCCTATTTGGACTGAAGTATCTGTTCCCGAACCGGCGTTCTGAACAGAAGGCTCAACCTGCATATGCTCTCGCATAAGGGCATAAACCGAGGGGGGAATATCATCTTTTTCCGAAAGAAGCAGAGGAGCCTTATCTTTGGATGCCAAAACTGTACCAGCGACAGCATCTGGAAAGTTCTGGCCGGAGGCCAAGAAAAAGTTATTTGAAGTATAGGAGGCCTGCATGGAAGAAACAACTTTAGCATTGGTTTCATAGCGATCCTGTCCGCCTAAACGACTTTCAACCTTAAAATTATGTTGAGCTAAATCCACGGAAGGGATAACTCCTTCGCCCCCGATAACCACCAAGTGTTGGGGCCGGGTCACTTGGTAATAGTCGATGACAGATTGCGGAAGGGTGTTCGAGGTCAAAACGATCGGGATATGTTTAATCCCAGCATAGCTTGCGGCAGATAAAGCATCAGGAAAATCATCCCCATTCGCCAAAATTAAGGAATCACTGTGTAGGCGCTGGGCCAGAAGAATAGAGGTTTCATAACGATCTGCTCCACCAATTCTTTCCCAAGTCAAACCTCGTTGATTTAATTCCTCCTCAATTGAAGGCCTTAAACGACCATTTCCTCCAAGCAAGATGGTATTTTGAGGATTTAAACGCTTAATCTCTGCAATTACCCGAGGATCAATCGAGTCTCCTTGGGTGAGCAGAATGGGTGCGTTTAAGTTCACTGCAAAAGGAGTTGAGGCGATAGAATCAGCGTAATCGGAGTATTCCGATAAAATAACCGTTTGAGCGTTTTGCCAGCCTTGTTGGGATATCTCAAGAGCCGTCTCGACTCTGTCCTGACCAGCTATTCGCTCGATTGGGTAAGCTAAAGGGCTTGCTTGTGCAAATAGGGGTAAACCTAATAAAACAGCAAGTAAAGTGATTACCGAAAAAATGACTTTTTTCAGAATGCCCAATCCTTTCTTTTATGTAATTCTATGTCGATTATACCAAAACATTAGACTTTTGGGACATTAAAAACGAGAATAGGGGCAGAAAATTAGAAAAAGTCTTTGGCATTGCCTTTATGACAATGCCAAAGACTTTCTTATACTAACAGAAAGTATAAGTTTTGGGCAGATAGCATAAGTGCAACTAAGGCTTCCGCCTACGCCAGAGGCTTGGCGCAAGCCAAGTTTTCTTTAGGCTTATACATCCTCACGGGGATTAAATATTTTCGGGGTCGTCAAATCTAGCTTCAACTCACGGAGATAACTCCCATCCTCACGTTTTTCCCTAACCTGATAGGAGATTCCGATTTCCAGGTCTAATTTTGCTAGCGACTTAATTTGGTCTACATGAAATTCCAGGTAATCATAATCTTGATTAATCTGATAACCTGTGTAGCGATTTTTCTTAAAGACGCTTAACACCTGAGGAATATCCTCGCCAAAAACCTTAGCTGACTTAAAAAAGTAATCTTTAGCAGAAAAGTAAAGGGCTTTGGTGACTCGCTGATGATCATTTTGTTGATAGATCTGAGCGGTATGCTTGTTTTCTAAGGAACAATACTGCGCACCTAACGTGAGGTGCTGATCGAGAATAAACTCAAGCAGTTCTAAACATTCGACCTCACTTTGTGAGACGGGTAGTCCTCCGGCGTACCAATAATCATAGAGAACGCGGTAAGCCGGATTTTTGACTTTAAACCCCTTTTCTTTAAAGATCTCAGCATTATGGAGCGGAAAACAGAACTCTAAGAGGTTGATTCCAAAGATACCCAGTGCATCAAGCTTGATCACTAATTTTTTCATCTCTTCTAACGTTCCAGGGATAACTGGCATTTCAACCATAACGCTAGGGATATAATCTCTAGCTAACTTCATTTTTTCTAAGATACTGTCCTTAAGCTCCTCCGGATCCTCCATTTTGATACTGAAACGGATCTCATTAAGGTTTGATTCTTGGAGCCCCCTAAGGATCTCTTCATCTAATAAATCACCAGAAGTATATAAACGTGTATAAGCATGAGGAAACTTGGTCCGTGCATACTGAAAAAAGTCTAGGGTCTCAGCTTTATGAAGCAACGGTTCGCCGCCAGTCAAACCCAGCTGCGTGAGTTTTCTGCCATCATGGTAAAGGTCGTCCAGCTCCTTGCGGTAATTTCTCTTTTCTTTCAAGAATTCTTCATAATGATCCTGATTTGGATTAAAGCAGAAAAAACAATGGCGATGGCACCTAAGAGAAATAAATAGGGATATGCTGCCAATTCCTTTCTGGCAAGCCTGACAAGCAGGTGAGATTTGGTTGACCACAATGCTTTTACCATCATTTCTAAATATTGCTCCTTTCGCTTGGAGCTTTTGCAGGATTTCTTCAGTCTTCGAACGCAGATCTAAATCAAGCTCAAGCCCGGTTTGTTGAACCCAATCTTGAAATCCTTGCTCGATTCTGAAATAGATTTGAGCATAGTCCCTCAGGACTGGATTTTTTATCGTCTTAAGTTCTTCCTCAGTCAGATTGATAAGCATGCGGCTAAAACTCCTTTTATCTTCTTATTGTAATATCAAACTCACTCTATATAATAATCTAGTTCGTTTCTTCGGGCAATTATTCGTGACCACTTTTTTCCTTGGTGCAAGTTCGAAGAAATGCAGGATAATTTAGACCTGACTAAGAATAATATTCCATAGCTTACATGACTGGCTCAATTTGAAAGGAGAAAATATCTGATGTCAAAACTCTATCGAATTTTGGGATTCGTTGCGCTTCTTTTCATTCTTGTTACGTCATTAACTTTTGCCTTGAGTATTGTTGTTGTCGGCGCAGCCGTGACCAGTTTGTTCGGAATATACAGATTTTACGTAGCGAAAAAAATCTCGCGAAATAACAAATCGAGATCGAAGGCAATGGGCTATTCCTCAGGCGAAATTATTGATATGAACGTGGATGATCGAAAGGAATGAAGCTACCTCTCACACGCACGCTGACCTCAATGAAAAAAGTGTTAACCTTGAACAATCTCCTACAATGGTACATACTGGGGCCATCCACAATACCATTGTACGCCAAGCATAGGCTCAGGCTGGAACGAGAGAACCCTATATTAAAGGCTTATATATTGAATACTATCAACATTCAAGGAAGAGATTTTAAAGAAAAAACATAGATCTTTAGCCAAGAGATCACAAAGTAAAAGAATCGCAAGAGGAGGGTGTCTCTAATGAATATTATCGTTATCGGAGCAGGAGCTGTCGGAGGTTACTTTGGTGGAAAAATGGCTCAAGCGGGAATGACTGTGACCTTTTTGGTCCGTGAGAAAAGATACCAACAACTCAAGGAACGGGGACTTCGCGTCGAAAGTGTTCACGGGGATTTCATAGTCCAACCTCATTGTGTCCTGAAGGCAGAAGAAGTTGAGAATCCCGATTTAGTGATCCTATCGGTAAAGAATTACCAGCTTGAAGGGACGTTTCCCGATCTTAAGAATTTCGTCGATCGGGGAGCTAAAATCTTACCTCTGATGAATGGAGTTCAGCATATTGATCAGCTTGTTTCCGCCTTCGGACTTGAACATATAATAGGAGGGCTTTGTTATATCGAATCTACCCTCAATGAATTTGGAGATATTCTTCAGAAAAGCTCTATACACGATATTGTTTTTGGTCCTTTAACTGAGATGAATTCCACATTTTTTCAAGAGCTTGAAGCATTATTTCTAAAGAGTGGAGTTAACGTAAAACTTAGCACAGAGATCCTTACTGAGCTATGGACAAAATATATTTTCTTGGTTACATTAAGTGGTATGACAACTGCGACTCGTAACCCTATTGGTATATCCTTGAAGGATCCGGTGACATTCGCTTTCATCAAAGACTTCGTCGAAGAACTCGTTAATCTGGCCAAAACGCTCAAGGTTAAGCTTCCAGAAGGTTTCACAGAACAAATGATCCAACGGATTAAGAATACAGCTCCAGAAATGACCTCCTCCATGCATCGCGATTTCGAAAAAGGGCATCCTCTCGAATTAGATAGCCTACAGGGAGCAGTTCTCAATATGGCGGAGCAGCAAAAGGTCGCGACTCCGTGTACCCGGGCCATCTATGCCTTACTCCACCCATTTAAATAAGTCAACACATAGGAGTGGTCAGAAACGTGTTTACTCGTCTCAAGCGGTGGCTATTAGGTGAAAGTTTATCCTCCGATCAATTAAGCCAAGAAAAATTCAATGTCTTTTGGGGACTTCCAGTTTTAGCGAGTGATGCCATTTCCTCAGTTGCCTATGCTGTTGAAGAAATTCTCTGGGCGCTCGTCCCGGTGATTGGGTTGGCTTCATATCTTTGGATGCCCAAAGTCGCCGGCGCCATTATTCTCTTACTTCTTATTTTGACCATTTCTTACCGTCAAATCGTGGATGCTTATCCGGGCGGGGGAGGGGCCTATAACGCAGCCAAAGAAAACTTAGGAACAAAGTTCGGACTTATAGTGGGTGCCTCTCTTTCAGTCGATTATACCCTGACTGTTGCGGTTAGTATTAGCGCAGGGACGGCTGCTATAACCTCTGCTTTACCGATGTTATACACGCATCGGGTCGTGATTGCTCTACTCTTAATCGTTTTGATTACGATTGGAAATTTACGCGGAATAAGGGATTCCTCAAAGTTGTTTGCCATCCCCACCTATGCCTTTATCGTTTGCGTCCTGATTCTCATTGTGGGGGGGATTATGAACTATTCCACGGCTAACATTACTCCCGTTTCTGCGGTTATTCCTTCAACGGTAAGCTTTGGTACGCAAGCGGTTACGATTTTCCTACTGATGAAGGCGTTTTCTTCGGGTTGCGCAGCCGTCACTGGGGTTGAAGCGATCTGTAATGCTGTGCCCAACTTCGAAGAGCCGGCAAAAAAGAACGCAAAAATAACGTATATTCTCCTAGCCGCAGCAGTGATCATCACCTTTGGGGGAGTTGCCTATCTGGCGAAAATTTATCAGGCCGTCCCGAATCTAGAGCAAACGGTAATTGCGCAGATTGCAACTCAAGTCTTTGGTCGCGGAATTATGTTTTATCTGATTCAGGCTACGACAGCAATCATTTTGGCGATGGCTGCCAATACGGCTTTTGCGGGTTTCCCCACGTTGCTCTCAGTTATTGCTCAGGATGGTTATGTTCCTCGACAATTTGCTTTAAGAGGACATCGTCTGAGCTTTTCCAATGGAATTATATTTTTAGCCATTGCGGCAGGGTGTTTAGTAATCATTTTCAAAGGAGATACCCACCTCTTGATTCCACTTTATGCGCTTGGCGTTTTTACCTCGTTTACACTGGGCCAGGCCGGAATCTTTATGCGCTGGATCCGGACCAAGCCCAAGGGCTGGAGGTACAATTCTTTCGTTAATGGACTCGGGACACTGATCACGTTTATCACAGTAATCGTAATTGCAGTCACGAAATTTACGAGTGGTGCTTGGATTGTCATGATCATCGTTCCGCTTCTTGTTTCACAAATGCTCAAAGTCAGAAAGCATTATTCCTATGTGGCCAAACAGCTCGATATTCCAAATGACCAAATCGACAATCTGAAGTTAATGGTAAAACCCCAAAATTATGTCATCTTACCCGTGCAAAGTCTCAATGCGATGGTGATCAAGGCGTTACGTTATGCTCGAAGCATGTCCACAGAGATTGAAGTTTTTCACGTCGAAACGTATGAAGGGGAAGCTGATAAACTGCGGGCGAAATGGGCAAAGTTAAACACAGATATCCCTCTGGTAATCAAGCTGTCGCCTTATCGCCATATTGTGGGACCGCTAACCGAGTATATCAACTCAAATGAGCATGCCTCCAGATCGGAGGATATCGTGACGATTCTCTTACCTCAGTTTATCGTCGCGAAACCTTGGGAAATGGCACTCCATAATAATACAAGTGTATTCATCGCCCGCGCCTTATTGAAGAAACGAAATATCGTTGTGTCCTTCCTCCCGTTCTTTATCGAGGAAAAATCCGAGGTTTATAAAATAAATCATCGCCATACGGACCAACCTAATCTACTTAAACAATAATTTTAAGGGAGGTAAAGACATGAAATTTAAGGACTACATCTACATTCGCCCGGACATTACGGAAATACAAACCACGTTTCACACTTCGCTCGATCATTTTCAGCACGCCACCAGCTTTCAGGAGCAAGATCAAGTGATGGTTGAAATCAATCTACTTCGCGAGAAGTTTGACTCTATGTTTGAACTAGTTCAGATTCGCCATAGTGTAGATACTACGGACTCATTTTATGAAAAAGAGCAGGAGTATTTCGATGAGAATAGTCCAATTTACGAAGGCCTGATTTCCGAATTCTATCGGGCGTTAGTGAGCTCTTTGTTTCGCGAGGAATTAGAAGATAAATGGGGAAAACAACTCTTCCGGATCGCGGAATTGACCCTTAAGACCTTTAAACCAGAAATC
Organism: Desulfitobacterium sp.; assembly: GCF_035539115.1. Taxonomy (GTDB): domain Bacteria; phylum Bacillota; class Desulfitobacteriia; order Desulfitobacteriales; family Desulfitobacteriaceae; genus Desulfitobacterium_A. The sequence goes on along the minus strand of NZ_DATLJA010000042.1, from coordinate 37,223 downwards.
ATTGAAGACTTACAGCTTGAAAACCAACTCGAAAGTAAGTACATGAAACTCATCGCCTCGGCTAAAATCCCTTTTGAAGGGGAGGAACGGAATCTTTCCGGACTGGGACCTTTTCTCCAGTCCACTGATCGGGAAATGAGGAAGAAAGCCAACCAGGCTAAGTATTCCTTTTTTACCGAACATGAGGAAGAGCTCGACGCGATTTATGATCAACTCGTCAAAGTACGGACTGTGATTGCCCAAAAACTTGGCTACGCCAATTACGTGGAACTGGGTTATGCTCGTATGCTCCGTTCCGATTATGATCCCGAAATGGTCGCTCAATTTCGTAAGCAAGTGGAAGATGAAATCGTCCCTGTCGCGACCAAACTTCGCGAACGGCAAAAGACGCGTCTGGGTCTAGAGCAATTGATGTATTATGACGAAATGCTTAGCTTTCCTGATGGCAATGCAAAACCCCAAGGAGATTCTGAATGGATCCTAAAGAACGGACAACGGATGTATAGCGAACTTTCTCCGGAGACGAACGAGTTTTTTAACTATATGCTTGAACATGAACTCTTGGATCTGGTCACTCACAAGGGAAAAGCAGGGGGCGGGTACTGTACCTATATAAGTGCATATCAGTCTCCATTTATCTTTTCAAACTTTAATGGGACTTCCGGGGATGTGGATGTCTTAACCCATGAAGCGGGACATGCTTTTCAAGTGTATTCAAGCCGAAGTTTCGCCGTACCGGAATATCATTGGCCTACCTATGAGTCTTGTGAGATCCACTCGATGAGCATGGAATTTTTGGCATGGCCTTGGATGGATTTATTTTTCAAGGAAGAGGCGGGTAAGTATCGCTTCACCCACTTAAGCGAAGCTCTTCTCTTTATTCCCTATGGAGTAACTGTGGATGAATTCCAGCATTTTGTTTATGCTCATCCCGAGGCGACTCCAGAAGAACGAAAAAGGGCATGGCGAGAAATTGAGAAGAAATATCTCCCGCACAGACTATACGAGGACAACGAGTACTTAGAGCGCGGCGGGTTCTGGCATCAGCAAGGACATATTTTTAGTTCACCTTTTTATTATATTGATTATACCTTGGCTCAGATCTGCGCCTTCCAATTTTGGCAGATATGGAGTGAAAACCGTACTCAAGCCTGGGGAGACTATCTCAAACTCTGCCAAGTCGGTGGAAGTTTATCCTTCCTTGAGTTAGTAAAACAGGCAAATCTTATTTCGCCCTTCCAGGAGGGCTGTGTTCATTCCGTCATTGGCGCTATTGAAGCGTGGTTGGACAAGGCTCAAGAATAGAGGTTGAGTATGAATATTCAAGGTCTCAACATGGCGAACAACTTATTGAACTTTAATTCGAGCGAGCTACGCGAAGGACAACGCCTTTTTGTCGAAGTCCTTCGTTCAGATTCCTCTGGCCATGCGGTAATCAACATCAAGGGTAATCTTCTTGACGCTATCTTAGAAACCACAGCCCAACCCGGAGATAAATTTTGGGCTGTCGTCAAGGAGGTGGGAACTCAGGAACTGGTACTTGCAAGAGAAGTAAAAACAGCTCCGGGTTCCTCCGGAAATATTCTACTTTCTCGAGAGCAAGGCTCACTTCAGAGTGGTGGAGGACTCGCTGGATTTTCCGCGCTCGATCAAGAACTAGCTCAGGCAATTAACACAGCCAAAAAACTCGATTGGACCATGCTTCTGGGAGAGAGTATTAAAGAAAGCCAGGGGCAACAGACACAGCAAGCGCAGCAATCTCAAGGAACGCAGCAATCTCAAGGAACGCAACAATCTCAAGGAACGCAGCAATCTCAAGTAACTCAGCAGTCTCAAGGGACTCAGCAATCTCAAGGAACTCAAACGGATCTACAGTCTTCGGGATCGGGCCTAACTCCAAAGTCTTTATTAGGGTTACCTGAACAGCTTTTATCAATTCTCCCACGATGGTCGGAATTAAACGGGGATAATGGTCAGGTGCAGATTCGTGACTTTTTAAACAAATTAGGAATAGGTTATGAACGCAAATTGGCTGAACTTCTTCTTGCTAAAGATAAACCACCTGAGGAAGAATTAGCTCAGCTTAGGAACTCGCTCAAAGCCCAACTCCTACTAGGAGTCAACGCTCAAGAAGATAATTCCTTAAACTCGAAATTACAGGGTCTCCTTGAAAAGATAACCGGACAACAATTAATCTTAGGAGATATCAATAACTCTTATCTCTGGCTAAGTTTGCCTTTACAAGATAATCAGCGCATACACGATGCCAAAATAGCTTTACAAAGTGATCGGCAGAAGAACGCATTAGATCAGTCGCACTGCCGAATTGGAGTATATTTGGAAACTCCAACCTTAGGTAAAATCGGCGTCGATGCTTATCTTGCTGAAAATCTATTGTCCCTACGGGTTCTGAGTGTAGACCCACAAGCTATTTCTGATCTTCTTCAGGAATTTAAAGAGGAAACGATTGCACGCTTTGCTCACTTAGGGTTAAAATTAACGGGAATTGATGTCTCTCTCTGGGACTCCAATTCCGAATTCCAAGATTTTGTCTCGGGCGAACCTCGACAGGGGGTAGATATTTATGCCTGAAGCCGCACAACCCAAAAAAGCGGTTGCTTTAAGTTATGATGGTTCCGGAGCACCGAAAGTAATTGCGCGGGGAAGAGGAGAATTAGCCCAAAAGATCATCGAAGTTGCCCAAGGTGAAGGCATCCCGATTCAAAAAAATGGAGCCTTGGTTGATGTCTTAGTCCAGATTGATCTTAACCGCGAAATTCCGTCCCAACTTTATGTTGCAGTAGCTGAAATTTTAGCGCTAGTCTATAAACTGGATAGCCGTAAACAACAAAAGTGGAAGAAAATCTAGACTTCGGAGGTGTATTTCGATGAAGAAACAAGCAGTTGTAATTCGTGATCAAGATAATGTTGCTACGGTAGTGGATGACTTTAAAGCGGGAACTCTAATCCATTTTTTCTTAGGAAATCAAGAACAATCGGTACTCCTTCTCCAGGATATTCCTCTTGGACATAAGATTGCTATCCGTGAGATTCCAATAGGGGAAGAGATTATTAAATACGGCGAAAGCATTGGTGGGGCCACCCTAGATATTAAAGCCGGTGAGCATGTTCATGTTCATAACATGGAAAGCCTGCGCGGTCGCGGAGATAAATAGCGAAAAGAGAGGGCTTATATATGGAAATTTTAGGTTATCGTCGTCCCGATGGTCGAGTAGGGATTCGTAATCATATCGCTATTATTCCTACTTCTGTTTGCTCCAGTACAGTTGCGGCCAATATTGCAGCCCAAATTCCTGGCGCAGTGGCAATTGCGAATCAACATGGATGCTGCCAAATCGGAGCAGATCATGAACAAACCATGCGCACCTTAATCGGTTTGGGGAGAAATCCCAACGTTGCGGCCATTTTAGTGATCGGACTAGGGTGTGAAGGTATGCCTATCCGTGAGGTTGCCTCAGAAATTGCAGCTTCAGGAAAACCAGTTGAGACTCTTGTCATTCAGGAAGTTGGAGGAACTCTTAAAGCTACCGCTGAAGGTTTGCGCAAAGCGGGAGAACTCGCCCGCAAAGTTGCTCATCTTCAACCTGAAAAAATGGATCTAAGCGAACTTGTCCTGGCGATTGAATGCGGTGGCTCAGACTTCACATCTGGGTTAGCTTCGAATCCGGCGTGTGGGATTGCCTCAGATTTACTCGTTGCGGCCGGTGGAACTTCTATGTTATCAGAAACCACTGAATTCATCGGTGCCGAACATATCCTAGCACGTCGCTGTAAAACTCTGGAGATTGGTGAAAAGTTAATTCGGTATGTTCAGGACTGTGAAGACCGGGCAAAACTCATGCACGTAGATATTCGCGGCAGTCAACCCACTCCGGGAAACATAGCCGGGGGGATTAGTTCAATCGAAGAAAAATCGTTAGGTTGTATCCACAAAGCAGGTCATGCGCCGATTCAAGATGTTTTAGCGTATGGTGAGGCTCCTAGTGGTAAAGGGCTGTATGTCATGGATTCTCCGGGTCAGGATGTCGAGTCGATCACAGGCATGGTTGCTGGTGGAGCAACTATTGTAATCTTTACCACAGGACGCGGAACCCCAACAGGTTGCCCAATTGCTCCTGTCATCAAAATTACCGGCAATGCCCGTACTTTTATAATGATGGAAGATAATATGGATATTGATGCTTCCACTATCATCTCTGGAGAAGAAACGATCGAACACGTAGGTCAACGAATCTTGGATTCTATCGTTGAAGTTGCCAACGGGCATATGCCAAAAGCGGAGAGTTTAGGCCATAAGGAATTTGGAATCTATAAAATAGCTCCGACGTATTGAGATGACTGGCTAGATTTCTAAAATAAACTATGTTTCTTACCACTAAGAACAATCCTTTCTCAATTGAGCGGATTTGTTCTTTTTTCTTTTTTGTTTTCATAATTTTAGAATAATCCACCAGTAGTTGACACCATTCGACACCTAGGACAGGTTATAATGAACTGAAAATATCGAAAGACAATTGGCTAGATAAAGTATTATAACTGGAGGGCAAAACATGCGATTTCGGTCTAAACTTTTCATTGGTTTTGGTTCTATACTCCTGCTAATGGCCTTTATTGTTTCTCTTTCCCTCATGATGCTCCATGATCAGAATAACAGTATCAACGAACTTGTTTTAACCCACTACGATAAAATTCAGCTAGCAACGAGTATAGAATCTGAACGCGCTAATACGGCGAAGCGGATTCTGGATTTGCTCTTAGATCCCTCGCGCTTAACGCCCCAAGAAATCATGCTCATACGGGAGTCCCGTCAAAAATCGAACCTAGACATCGAAGAATTCCTACGCACAAATGATGAGAATCAAAAGAGAGAATTGCTTACTAGTCTCCAGCGTATCAATCTCGCCTATGAACAAGATGTTAACAAAGTACTTGACCTCCTCGTCGCGGGCAAGAGGGAGGAAGCTACGCACTTATTTCATACCCAAGCACAGGACCAAGTCCGAATAGACATCCAGGAGAAGAGCTCTGACCTGCAAACTCTAGAACATACAGAGATGTATAATTTACTTACACAGTCGACTCAGTCCTACAATTTTACGATTCGACTTATAATCTTCTTTCTAGTTCTCGCTCTAGGGATGGGTATGGCTGTCAGTAGATGGGCTATGCTAGGAGTTAGCCGAAGTATTGAACACGTGTCGGATGTTATCACCAGGGGCCGGAATCGAACCGAACAAATGCCCAGAATTGAGATTATTTCAAAAGATGAAATTGGTCCGATCGCTCTCGCTTATAATCAAATGGCAGATTCGATCGAACAACATACCCAACAAGAGGAGCTCTATAAACAAACGTTGCAGGAAAAAACCTTGCTTGAAACAAAGGTTAGTGAAATCATAACCCTATTTCAGGGGATACCTGATTTATCAACCATGGCTAACCTTTTTATAAATAAGATTTCCCCCATCATTAAAGCGCACTTTGGCGTTTTTTACATAAGAGAAGGGGGAAGCGATGAAAATGAAAGAATGGCGGGTCATTATTTCACTCCGTTAGCATCTTATGCTTGTAATATGGATCTCGTAAAAGGACAACGCATTCATGTAGGCGAGGGACTTGTTGGCCAATGCGCTCAGGATCATCAAGAAATACTGCTTTCTAATATTCCTAAGGACTATTTTAAAATTCACTCAGGGTTAGGAGAAGCATCTCCCCATAGCATCCTTCTTTTGCCCATTGAATTTGAGGGAGAAGTAGTAGCCGTACTAGAGTTTGCCTCTTTCCATAACTTTACTTTATTTGAGCGAAATCTGCTCGAACGCATCTTGAAAATTATGGGAATTACTCTTCATAGTGTCGCCCGGCAGGTGCAGGTTAAGAGCCTGCTTGATCAATCGCAGACCTTAACAGAAGAATTACAGGTTCAGTCGGAAGAACTTCAACTCCAACATGAAGAACTCAGAAGCACTAATGAACAACTGGAAAAACAATATCGAGAGTCCGAGCAGAAAACCCAGGAAATAGAGAAGGTTTCACAATTCAAAACCGAATTTTTAGCGAATATGTCGCATGAATTAAGAACTCCCCTTAATAGTATGTTGATTCTTGCCCAGACCTTTGCTGAGAATAAAGAAGGGAATCTAACTCCAAAGCAAGTGGAATATGCTGCTTCTATTCATTCCGCAGGTAAGGATTTGCTTGAATTAATTAATGATATTTTGGACTTATCCAAAGTTGAGTCTGGAAAAATGAGCATTCTTCTGAGTGAAGTAAGTCTTCAGAATTTAAAAAATGGGATTGAAAATCAATTTTCCCCCGTCGCACACCAGAAAGGTCTATTGTTTGAGATTGAAATTTCACCTGACCTTCCCCAAACCTTCATTACGGATCAACAACACGTCCTGCAGATTCTTAAAAACCTTTTGTCGAACGCCTTTAAGTTTACGGAAAAGGGGCATATTCGACTTAAATTTTATCAGCCCAGTGCAGAAACGATACATTTGAAAGGATTCACGCAAACTCCTGTACTTGCGGTATCCGTTACAGACACAGGAACTGGCATCCCTAAAGATAACCTCGAGCTCATTTTTGAAGCCTTTCGTCAAGTAGATGGAACTATGAGCCGAAAGTATGGTGGAACAGGCTTAGGATTATCTATCTGCCGCGAACTTGCCCTCCTATTAGGTGGGACAATTGAGGCCGAAAGTGAAATAGGGAAAGGAAGCATTTTTACTCTTTACTTACCAACCCCTGTATCTACCCTTCTGGAACATGAGCCTACCGTTATAGACCAAGTCGCCGCTTTTTCCATGACACCTATAGAAAAACCGAAATTTTTACTTCCAAAGCCAGTCTCGCTTGAGGGCAAAACAGTATTGATCGTGGACGATGATATGCGAAATATTTTTGCCCTTACGTCCCTCCTTGAAACCCACAATATGAATGTCCTTTTTGCTGAAAATGGACGTGAAGCACTCGACACCCTTTCAGACCATTCAGCTATAGATTTGATTCTCATGGATATCATGATGCCAGAAATGGATGGGTATGAGACAATGCGGGCCATCCGTCAGATTCCAGAATTTGTTGCTCTGCCGATCATCGCACTCACGGCAAAAGCAATGAAAACTGATCGCGAAAAATGCCTTGAAGCAGGGGCCTCTGATTATATTCAAAAGCCTGTTATTACCGAACAGCTCCTGTCTCTAATGCGAGTATGGCTCTATGAGAGGGGGACTAAAAATTAGCGAATGCCCAGATGAAGAACTTGAAACCCTCGAAATAGAGCTTTTGTTAGAAGGGATCTATCGTTATTACGGGTTCGACTTTCGCAATTATTTTTCCCCCTATCTTCATCGACGGGTGAAGCACAGACTGCAGGCTGAGAACTTACCAAGTGTGTCAAGATTGCAAGAACAAGTTCTTCATGACCCTGGCATTATGGGGAGATTATTTGGAGACTTTACGGTTAATGTTACTGAGATGTTTCGCGATCCCGATTTTTTCCTTTCTTTAAGGCGTAATGTTCTCCCGGCTCTCAAGGAACTAACTCATGTTCGAATTTGGCAGGCTGGCTGTTCCACGGGTGAAGAATCCTATTCTTTAGCCATACTTTTGCGCGAAGAAGGGCTCTCAAGTAAGACCCAGATTTACGCCACAGATTTGAATGAGGTTTCGCTCGAGGAAGCCAAAAAGGGCTCCTTTCCTATTGCTTCCATGCAAAAATACACTCGGAATTATCTTCTGGCTGGGGGCAAAAAAGCCTTTTCTGAATATTACACGGTAGACGGTGATCGGGTAAATTTCAACTCCGCTCTTTCGAACAATACAATCTTTGCTCAGCATGACTTAGTTACTGACCGATCTTTTAATGAATTTGATTTAATTCTTTGTCGGAATGTAATGATCTATTTTAATAAGCAACTTCAAAAGCAAGTTCAGAATCTCTTGCACGAAAGTCTGAAGACTTCAGGGTTTCTCTGTCTAGGCAGTAAAGAGGGACTTACCGTTTCATCCCAGGTTCAATGTTACGAACCTATGGATTCGAATGCTAGGATTTTTCGGAAAATAAGATAGGAAAGAGGAAGACTGTCGAATTGTGAATATGTACAAAGCGGAAAAACTCCAGGTAAATATTTTATTAGTTGATGACCGTCCAGAAAATCTACTGGCCTTAGAGGCTGTCCTGACCTCTCCGGAATATCAGGTAATCAAAGCGAACTCTGGCGAAGAAGCCTTAAAATGGGTTTTAAAAGAACAATTCGCGGTCATTTTGCTGGATGTTCAAATGCCTGGTTTAGACGGTTTCGAGACAGCTCGCCTAATTAAACGAAGAAAAAAGTCTAAGGACGTTCCAGTAATTTTTATTACCGCGCTAAGCCAAGCCTCAGAGCACGTTGAGAAGGGTTATGCCTCAGGCGGAATTGATTACATTTTCAAGCCGTTTGAACCTTCAACCTTACTTAAGAAAGTCGAGGGTTTTGTTAAAATCTATCAGGCTCAAGCACGCGTTAAAATTCAAAGTCAACTCTTACAGCAACGTGCCGCTGAACTTGAAGATCTTAACCTTGAGCTCGAATGTACGACCTCCGCTTTAAGAAAGGCAGAGGCCTTAGCCCGAGCCATTACCGATGTATCGATCGATACAGTTTTGGTCTTTGATCCAGAAGGATGCATTATTAATGTAAATTCAGCGATCCTAGCAATGTTTGGATATCTGGCTGAGGAACTCGTCGGGAAAGACGCCTCCCAACTTCTTCCTGAATTAGTACAGCTCCTTAAAGAAAGAAATCCCAGACCTTTTTGTACTCTTGGTCTAGCCAAAGACGGAAAACCCTTCCCCGTGGAAATATCTATAGGTGAGGCTATTGTTGACGATCAACACGTGACCGTCTGTTCGATCCGTGATATCACGGATCGCCAGGAAAACGAAAAGACGCGTAATGAACAGTATGAATTATTGGAGAAACTTGTTCTGGAGCGGACCTTGGAAATTAGCGCTACGAATGAGAAACTCCAAATCTCCGAGCAACTTTTCCGCAAGACGTTCGAGTTTAGCCCTAACTTGATGGCGATTCGCTCTGTTAAAGATGGCCGTTATCTTGATGTCAACGAAAGTTGGGAGAAGCTCACAGGGTATCGATTGGAAGAGCTTAAGGATAGCGCTGCTGAAATTATTAACTTATCCGGAATTTCCGCGGAAGCTAACTCAATCACTCAATTCAGCCAGGAGGAATCCCTGCAAAATATTCGCGTAACTTATGAAACCAAATCTGGAACACTTCGAGAAGGACTTTTATCCACCGAGATTCTCAAATTGAAAGGAGAACAATGTCTACTCTCTGTGGTCACCGATGTTACCGAAAACTTACGTCTTGAAAAAGAAATAGCTCGCTTAGATCGTCTTGATTTGATTGGCGAAATGGCCGCAGGAATCGCACACGAAATCAGGAATCCAATGACAACGGTTCGCGGTTTTTTACAAATGATGAAAGCTCGCCCACAGCATCAGGAGAATCTGGAATACTTTGAATTGATGATGAGCGAACTTGACCGAGCCAACTCCATTATTACGGAATATCTCACGCTTTCGAAGGATCAGGCTCTGGACTTAAAGATGGATAACCTTAATGTCCTCCTGGAAACTCTTTTTCCCTTAATTCAAGCCGATGCCTTTAATCGTAAAAACGATGTTCAGATGGAGCTTGATGAGATTCCTTACCTAATGCTTGATCAACGAGAAATTCGCCAAATGATCCTCAACTTAGCGCGGGACGGGTTAGAAGCGATGCCGCACGGCGGGATACTCAGTTTGCGTACCATTAGAGCAGTTGAAGAAGTTGTCTTCGAGGTACAAGACCAGGGCCCCGGAATTGACTCGGAGATCCTCAACAAATTAGGCAATCCTTTCTTTACAACGAAAGAGAATGGAACCGGGTTGGGTCTTGCCGTCTGCTTCAGAATTGCGGAAAAGCATAAGGCTCGAATTTCGATTAAAACCTCCTCAAGTGGAACAACTTTTGCTGTGCATTTTCCCAAGTATTAAATGACGAGTGATATAATGGAGGTTGCTTCTTATAGAATAATGAGGTGATAAATCAATGAGCAGTGATACTCACTTGCGTCAAATAATCCATATCGATATGGACGCTTTCTTTGCCTCGGTTGAGCAACGTGATAATCCTGCTCTCCAGAACCGGCCGGTCGTGGTCGGAGGGAAGCCAGATAGTCGAGGCGTCGTGTCTACTGCTTCATATGAAGCGCGCAAGATGGGTATTCATTCAGCAATGCCCTTAGCTGAAGCGTATCGACGCTGCCCTCAAGCGGTCTTTTTGCCAGTGAATGGTAAAAAATATCGGCAGGTATCACGGCAAATTCGAGATATATTTTTAACATATACACCTTTAGTCGAGCCCATTTCCCTTGACGAAGCTTTTTTAGATGTTACCGCTTCAACCCGATTATTTGGTTCTGCAGAAGAAATCGCGCAAACGATTAAAGAACGAATTAAGAATGAACTCGACCTAATTGCTTCCGTAGGTGTGGCAAGTAATAAATTTCTTGCTAAACTTGCTTCTGACTTGGAAAAACCCAATGGTTTTGTGGTGGTGGATCTTATTCATGTTCAAGAGTTTCTTGATCCTTTGCCCATCGAGCGAATCTGGGGAGTCGGCGAAAAAACGGCTGAGCGTCTCCATCGTTTGAATATCCGTACACTTCGCGAGCTGCGACAACTTGATCAGGAATACCTCGCCCATCTCTTTGGTACTTGGGGAAGGCAGATATATGCTTTGGCCCGGGGAATTGATGACCGGCCGGTGGAAAGTGAGCGGGAGGTAAAATCCATCGGCCGGGAAACGACTTTCGACTCTGACCTTACGGATCGTGATGTATTAAAGAAGATTCTGCTGGAACTCGCTTGTGATATCGGTCAAAATCTTCGTAAAGAGCAACTCAAAGGAAAAACTATTACTCTTAAAGTCCGTTATTCTGATTTCCGCACTATATCTCGATCCCATACCCTAAACCAAGCTACCAATCTTGAAGATGTAATTTATCAAGAAGCCTGTCAACTCCTGCAGGAAGTATCGCTAAGCCAAGCCATCCGTTTGATTGGGATAACCCTGCAAAATCTTGTGAATCAGGATAAGGGCCAGCTGGCTTTGTTTGACGAACCTGAAAAAGATCGCGAAAAGTTAGTAAAAGTAATCGATTCCATCAAAGAAAAGTATGGAGATAAAAGTATTACCCGAGCTCGATTGTTGCCTTAAAAAAATTTTTCCAGACAACTCCACAAGGACTTTTTGGTTTTCTGTCGAAATAATACATAATAATTTTCAACAAACATTGATTGAGCAACCTAAGGAAGTGGAGTTATTTAAATGAAGAAAATATTCACAACGATTCTTTGCCTTAGCTTAATGGGAACAACCTTACAGGTTCAACCTGTTAATGCGAGTAATTTGCAAGACCAACTTCAACAATATCAATCTCAGTATAATCAGCTGAGCTCACAATTATCGGGTCAGAAGCAGCAGGTCTCCAGTGCATCCACTCAGGCTGCAGCCCTTCAACAATCCATTCAAACGTTGAATGATAGTGTCGTTGCTTATCAAAAGGAGTTAACGGCGGAACAGAAAAATTTGAAAGCCCTCGAAAGTAAACAAAAGGAACTTGAAACCGAACGCCAAAATCATATTCAAGCGTTAGGGCAATACATGCGAACTAGCTATGAAGAAGGTGCTCCAAGTTATCTTCAGGTTCTTTTCCAAGCGACGAACTTAACCGATTTCTTAGCCCGGATCGAAGATGTTTCCGCAGTTGTCAATACCTATGGAAAATTGCAGCAAGAACTCGGCCAAATCAATGAGGATCTATCGACTCAACAAGCGCAGATCAAAGAAAAGAACGACTCCTTACAAAATATTCTCCAAGCTAAAGCCCAAAGTCAGAAGACCGTACAAGAGGCTCTCAATAAGCAGAAGACCCTCGTATCTCAATTGAGTTCCAATGAAAAATCAACCTACCAGGCAACTTTGAACGCTAAGTCGAATGCCGATCGGGTTCAGCAGTTAATCGCGCAACAAGAGCTGGAAGCACGATTGGCTGCACAGAAGCCTATCTCCGATGGCGGGACAAGCTCTGGCGAATCCGCTCCTGTGGCGATATCTGGAGGAGCGGGGGCCATTCTCAGTTATGCCTCACAGTTTTTGGGTACGCCATATGTCTGGGGCGGTACTTCACCTAGCGGGTTTGACTGTTCTGGTTTTACGCAATATGTTTTCCGTCAGGCTGGCATTGATCTGTCCCGTACCTCCCAATCCCAATATAATCAGGGAACCTCTGTTGCTCGTTCAAACTTAAAAGCCGGGGATCTGGTTTTCTTTTCGACCTATGGTTCGGGTGCCACCCATGTAGGAATCTACGCCGGAAACAACACCATGATTGACTCTTCCAACGGAGGAGTTACCTATGAAAATATGAATAATTCCTATTGGGACCCACGGTATTTGGGAGCCCGCCGTTTGATTAGCGAATAATCATTGACATGATATTCCCTATCATGTCAATGATAGACATCCTTTGCCAAAGGATTTTGAACACTGATGAGGAAATCTTCATTACGGAATTCAAAACTTTGAACTGGGGTGTGATTAGATGTATCGGAAGAACACGAGAGAAATCCTCGTGATGAATCACCAAATCGTGTTACTGCGGGAACGATTCAAAAAGATAAGTAGCCCACAGGAGGCACGTCAACTCCTGCACCAGGCTCTTGATCTCTTAATTTCCGTGGACAAGCATTTGCTTCAGGATTTCATTCTCTACTTAAGGCAGATCGCCACAGATTTGCAATTTAGCCATTATCATGCACGCTGCCAGTATATTTTAATTCCTCCCGAAGATGCCCTGACATTTTGGATCAACCACGTCTTGGGGCATTGTCCAGAAGAAGCACGTTTTGCGTATTTTGAAGGGGAGATTCACGAATTACTCAAGGTTCTCGACATGGCCCAGATCGAGGAAAATAAGCTTTGTTTGCCCCGCAAACAAGTCTCGACAGCAGTTGCAATCTTCAAAGACAAATATCCCGGATTTTTAACTGGTCTTACGCGGGAGCCATTCCTCATCCCGATCATGAATTTAAGTATTCAGGGCGGATCCGTATTGTGTTGGCCCCAATATCACTGTTTTGCCCTTTTTGCGTCCCAAAATGACGAGGAGCAATCTCTCATCTCGATTCTGCATTCCTTAGTCCACCTTATCCACTATCAATTAACCGAGGATCTAAGCGTTTTACCGCCAGGCTTCATAAATTTGCAAAGGAAACTTTACGAGGAACCATCAGAAATTCAATCCCTAATTGCAGAGGGCTTTGCTGAAATAATTACGGCATCCCTTCTTTATGACACTGAGTATATGCCTCTTGTCGCCTATATGGAATTTAACCTTCAACAACATGAAGAGATCTGTCACTATTTATCTTGGTTACAAGTCATGTTTTTCTCGGGATTTGGTGATAATGTTAAACAGATGATGTCAAAACACCAACAAAAACTACAAGCTTAAACAAGCTTAATAACGAATTATAACCACGACATAATTATTTATAAATTATGGCCGTGGTTTTTTATTGACTAAACGTGAGGCAACTTATTCCTGTTAATTCTGCAGAAGTCACTATTTATATACGCTTAAAAGTGTTTCTTTTCCGTACCCACGAGGAGACCGAGAAGTTATAATCAAATAAGTGTTTCCAATTAAATCCTTTCATAAGGGATGGTTAAATGAGTAATACCGAATTCATCACAGCTGAAGAACTCTATTTTTTTAACGAAGGAAAACTTCATCACAGTTATCTGCGGTTTGGGGCCCACGTTCTCAACTGCGGAGGAATTAAAGGAACACATTTTGCGGTCTGGGCACCAAATGCATTAAAAGTCTCCGTTGTAGGAGATTTCAATGATTGGTGTGGGAGGGAAAATTTCATGATCCCCGCAGGGGAAAGCGGGGTATGGACGCTCTTCATACCAGGGCTCAAAGAGGGAGATCTTTATAAGTATGAAATCACAACTCAGGAGAAAACTGTTCTTCTGAAAGCTGATCCTTTCGCCTTTTCTTCCGAAAAAAGACCGTCTACAGCCTCGATAATTTACTCCTTAACCTACCCTTGGCAGGATCAAGGATGGATGATGTCCCGTTGGGAGTCCAAAATCAAAGAAAAGCCCCTGCTAATTTATGAAGTCCACCTTGGATCATGGAAAAGAAATGAAGATAGTTATGAAAAAACGGCCAATAACGAACAAGACACATTTTTAAGTTATGAAGAATTGGCTGAGCAACTTATTCCATATGTGCTTGATCTGGGATACACCCATATTGAACTTTTGCCCGTGATGGAGCATCCCTATGATGGTTCCTGGGGGTATCAGGTGACCGGCTATTTCTCATCAACGAGTCGGTATGGCACTCCCCAGCAACTGATGGCTTTCATTGATAAATGCCATCACGTAGGAATCGGCGTTATCCTCGATTGGGTTCCCGGGCATTTCTGTAAGGATAGTCACGGTCTGGGACGGTTTGATGGGACCTCGCTTTACGAAGCGGATGTCCATGAGCAGTGGGGAACCTATAAATTTGATTTTTCACGGACAGAGGTTTGGAGCTTTCTTATTTCCAATGCTCTCTTCTGGTTTGATCAATACCATATTGAAGGTCTCCGGGTCGATGGTGTAAGCAGTATGCTCTATCTTGATTATGGCAAGGAAGGTCGTTCATGGAAACGGAATAGCCAAGGGGGACGTGAAGACCTTGCGGCCATCGCCTTCCTCCGTCAGTTAAATGAGGTGGTCTTTCACTATTATCCCGAGGCTTTAATGATTGCGGAAGAAGCAACAGACTGGCCCTTGGTCTCCTGGCCAGAGGAACTGGGTGGCTTAAGTTTTAACTACAAATGGAATATGGGTTGGATGAATGATACCTTGCATTACCTAGAGCTCGACTTTGACGAACGCCCTAAGCATCATCAGCAACTGACCTTTTCCATGATGTATGCCTTTGCGGAGAATTTTATCCTACCTTTGTCCCATGACGAAGTCGTGCATGGAAAGAAGTCCTTGCTTAGTAAAATGCCCGGAAATTATGAACAAAAATTCGCCGGGCTCCGAAGTTTATACTGTTACTTTATCTGTCATCCCGGCAAGAAACTGTGCTTTATGGGAGGGGAATTCGCGCAATTTAGCGAATGGCGCTTCGATCATGAGCTAGATTGGCTACTTCTAAACTATGAAATGCATCGGAAGCATCAGGATTTCACCCGGGCATTAAATCAACTTTATCGTAATGAGCGTTCACTTTGGGAAAATGACCACAATTGGTCCGGATTTTCCTGGATTGATGCCACTAACTCCAAACAAAGTATTCTGGTTTTTTGCCGGTATTCCCATTGCCAGGACAAAGTAGATCCTCATGAATTCCTAATTGTATTAATCAATTTTCAGCCTGTCGCGTATGAAAAATTTAGAATCGGTGCTCCGCGGTTAGGTCTGTATAGCGAGATTTTCAGCTCAGATCAGCACGCGTTTGGGGGCTCCCATCTGCTTAATCCCGGTTTCCTCTGTGCCCAAAACGTTCCCTGGCACAATCAAAAGTATTCTTTGGAAATCCGCGTTCCTCCTTTGGCGAGTGTCATATTTAAGCCCTTAATTCATAAACATGATAGTACGTTAATTTTTCACGAAGGATCAGGATCTTCTGGAAAATAAGGGGGAACCCATTTGTTTTTCGATAAGGAAAGTTTCAAACAAGCCTATTTAGAGAAGTTCGCCGAGGCGGAAGGGAAAACGATCGATGAAGGGACTTCTTGGGATAAGTATCACGCCCTCGTCCTCCTGCTTAAGGAAAAAGTGAGTTTATGCCGTGCCTTGTCCAATGAAGCTTATTCTCGTGAAAAAGAAAAACACGTGTATTACTTTTCGATGGAGTTTCTAATTGGAAAACTTCTCCCTTTTTATTTAGTCAATATGGAGATTCTTGATTTGGTCAGAGAAGGGCTAGCCGATCTTAAGATTAATCTTGATCAGTTGTTAGCCCAAGAAAGTGATGCTGGTTTAGGAAATGGTGGCTTAGGTCGATTAGCAGCCTGTTTTCTCGACTCGATGTCCTTCAAGGGCATCAAAGGCCATGGCAATGGTATCCATTACAAATATGGATTATTTGAGCAAAAAGTGATCAATGGTTTTCAAGCTGAAATTGCCGATAACTGGCTGAAAAACGGGTATCCCTGGGAAATGCGCAAACCGGACAAATCTATCATTGTCCGGTTTAAGGGACACGTACGGGTTGAATCCGTCCAGGGAAAATTGACCTTCAGCCATGAAGATTATGAACCCATCCTGGCTGTTCCTTATGACATACCTGTCTTTAGTTATCGAAATCCTTTTTACATCAATAACCTGAGGCTTTGGAGTGCTGAGCCGATCTCTGCTGGTTTAGATTTAGCTTTATTTAACAAGGGAGAATTTAAACAAGCCCAGAGCTATAAATCCGAAGTTGAGGCTATTTCTTCCATTCTTTATCCAGAGGATAGTCATCGAGCAGGTCGGGAATTGCGTTTAAAACAAGAGTACTTCTTTGTGGCGGCAGGTTTAGGTTCGATTTTGCAGAGTTATAAGAAGGGAAACACCTCATTCGAGGATTTTGCGCAGTGGGTGGCCATCCACATTAATGACACCCATGCCGCACTCTGCATTCCCGAATTGATGCGCCTCCTGATCGATGAAGAAGGCTTAGGTTGGGAGGACGCTTGGGCTATTACCGTTAGCGCCACAAGCTACACCAATCATACCATCATGCCTGAGGCCCTCGAAAAGTGGCCGATTGAAATGTTACAAGCTCTTCTTCCTCGGATTTATCTGCTTATCGAAGAAATCGATCGCCGCTTTCAAGTCGAACGACGTCTGAAATTTGCCGAAGACTCGCAGACAGCCATTCCTTCGGGAATCATTCTCGACGGGCACGTTCACATGGCTCATCTCGCAATGATCGGGAGTCATTCAATAAATGGTGTCGCTAAACTCCATACCCGGTTGCTCAAAGATAACGTCTTTCCTCAATTTTACACGATGTACCCTCAGCGCTTCAACAATAAAACCAATGGGGTAAGTCACCGCCGTTTTCTCTATGCCGCCAATCCCGGATTATCTCAGCTCATTACAGAGGCGATTGGTCCCCATTGGAAAAGGGATGCTGAAGAGCTCTCAAAACTTAAGGCCTTCCTCAACGATTCAAGTTTTCTCGAAAAGTTGGCAGAAGTCAAAACACAAAATAAACTTCGGCTTATCCAGTACGTTAACGGAAAGCAAGGGTTAGCACTTGACCCTTCTTCCTTGTTTGATGTCCAAGTGAAAAGAATTCATGCCTATAAGAGACAACTTCTGTTCGTTTTTAAAATTATGAACCTTTATAACCAATTGAAAGCTCATCCCGATTACCTCACTGAGCCCCAAACCTTTATTTTTGGCGGAAAAGCTGCACCGGGTTACCATTATGCCAAGACCCTGATCAAACTCATTAATACCCTTGCTCAAAAGATCAATACAGACAAAGACGTTAATGACAAGATCAAACTTGTCTTTCTTGAGAATTTCAATGTTTCCTTAGGTGAATTAATCTATCCCGCAGCCGATATCAGTGAGCAAATCTCGACTGCCGGCCGAGAAGCCTCGGGAACAGGAAATATGAAATTCATGATGAATGGAGCATTGACCCTGGGAACCTTGGACGGTGCTAATCTCGAAATTCGCGAAGCAGTCGGCGATGATCATATTTTCATTTTTGGGCTCAACGTCGAGGAGGTTCTTCGTTACACCAGTCAAGGTGGGTATAAAGCATGGGACGAATATCTGAAAGACCCCAATCTTAAGCGCATCATGGACCAATTGGTTTGTGGTTACTTTCAAGACGTTGGCGGAGAATTTCTCACGATCCATGACTCTCTTCTGCATTACAATGATGAGTTTTTTGTACTTAAGGATTTTTGTTCATATTATGAAACCTATCAAAAAATGCTAACCCTCTACGCGCAAAAAACAAAGTGGTCTAAATCTACACTTGTTAATATCGCCCAATCCGCTCGGTTTTCCAGTGACCGAACCGTTACCGAATACGCTGCTGAGATTTGGAACATTCGGTGCCGCTAAAAAGAATGATTTGAGGACAAGCGAATATATAAGATAGTAGAGGAAAGTGGGAATATGCTGAAAAAAGAGTGCATTGCTATGCTCTTAGCCGGGGGACAGGGAAGTCGATTAGGCTGCCTAACTCGAAATATTGCCAAACCCGCTGTTTCCTTTGGCGGAAAATATCGAATCATTGATTTTAGCCTCAGTAACTGTGCCCATTCAAATATTGATACAGTAGGAATACTCACGCAATATAAGCCCTTTATTCTCAATTCCTATATTGGTACAGGTTCAGCCTGGGATCTTGATCGGGCCTCTGGCGGAGTCAATATTCTCCCGCCCTATATGGGGGAAACCGAGGGCAGCTGGTATAAGGGAACTGCTAATGCAATTTATCAAAACATGAATTTTATCGATCACTATGACCCTGATTACGTTCTTGTCATTTCCGGGGATCACATTTATAAAATGAATTATGCAACACTTTTGGAATTTCATAAGGAAAAGGAGGCCGATGTGACCCTCTCCACACTCGAAGTTCCTATGGAAGATGCCTCCCGTTTCGGAATCCTGAGTGTGGATGAAGGTAATAGAATCACCAAGTTCCAGGAAAAGCCTCTTCGACCGGAAAGCAATTTAGCCTCCATGGGAATTTATCTTTTTAGCTGGCCAGTCCTGAAGAAAGCCTTATACGAGGACGAGATGGATAAAAATTCAGTGCACGATTTTGGCAAGAATGTTATCCCAGCGTTACTCAACCAAGGAAGGAAACTCTACGCTTATCCTTTTCAGGGATACTGGAAGGATGTAGGAACAATTGAAAGTTATTACGAGGCTAACATGGAGTCACTTCGTCCCCAGAAGTCTATAAACCTATTTGACCCTGAATTCAGGATTTATTCTAATGACATGGTTCAGACTCCTCACTATGTGGGCACTAAGGCCAAAATTGAAAACAGCTTGATCAGTAATGGCTGTATCATTTTAGGGGAGGTCAGCAATTCAATCTTAGCTCCGGGAGTTTATGTTGGTGAAGAGTCTCAGGTTAAAGACAGCATTCTTTTGCATCATGCCATAATTCACGCCAAAACGCATATTGAAAAGGCGATCATTGGTGAGAAAACTGAAATTCTGAGTCATTGTCAGATTCAGCCCAAGGATAAGAAGAACTCCGCGCATTCAGGTATAACCGTCATACAAGATCATCATATCGTCACCGAAGGTACGGTTTTCGAGGCAGGGTAAGTCTTGCCTATCTCATAATTATAGGTGCAGAAAGGGAAGAGAGCAGATGAGGAGTATTATTGGCATCATTTTTGGGAATACCCGTTCCGACTTACTACAAGGCCTGACTCAGGAACGGCCGATAGCGGCCGTTCCTTTTGGCGGAAAATTCCGGCTCCTCGATTTTGCTTTGTCCAGTCTCGTCAATTCTGGGATTCGGACCGTTGGGTTAATTACTCCCCAACATTACCGGCCTGTACTCGATCATACGGGCGCCGGAAAAGATTGGTACCTTGACCGAAAATCCGGCGGATTGTTTATTTTACCGGGGGCAATCCATGGCTTAACCGGTGGTCAATCTAAATTTCCGCTCAAGGATATGGGCCTCAACATTGAATTTTTGGAAAAGGATGTTTCCGAAAACGTCATTATCACTTATTGTAACCAGGTTTATAACATTAATTACCATGATACTCTTATCTTTCACGAGAAAAAGCAATCCGATATTACGCTAATTTATAAAGAATCAGACAATCCCAGGGAACTCGAGGGAAGAACGATTTTATCCTTGGGCGAGGGGCAAACTGTTCATGCTCTTGAGGAGAACGAAGCGCAAGAGACTTCCCCGAGTTTAAAACCCTATTTTGTGGATATGCTGATCATCCGCCGCAAACTCTTATTGGAGATTATCGAAGGCTATAAGACTATTGACACGATTGATCTCCTGGATTCTATTCGTGAGAATCTTAGCATCCTTAGTGTTTTTGCTTTCCTCGCCAATGCTTATATTGGGAGGATTCGTTCCATCGCGGATTATTTTAATCGGAATATGGATCTCTTGGATCCAGAAATTTGCGCGGAGCTCCTTCTTAGCAAGAACCGCATTTATACCAAAGTTCGCGATAAATCGCCGACGTTCTACAGTTCAACTGCGAACGTTCGGGACTCACTACTCACGTGTGAATGTTCCATTGAGGGTGAAGTTGAACATTCAATCTTATCCCGGGGAGTGATGATAAAATCCGGGGCCAAAATTAAGAATAGTATTCTTCTGCAAAAATGTATCATCGGCCCGGATGCAGTGCTCGAAAATGTCATTCTGGACAAATTTGTGGAAATCAAAGAGGGAAATGTCCTGAAAGGCAGTGGAGATAATCCCTTGGTTATTTCCAAAAAATCGATAATTTAGAACGCCAGAAAAGAGCGGGAAGAGGGAAGTCGATGAGAATCCTTTTCGTAACACCTGAAGCGGATCCCTTCATAAAAACAGGTGGACTGGGTGAAGTAGGAGGGTCTTTACCCTTAGCTTTAAAAAAGCTGGGCCTTGATGTACGAGTTATGATGCCCCAATATAGCCAAATTTCTGAGGAACTGAAACGGGAAATTCAACCTGTTGCACAGTTTCGTGTACCCCTTGCTTGGCGTCAGCAATACTGCGGGCTCGGAGAAACGAAGGTTAAGGGAATTCCCTATTATTTTATTGATAACGAATACTATTTTAAACGCTCCGGAATTTATGGCTTCTATGACCAGGCCGAACAATACGCTTTTTTCTGCCGTTCTGTTCTTGAAAGTCTGCCCTATTTAGGTGATTTTCACCCCGATATTATCCATTGTAATGACTGGCAAACTGCCTTAATTCCCATGATGCTTAAACTTCAATCATCTGACGTAACGGATGCTTACCCCCGCGCTCGTTCTTTCCCGATTAAGACCGTATTTACCATCCATAACCTCCAATATCAAGGCGTTTTTGCAAAGGAAGTCCTCGGCGATATTCTTGGCCTTGGTCAGGAATTTTTTACGGCGGAAACTTTAGAATTTAATGGAGCCGTAAATTTTATGAAAGCTGCACTCCTCTATGCGGATCATCTGACGACCGTCAGCCCCACCTATGCCCAGGAAATCCAGACCCCCTATTATGGAGAAAAGCTTGAAGGTCTATTGCAAAAGCGCCGAGCGTCACTGACCGGTATTCTTAATGGAATTGATATTGAAAAATACCCCGTTGCTGAAGATGAATTGACTGATGAAAAGCGGAAGTATAAACGCGATTTACAACATTTAATGAACCTACCCCTTCGTCCAGAGGTCCCTGTCCTCGCAATCGTCTCGCGTTTGGTCAACCAAAAGGGGATGGATTTACTCGCCCATGTTCTTGAAGAGATTCTTGAGCTGGATGTCCAAATGGTGGTTCTCGGCACCGGGGAACAGCATTATGAAACAATGTTTCGTGATTGTGAGAAAAAACACCCTGGTAAACTCGTTGCCCGGATTCTCTTTGACGAGCCGTTAGCCCGAGTGATTTATGCCGGATCCGATCTATTTCTGATGCCTTCCCGCTTTGAACCCTGCGGGATTGCTCAGATGATTGCTATGCGCTATGGCTCGATTCCGATCGTTAGAGAAACGGGCGGTCTCAAGGATACCGTTCTTCCTCTCAATGAAGACACGGGGAAAGGGAATGGCTTCAGCTTTGCTAATTACAATGCGCAGGAGCTTCTTTTCACAGTGCAACGTGCAGTTCATTTCTATAAAAAGAGGCCGGGGCTTTGGAAGCGGCTCAAGCTGAATGCCCAAGCCACTAACTTTAGTTGGGACCGTTCCGCACGTCAGTATCTTGAACTCTATCAAATTCTGGCTCAAGATGAGATAAAGCTGGAGGAACAAGATGGAATTTTTTGCGTACCATGATTCTCAAGACTTATTCTTTCGGAATCCTTTTGGGGCAATCTCCTGCGGACAGGAGATTGTTTTTCGCCTCGTACTTCGTTCCACGACACCGATCGAAACCTGTATGCTTCGACTCTGGTTCGAAGATCAGGAAATTCTGCTTTCGATGACGAAATTAGAACGAAACCCCGATCGAGAATTTCACTCCCCCGCACAACCAATCTCCACGTGTTTTTATTCGGCTCTTAAATCCACCTTTGAAGTTTCCTATAGAGTACCTGATCAGCCTGGTCTTATCTGGTATTTCTTCATCATCCCGTTTGGTTCAAAAACGTATTATTATGGGAATAATGATTTGGATTTGGGGGGATTAGGCGAGCTTAAAGAGCAAGAACCTCCGGCGTATCAAATCACGGTTTACACCCCGAGCCACGTCCCTGAGTGGTATAAAAAAGGAGTAATGTATCAAATCTATGTAGATCGATTTTATAATGGCAATGATAATGGTCATTTAAATTCTCCCAAAGCAAAATCCTTGATCCATAGCGACTGGTTAGATACGCCTTTTTATATTACGAATCGGCAAGGTCAAGTGACCCGTTGGAACTTTTTTGGGGGAAATCTACAGGGAGTTAAAAAAAAATTGCCCTATCTAAAAGCTTTAGGTATCAGTATTCTCTATTTAAATCCGATTTTTGATTCCCCGAGCAATCATAAGTATGACACTGCGGATTATCACCGGATTGATTCGATGTACGGAACTGAGCGCGATTTTGAGGACCTCGTGCAGGAAGCCCAAAAGCTAGGGATCGCGATTCTTTTAGATGGCGTCTTTAATCACACCGGGAATGACAGTATATACTTTAATCAGTACGGGAATTACCCGAGTTTAGGTGCCTACCAATCTCCAGATTCTCCTTATTTCAATTGGTTTCGCTTTAACCACTATCCTGAAGATTATAAATCATGGTGGGGGGTTGAAGCGCTTCCGGAAGTCAATGAATTAGATCCTTCTTACCGTGCCTTTATCTACGGAGGAGAAGGAAGCGTTCTTGATCATTGGATGAAAAAAGGAATTAAAGGATGGCGACTTGATGTTGCCGACGAACTCCCCGATCCATTTATCCAGGAACTACGAACAGCAATGAAAGCAAATGACCCCGAATCCGTTCTCATCGGCGAAGTTTGGGAAGACGCAAGCCATAAAAGAAGCTATGGTAATCTACGAGAGTATTTTTGGGGAAGAGAACTGGACGCAACGATGAATTATCCTTTCCGAGAAATATTTCTTCATTTTATCTTAGGTACCAAGGATGCGGAAAGGGTTCATCAAAAGGTTATGAGCCTTTACGAAAACTACCCTCGTGAAAATTTTTACGCTGAGATGAACCTCTTGGGAAGTCATGACCGCAGGCGTATTCTTACGATTTTAGGGGGAGCTCCGCCTGAGGAGGAGTTAACAGCCAAGGAACGAGAGACTTATCGTTTATCATCAACCGCGCGAAAGCGAGGTATAAAACGCTTAAAACTGCTGAGTCTCCTGCAGATGACATTTCCAGGTGTCCCTTGTATCTATTATGGAGATGAAGCCGGTCTAGAAGGGTATAGTGATCCGTTTAACCGGGGGACCTACCCTTGGGGTAAAGAAGATCCGGAGCTTCTCGCTTGGTATCGACAACTTATTCGTTTACGTCAGGAATATGATATTTTGCAAACGGGGGAGTTTATTTCTTTTTGGGCGGGACCCGATGTGTATGGTTTTAAACGAACAGGGCGTGAGGAAGATATCATTATTATCTTAAACAGGCATGAAACGCAAAGAAAAGAAATTACCCTTAATTTCTCGGATACTAATCTATTGATCCTTGATCTACTTCAAGGATCGACCTTAGCCCAAGGCGAAGTCAAAGAATTTACTCTCGAAATCCTCCCCCTCCAAGGAAGGGCGTTGCTCGTGGAAAAAACCAAGACGCCAGAAATGAAGCAAGGGCTCATTCGCTCCTGCGGAATTCTAATGCACGTAAGCTCCTTACCCTCTGCTTGGGGAATCGGTGATATGGGAGAAGGAGCGTACCAATTTGTAGATTTTTTAAAACAATCCGGACAATCGCTTTGGCAGATTCTACCTCTTAACCCACCAGGTGCTGATTATTCGCCCTATCAAAGTGAATCTGCTTTTGCCGGGAATCCTCTACTTATTAGTATCGAGCTGATTATGCACCAAGGACTGCTTACCCAAGAAGAGGTGACGGCAGAAGGAGAAGCGCAAGATTACCTCCTAGCTGGTGCACAACTTCAATCTGACAAACATCTTCATCCCTTCACGTACGTAAAGCCCTTTAAAGAAAATTTATACCGTTTAGCATTCTCACGCTTTCAAGTAATCATCGAACCATTGCATGATTTAACTGAATCAAGAAAGTTTTCTTACCTCTCCTCTGCTAATTACCAACGGTTTCTTCAGGAAAATCAAGATTGGCTTGAGGATTATGCCTTATTCCGCGCGTTAAAATCACATTTTAAGGAACTTCCGTGGTATGAATGGGAGATAGATATCGCCACTAGGAAAGCTAGTGTACTCGAAGCATACGCGGAGCAGCTTGCTCCAGAAATTGAGTATGTTCGTTTTATCCAGTATACGTTTTATGCACAATGGCGAGACCTGAAACACTATGCTCAGGAACAAGGAATTCAAATTATAGGAGATATCCCTATCTTTGTTGCCGAAGATAGCTGTGATACATGGGCAAACCGTGAATTCTTTGTTCTGGATGAAAAGGGCCGGTCGAAGAAATTAGCTGGAGTCCCGCCCGATTATTTTTGCTCCACGGGCCAGCTTTGGGGAAATCCGGTCTATAACTGGGAGGCACTCGATCAAAAGAACTTCAGTTGGTGGAAGCAAAGAATTAAGCAATCTTTAACTCTCTCTGATTTTAATCGTCTCGATCATTTCCGAGGCTTTGAAGCATACTGGGAGGTCTCCGCGGGAGAGGAAACCGCCATCAACGGCAACTGGATTAAAGGTCCCGGGGTGCGATTTTTCAGGAATTTAAAGGAAGAGTTTGGTGAATTACCTCTGATTGCCGAGGATCTGGGGGTGATCACCCCTGCCGTTAAGGTTCTCAAAAAGCTCTGTGGTTTTCCGGGAATGAAGGTTCTGCAATTCAACGCTCAGGTAGATACTGGAGATTCCGGAACGAGAGATTCCGATGATGATTTTGATTTTAGAATCATCCTTGAACCTGCGAGCGATCAGGAAGAAAATTTAGTCTACTATACAGGAACCCACGACAATGACACTCTTTACGGCTGGGTTAAAAGCTTTCTTCAATCTCAAAATTCCTCCTCATCACTGGAAGACGTAACTTTAAAGAGGATTTGTCAAAAGCTCATAGAACAATTATATAGGAGCGAAGCATCTTGGATTGTGTTGCCGATGCAGGACCTACTGGGCCTTGATTCCGCGGCTCGGATGAATATTCCGGGAACGATTGAGGGAAACTGGAAGTGGCAGTTAGAACAAAATCTTTTAACTACAGAGCTCAAGGACTGGCTTAAAACTTTGGCTCAAGAAACAGGGAGAACCTCGCTATAATATAAAGAATGAGATAGGGAAGGGTGGAACAATTGAGCGAAACGTCCTGGCCAAAATTTAAAACTTATTTGTACGCGGATCCTGAATCGGATCTGATGATTGATATTAGCCGTATGATTTTTCCAGAGGATTTTTTTAGCCGTATGGCTCCACAAATGGAAAAGATCTACGCCCAAATTGATTTACTGGAAAAAGGAGCAATCGCGAACCTAGATGAAAACCGAAGAGTTGGGCATTACTGGCTCCGAAATCCGGAATTAGCCCCGAATCCGGAAATTTCTCAAGCTATCCAAGAGAATCTCGCCAATATCAAAGCCTTTGCTCACCAAATTCACAATGGAGAAATCCGTAACGAAAATGGTGCGCTCTTCAAAAATATCCTTCTCATCGGAATTGGAGGTTCTTGTTTAGGACCACAGTTCGTCTCAGATGCACTTGGGACAAATGAGGATCGGATGCAGTTATTTTTTATCGATAATACTGACCCCGAAGGAATGGATCAGATTTTTAAGCGCCTAGAATCTGAGTTGGATACGACCTTATGTATTGTCATTTCCAAAAGCGGCGGAACTCTCGAAACAAGAAATGGGATGCTCGAAGCTAAAAACGTCTACCAGGAGAATAACTTGGATTTTTCGAAGCATGCCATCAGCATCACGCAAGAAGACAGTAAACTCGATCATGTATCTCAAACCGAAGGATGGCTTAAGTCGTTTCCAATGTGGGATTGGGTCGGGGGCAGGACCTCTGTACTCTCATCAGTAGGGCTCGTCGGACTTGCTCTGCAGGGGGTTGAGATCGAATCCTTGCTGGCGGGCGCTCGCCGCTGTGATGAGAAAACGCGTGAGGTTGCAGCAGATCACAATCCCGCTGCTCTTCTCGCCTTAATGTGGTATAAGGCCACCGAAGGCAAGGGAGGCAAGCAAATGGTAATACTTCCCTATAAGGATCGACTTGTACTCTTCTCGAAATACTTACAGCAACTTCTCATGGAATCCTTAGGTAAAGAAAAAGACCTCGAGGGTCGCATCGTGCATCAAGGACTTGTCGTCTTTGGAAATAAAGGCTCGACAGACCAGCATTCTTATGTTCAGCAACTCCTCGAGGGGCCAAATAACTTTTTTGTTACGTTCATTGAAGTCTTAAAAGATAGAGCTAAACTCTCGCCGATTCTTGCCGATAATAGTACGTGCGGAGATTATCTTCAGGCGTCGTTACTCGGAACACGCAACGCGCTTACCTTAAAAGGTCGAGAATCAATCACGATTACGATTTCGGAGGTTACTCCGTTCACGATTGGCGTGCTCATCGGGCTTTTTGAACGAGCCGTTAGTATCTACGCACTCTTAGTTAATATCAATGCCTATAACCAGCCCGCTGTCGAAATGGGGAAAATGTGTACCGGAGAAGCTATTACCTTGAAAAACCTAGCTCTTGATTTTTTGCGCGAGAACCGCGGGCAAAAATTTACCGTGGAGCAATTGGCTCAACAGTTGAAATGTATCAACGCTGAAGAAACTCTTTTTAAACTTTTTGTCCATTTATGCGCGAATCAGGATCATTCGGTACAGATTCAAAAGGGTAAAAGTATTTTCGAAGATCAGTATTTTATAGAATGAACTGGATATGCAAGATCAAGACCTATTTTTTTATACTAACAGAAAGTATAAGTTTTGGGCAGATAGCATAAGTGCAACTAAGGCTTCCGCCTACGCTAGAGGCTTGGCGCAAACCAAGTTTTCTTTATACCCTAGTCTTCTGGTTATATTGAATGATAGCTATTCTAGCGGCACCGAAAAGCGACGTTTGCTCCTCAAGAATGACATAGACAGGGATGCTTGCGAGTAATTCCTTGAATCTGCCTTTATCACAGAATGCTCTCAGAAAAGTTTCATTTTGTAGTTGGGGGAGGAGTTTTGGAACAATTCCACCTCCGAGGTAAATCCCTCCGAGAGCTAAACTTCTCAGGGCTAGATTGCCTGCTTCCGCTCCGAGAATCTTAACAAAAAGGTCAAGAGCGCAACGACACACTGGGCAATTTTGGGAGAGCGCTTTTTCCGTGATCTCCTGCGGAGAGAGCGCAGAAGAGACGTTAGATTCTTCGCCGACCTCGCTAAGAAAGAAACGATAGAGATGCGTAAGCCCCGGTCCGGAAAGGACCCGTTCATAACTCACATGTCCAAATTCATGATGAAGAAAACGCCACAACCGAACCTCTAGCTCACTCTGAGGTGCGAAATCGGCATGCGCACCTTCTGTTGGGCTTACATATTTTCCCTTAATAATCTGGGACTCACCCAAGCCCGTACCGGGAGCTAGAATCGCGCGATTAGCTAAGGCCGGATTGGTGTAGAATTGATCTTCTTTTCCTGAGGCAAGACAGTAGAGTTGTGAACACTCGAGGGTCTGGAGCCCATATCCAAGGGCAACGAGATCATTGCAAAAGGTGAGAGACGTTACTAAATTCAAGGATTTCCGCACCTGCTCTAAGTCAATAGTTTTGCCAAGATTAGTAAGCTGGCAGTGATTTCCTTGGAGTGGCCCGGCTAAACTTAGACATCCAGCTTCTATTTGTTCTTGACCTACCCCCGCGTCCTCTAAGAAATCGTAAAGCACACCTACAAGATCCTGCCAGTCTCTACTGGCTTGTTTTTTTGTCTTAATTAGACAAAGTTCAGAACCACTTTGCTCGAACAAGGCTAAACGTGTATTCGTACCGCCGATATCTCCAGCTAAAATCATGTCAATCGCTCACCTTCAAAAAAATTCTTTCGAAGCAATTTCCCTTTATTTCCCATGATTTATTTAAGCAGTCTACATTTCACATTATATGTTAACACAACTCATTAAACATCTATTACTCGCTCATTGCTTATTTTTTTGCGCTCGATCCTTACTTAGCGTTATAATAGTAGGTATTCTTAAATAGATTCGATAACGTTTCCAACCTTGGCCTTTGGCAGTTTCATTCCTTGGGTTATCTTGGGACAATTTTCGGCCAAAGTTCAAGGAGGTTACGTCTGGTCTTTGCTCCTGTTCCGGGGGAATAAAGAAGAAAAAGGAAAGAAGGGAGAAGTAACGGCATGAAAAAAGCAATAATATTACTTTCTGGAGGATTAGATAGTACCACCTGCATGAGTGTGGCTCATCAAGAGGGGTATGAGCTTTACCCGATCTCTTTTAACTATGGTCAAAGACACCAAAGAGAGCTTGAGAGCGCCAAAGCGGTGGCGTCTTATTACCAGGTCAAGGAACATCGTATTTTTGTCATTGACTCTGTGGGGGGAAGCGCCTTGACGGATCTTTCCATATCCGTACCTGCTTATCAACAAGAAGCGGGAATTCCCGTCACTTATGTTCCCGCGCGCAATATTCTCTTTTTAAGTTATGCTTTAGGGTATGCCGAGGTCATTGGTGCTGAGGCCATTTTTATTGGAGTGAGTTCGATCGATTATAGCGGTTACCCAGATTGCCGTCCAGAATTTATTGAAGCTTTTCAGCACGTCGCTGAGGTTGGAACTAAAGCAGGCGTTGAAGGAAAACCGATCGCGATTAAAACACCGCTTATCCATCTTTCTAAAGCGACCACAATCAAACTAGCAAAAGCCAATGGCGCTCCTTTGCACCTTACGACAAGTTGTTATCAGGGTGGGGAAAAGGCGTGTGGCATCTGTGATAGTTGCACCTTACGGCTCAAAGGATTTAAAGAAGCGGGATTAGTCGATCCAATCCCGTATGAATCACGCTCGTAGTCTTTTGTGTATAAAGAGAAAAAAGCTCCGCTGTCATATAAAGAAAACCCGGCTTTCGCCGAGCTTCAGCGATAAAGAAAACTTGGCTAGCACCAAGCCCTAGCGAAGGTGGTAGCCCTAGTTGCCTTATCCTGCCGGACTTAACCACTTGCATCGTAGGAGAACGAAAGCCGTTGGTTGCACTTATGCTATCTGCCCTCTGTTAGTATTTAAAATGAAGCGGAGCTTCCCCGTTTAAACCGGGTAATCTGAGCAGAGCATGAATTATAGCGCTGACTTATAGATGTTATAGACATCTTCGGTATGAAGCGGTCTGAATTCCCCGATTGCTCCATCTTTTGTAGCAGCTTTAGCCATAATTTTCAGGTTTTCTTCGCCAATCATGACTTCACGAAGAGTTGATGGTAAACCTAAGGACATAAAAAATTCTTGCGTTTTCACAATGGCTTGGCGAGCAAGAGCATAGGAATCCTCGCCTGGGTTTAAGCCCCAAACATTGACCCCGTAATCTTTAAACTGCTCAACCGTAGCATCATTCAGAACATACTCCATCCAGGGCGGAGTTAAAATTGCTAATCCTTCACCATGGGTAATGTCATAATAGGCACTTAATTCGTGCTCCATCGGATGGCAGCTCCATTTTCTTTCTTTGCCATAACTTAAGAGACCATTAATAGCTAAGCTCGAGGCCCACATTAAGTTAGCTCGTGCCTCATAATTATCCGGATTCGCGAGAGCAATCGGAGCATAGTGAATACAGGTCTTTAAAATACCTTCGGCTAACCGACTTTGCAGATAGGCACCTTTGACTGCGGTAAAATAGTTTTCGATAGTATGGCTCATAATATCCGCCGTTCCTGCAGCAGTCTGTTTTTTAGGTACACTATAGGTATAGGTCGGATCAAGAATTGAAAACTTCGGAGCCATGACCGGATTTCCCAGGCCAATCTTTTGATGGGTTTGAAAGTTACTAATCACAGAGAAATTATCCATTTCCGAACCTGTTGCAGATAGGGTTAGAATTGTTCCAAGAGGTAGAGCCTTGACAAACTTCGCTTTGCCGATCATTAAATCCCAGGGATCGGATTCATAGTAGAAGCCCGCTGTGATTAGTTTAGCGCAGTCAATCGAGCTTCCCCCACCTACGGCAAGAACAAAATCAACTTTATGTTTACGACAAATTTCGATTCCTTGGCGGACACTTTCAATTCTCGGATTCGGGTCAATCCCTGCCAATTCCCAAAAAGGAAGATCGTGCGTTTTCAAGATCGCGACGACTTGGTCGTAAAGGCCCATTTGTTTGATACTTCCGCCGCCATATACAAAAAGAACACGCGAACCGCCAAAATTTCGGATTTGTTCGGACAAAGCCCCAATCTGGTCTTTACCAAAAAATATTGCAGTCGGGATTGAATAATTAAAATTACGCATAGATTACACTCCTTTCATCTCTTTTTATTCTAAACTGTAAGTCTAACTTTAGCAAAATTTCTCAGTTAATAATGACTCCTATTTGCAGCACGACAAAGGGGAAGATGATACAAGCAGAATTATTAGAGGGAATTCAAGAAGATTATCGAATTGAGAAACTTGAAAGAAGGTGTCTCATTTTTATGCAACATTTGACGGCCAGCGATTGCCGCGTCTATCCCTATCCGCCAGAAAAAATATATGATATACTCTCAGATATTTCAGGGTATGCCAAATGGTGGCCTTGGGGAGTTAGAGTTAAAGTACTCGAGCAAAGTTCAGATCGAATTGGGGACAAAATTGAGGTTTGGGCGTCCGGAGGCTGGTTCAGATGCCAAGTGAACTCTCTCAAGCCATCCGAACGGATCGGAATAGAATATTATGCTGGAGTAGTCCTTGGGGAAACGTATTGGACGATCACGCCTCAAAAGGAAGGCATGACCAAGGTTTGCTATACCATTGATCTTGAACTTCACGGTCTGCTTCCTAAACTTATGGGAGTAGTCATCAATTTTTCAGCGATTCATTCTTTCCAGTTTCGAAGAGTGCTCTCCTGTTTAGACCATTATCTTATTGGACAGAGGATTTGAGAAGATGAATAAATATCATTTATGCCAATCTCTTCCAGACGTCAGCGAATTATGCTTTGGCGTAGCTCCAATGTGCTCTTTGATGTCCAAGGTTTCCGAGGAAGAAGGTGCCCAGCTTATTCTCAGTGGGCTTGAACAAGGGATAAACTTTCTGGATACAACTGCGCAAATGTACCACCCTTATTCTCGAATCAAACGAGCATTAGACCAGTTCTCAGGTGAAGTTGTTTTGTCTGTTCGCACAACAGCTCCAGATCGAAAAGTAATGTCAAAGGCTATTGAAGACGCGCGCCAGGCGCTAGACCGCGATTATATTGATCTGATGATGCTCCATATCAATAAAAGCACTGAGAATTTAATCAAGGATAAAGCTGAAGCCTTCACAGGTCTCCTTGAGGCTAAGTCCAAGGGCTGGATTCGAGCGATTGGCATATCGACCCATTCTGTCAAGCTCTTGCAACAAGCGCTCGAGGTTGAATTCATTGATGTCCTCAATCCTGCTCTTAACTCCTTCGGTTTAGGAATACTCGATGGTCAACTGCCTGATCTGCTTCAGGTCTTGCAGAACGGGCACGTAGCAGGTAAAGGTAGCTATGCGATGAAAACCCTGGCAGGAGGTCGTTTAGCGGCTCATTCACGCGAAAGTCTCAATTTTATCAGGGGAATACCTGAGATTAGCTCTTTAGCGATTGGTATGTTGACTCCAGATGAATTGAAGTCAAATTTACACCTTTTTGAATCATCTCGACCACAACCTCTCAACCCAGAAGTAAGGCCTACTCCTGAAACTTCACTGGAGTTGACATTTCCGAGAGACAGGACTTTAAAGCGATTCTCCAACTTCTGCAAAGGGTGCGGAATTTGCATCAATAACTGTCCCGCCGAAGCCATGACGCTTCGGGAAGGGAAGGTTCATGTTGATGAAGAAAAGTGCCTTCGCTGTGGTTACTGCGCTTCTGTTTGTCCACAATTCGCCTTGCGTTTGGATTAATTGCTTATTTTTGTATAATAATAAAAGAAGAGACCATCCCTGTAGCCTTGCTCAGGACGGTCTCTTGATTATGCATTAATAACGTTAGTATTAATGACTCCATTTAATAAATTGACAGCTTGTTCATGGGTGATTCCTTTAACTTGTACGACTTCACTAGCAATAATCTGTCGCGCTGTATTCAGCATATTTGCATCATCCATGCCCAACTTATTCTTATTTCTTTTACTTTTCCGCGTTAAATCTCGAATGATTTCCGTAACTTTGAAAATATCCCCGCTTTTGATCCTCTGTTTATTGATTTCATTACAGGATCGTTTATTATCATAAATAACAGGGTCTGTATTTCCATTATTGAAATCCCGAAGGGCTACATCGATTATTTCGGGTTCAACAACCTCGCGAATGTTTAAATTCGACGATTTTTGGGTAGGAACCATAACCTTCATGTTTATATGAGGGATATTCAAGATATAATAGAGCTGACTCTGACCAAGGACTTCTTTCTCTTCAATTGCCTCGATAATTCCAGCTCCATACATGGGATATAGAATCTTGTCGCCAATGTGAAACATTGACCCACCTCCTAAGCAACTGTAACTATAGTATAACACACATTTGTTGTTTTTACAAATCTTATATATTACTACGATGCATCAAAAGTGTCAACAAAATTAATTCATGAAAATACCGCTTAAATAACGTCGAAAATAGGACAAGGGGGAAAATCACGATGCAAAATATGTTTTCAAATCGAATGCAACTTCTTGGAACCGAAACCGCTTTTGAAATGCTCGCGAAAGCTCAGGAGCTGGAACGGCAAGGAAAGGAAATTATTCACCTTGAAATTGGTGAACCAAATTTTCCGACCCCCGTTAATATTACGGAAGCTGGGATTCGCGCTCTACAGGGAGGTATGACCAAGTACACACCTGCACCGGGTTTACTCGAACCCCGGCAGGCTATTGCAGCGTATATCTCAAAGACCCGGGGAATTCCGGTTGAGCCCGAGGAAGTGGTCCTAGTTACAGGTGGCAAACCTATTATGTTTTACTCCATTTTGGCAACTGTCAATCCAGGAGATGAAGTAATCTATCCTAATCCGGGATTTCCCATCTATGAATCCATGATTCGTTTCGTAGGTGGAAAACCCATTCCAATCCCGCTGCGAGAAGAAAATAGTTTTCAAATCGATATTACCGAGCTGAACTCCTTGATTACGGACCGCACCAAGATGCTCATTCTGAATTCTCCGCAGAATCCGACGGGTTCCTTTTTAGCCCGCGAGGATATTGAAGCGATTGCTGAGAAGATCCTAGGAAGAGACATCTGGGTTTTATCCGATGAAATCTATGAAAAGATTTTATACGAAGGAGAAATGTTCTCAATCTCCTCAGTTCCTGGAATGAAAGAAAAAACGATCATTTTAAATGGTTTTTCCAAAAGTTATTCGATGACGGGTTGGCGTCTCGGGTATGGGGTGATGAATCGGGAATTGGCCGAAAAAATCACTCGTCTTGTCGTCAATAGTACTTCTTGTGTTCCTGGCTTTATTCAGATGGCTGGCCTCGAAGCCATAACTGGGCCGCAGACTGCGACCGCCAAAATGGTGGAGAAGTTCAAAGAAAGAAGAAACGCTATTGTCGCCGGGTTAAATGCGATTTCTGGGGTGACCTGTCTAACCCCTCCTGGTGCCTTTTACGTTTTTCCAAACATTAAATCCTTCAAACGCTCCAGTGATGAATTAGCGGAATATCTTCTCTACGAGGCAGGAGTTTCATCGCTGGGAGGGCAAGCCTTCGGCGCGTTTGGAGAAGGATATCTTCGGCTTTCTTATGCAAATTCCCTGGAAAACATCAAACATGCTATAAAACGAATTGAGAATGCTTTAGCAAAACTCTAAAAAAATAGTAGCCATGTTCTTTAGTATCAAATTCCAAGTCTTACGTTATAACTTAAGACTCTTACGGAAATCGGAACGTTTGGACTCCATTTCTGCAAGCTGGACATAGTGATATTCCATAGCTTCCTCCATCCCCATTCTTTCGGCAATTTGGTTGCGTTTCTCGAGTATTTCATAGAGATGGTGGCATTCAAAAATACTGCGTTTCATCATCTTTTTGACCTTCTTTAGATTGGCGCAGCGGTCGCATTTTTCAGGACAATCCGCTACATCCCCTAACGTACCCGCTTGGATTTCTGGCCTATATTGTCCATCCTTAGTTTGAAAACCTTTAACTTTTATCCTAATATAATGATAATTAACGCCCATAATCGTCCTCCTTATTATTCATGTCATTGTTCCCAGCCTCGATCTTTATGATGCAAAACTGGTGTGCTTATTTGTTTCGTAAATTTGAGCACTTTTTAGGATCTGGCTTGGAAAGGAGTCAAGAAGTAGACATGAACATCCAAATTTTCGGTACTAAAAAATGCTTTGATACGAAAAAAGCGGAGCGTTATTTTAAAGAAAGAAATATCAAATACCAATTCATTGATCTCAATGAAAAAGGACTGAGTAAGGGTGAATTAGAGAGCGTCGAACGAACGGTTCCTCTAAACAATTTAATCAATAAAACAGGGAAGGCCTACAAAACTTTAAATCTTGAATTCATCCGCTCGAATAGCTCCCGAGAAGAACTTCTACTTAATAACCCCGGGCTTTATGCAACGCCAATCGTTCGTAATGGGCGGGTAGCATCCGTCGGTTATCATCCCGAAGTCTGGAAGGAATGGGAGTGATTCCAGGAGTAATTCGTGATATAATGGATTATTGTTGAAAAATAAAGTAATTAAAGGAACGATTTAAAGAATGATTAGTACCAGTGAAATAACGTTAAGGTTTGGGAAAAGAGCCTTATTCGAGGATGTCAACGTTAAATTTACGCCGGGGAATTGTTATGGCTTAATTGGTGCGAATGGGGCCGGAAAGTCAACTTTCCTAAAAATTCTCGCCGGTGAAATTGAACCCTCCAAAGGGGAAGTTGTCATTACTCCGGGAGAACGGGTCGCAATTCTCAAGCAAGACCATTTTGAGTTTGAACATTTCAAAGTATTAAATACTGTGATTATGGGGCATTCTCGGCTCTATCAAATCTTGGAAGAAAAAGAAGCCCTCTACTCCAAGCCTGATTTTTCTGAAGCAGACGGCCTTAAAGCCGCCGAGCTTGAAGGGGAATTTGCTGACTTGAATGGTTGGCAAGCGGAAGCTGAGGCTGCAGAACTTCTGATGGGATTAGGAATTCCTAAAGATCTCCATGAAAAATTGATGGAAGAACTCGACGGAAGTCAAAAGGTTCGTGTACTCTTAGCGCAGGCGCTCTTTGGTAATCCCAACATCTTGTTACTTGACGAGCCCACTAACCACTTGGATCTTGAATCCATTAACTGGTTAGAAAACTTTCTCTTAGATTTTGAAAGCACAGTCATTGTTGTTTCCCATGACCGCCACTTCTTGAATAAGGTCTGTACCCATATTGCGGACATTGATTATGGCAAAGTCCAAATGTACGTTGGTAACTATGATTTTTGGTACGAATCCAGCCAACTAGCCTCAAGAATGATGAAGGATTCTAATAAGAAAAAAGAAGAGAAAATCGCCGAATTGCAGAAATTTATTCAGCGGTTTAGCTCCAATGCCTCTAAAGCTAAACAAGCAACTTCTCGTAAGAAACTTTTGGATAAATTAACGTTAGATGATATTAGGCCTTCTTCCCGCAAGTATCCGTTTGTTGGATTTACACCTGAGCGCGAGGCCGGCAACCATCTCCTGACGGTTGAAAATTTAACAGCAACAGTCTTAGGCGAGAAAGTCTTCGAGAATCTTACCTTTACGGTCAACAAGGGGGACAAGATTGCTTTTGTTGGCCCGAATAGTATAGCTAAGACAACCTTATTTCGAATCCTGATGGGAGAGATCAAAGCAGACGAAGGCAGATATAGCTGGGGGGTAACCACTTCGCAGTCCTATTTACCAAACGATAATTCCGAGTACTTTGATACCTACCTCAACCTTGTGGATTGGCTAAGGCAATATTCAAAAGACCAAGACGAATCCTTTGTTCGTGGTTTTCTCGGTCGGATGCTCTTCTCTGGAGACGAAACCCAGAAACCTGCCAATGTCTTGTCAGGTGGAGAGAAAGTACGCTGTATGCTTTCCCGCATGATGCTCAGTGGTGCGAATGTCCTCCTCCTTGATGAGCCGACAAATCACCTTGACCTAGAATCGATCACAGCCCTCAATGATGGTTTAATTCATTTTAATGGTACAATGCTTTTCGTCTCTCAAGACCACCAATTCGTGGAGACGATTGCGAATCGGATCATAGAAATTACACCTCAGGGCTTAGTGGACCGCCAGCTGTCCTATGATGAATATTTGGAAAATGAAAATGTTCAGGAATTACTGGAAAAAATGTATGCGTAGGATCCAAGCCTTAGAAAAGCGGGTCACTGAGAAAAACGAAGTGACCTGTTTTTCTATACTAACAGAAAGTATAAGTCTGGGGGCAGATAATATAAGTGCAGCCAGCGGCTTTCATTCTCCTACGATGCAAGTATTTAAGTCCGGCAGGATAAGTGCAACTAGGGCTTCTGCCTTCGCTTTGCTTGGCACAAGCCAAGTTTTCTTTATCCTACGATGCAAGTGGTTAAGTCCGGCAGGATAAGGCAACTAGGCCTACCACCTTCGCTAGGGCTTGGTGCTAGCCAAGTTTTCTTTATCGC
>NZ_DATLJA010000041.1:0-22079 GCF_035539115.1 Desulfitobacterium sp. | reverse complement strand
AGCATAAGTGCAACCAGCGGTTTTCGCTTTCCTACGATGCAAGTAGTTAAGTCCGGCAGGATAAGGCGACTAAGGCCATCGCTTTGGCGCTGGCCAAGTCTTCTTTATCGCAAAGCTCGGCGAAAGCCGGGTTTTCTTTATATATTTAACAGTATTACATTTTAGTTAATTTGAATAAAGAATCTTCTTCTCAAGAAGACTAAAGATGATAATAGACAAAACGAGTCATAATGGAATTGTAGAAATTACAATTCCATGGTAAGATTAAGATTGGTGTTAAAAATGGTAAAGGGAGTTTTTATTTGTGATTGAAACTATTAGCTTACGCAATATAGCCATTATTGCTCACGTAGACCATGGCAAGACAACATTAGTTGATGCAATGCTCAGACAAAGTGGTACTTTTCGCGCGAATCAGCAAGTGATGGAGCGTGTTATGGATTCCAACGATCTCGAGAGAGAACGAGGAATTACGATTCTTTCCAAAAACACATCTGTTCATTGGCAGGGCACAAAAATCAACATCGTTGATACCCCAGGCCATGCTGACTTCGGTGGAGAAGTTGAGCGGGTCTTGAAAATGGTGAATGGGGTTTTACTCATCGTTGATTCGTTTGAAGGGCCTATGCCTCAGACTCGTTTTGTTTTAAGAAAAGCGTTAGAACTCAAACTTGTTCCGATTGTCGTAATTAACAAAATTGACCGTCCAGACGCCCGTCCCGCTGAAGTTCTTGACGAAGTGTTGGAACTTTTCATTGAGCTAGGTGCGGATGATGACCAACTTGATTTTCGGGTTGTCTATGCTTCGGCACGCCAAGGTGTTGCAGGCTTAGAATCAGATCAAATTGCTGATGACTTAACGCCCCTATTTTCCGTTATTTTAGAGCATATTCCTGCTCCCCAAGTTGATGTTGAGGCTCCTTTACAACTCTTAGTTACGACTCTGGACCATGACGATTATGTCGGGAAAATCGTCGTTGGCCGAATTGTCCGTGGTAGCGTTCATCAAGGAGAAACGGTCAATTTAATTAAACGAGATGGTATCTTAGAAAAGAATAAGATTGGCAAAGTTTACGTCTATGAAGGTCTTAAACGCGTTGATGTAGCCGAAGCCCAAGCTGGAGAGATTGTTGCCTTAACAGGATTAGGTTCCGCCAATATCGGCGAAACGGTTGCGAGTGAAACTGAGCCAGAAGCGCTTGATATCATTGAAGTAGACGAACCTACGCTCACAATGAATTTCATGGTCAACAACAGTCCCTTTGCTGGTAATGAAGGGGAGTATGTGACATCACGTAAGCTGAGAGAAAGATTATTCAAGGAAATCGAAACGAACGTCAGCTTAAATGTTGAAGAAACGGATTCCGCCGATGTTTTTCGTGTTTCGGGAAGAGGGGAACTTCATCTCTCCATCCTAATTGAAACGATGCGTCGTGAGGGATATGAACTGCAAGTTTCTAAACCTGAAGTTATTATTAAAGTCGTCGATGGCGTCAAGTGTGAACCCATCGAATTTCTGACCTGTGATATTGCGGAAAATGCGATGGGTTCCGTGATGGAGCTTTTGGGGCAACGCAAGGCTGAAATGGTCAATATGATCAACATTTCGACCACCCAAATCCGCTTAGAATTTAAAGTTCCAGCACGGGGACTCATTGGCTTCCGCGGAGATTTTCTGACTGAAACGCGTGGTGAAGGAATAATGAGCCATGTATTCCATAGTTATGAACCCTACAAGGGAGACATTCCTGGTCGAAGCCGTGGCGTTCTGATCGCCTTCGAAGATGGGGAAGCCACAGGATATGGGCTGAATATTGCACAAGAGCGCGGAGTTACCTTTATCGAACCCGGAACTCATGTTTACGAAGGCATGATCGTCGGCGAAAATAGTCGGGAGCAAGATGTTGAAGTCAATGTGGCCAAGAAAAAGCATGTTACCAATATGCGTTCGAGTAATTCAGAGGAAGCTTTACGCTTAGAAAGTCCGCGACTTTTCACCCTTGAACAAGCTCTCGAGTATATTGATGATGATGAGCTTGTTGAAGTTACGCCCAAAAGTATTCGCTTACGTAAGAGGTACTTGGAGCATACAGCAAGAGTACGTCATGCCAAAAAAATGGCTGCCAATAGTTAATTGATTTAAGTACTTTCTTTTTCTGGACACCTTTTCGTCTTTATTGCGTATAGTAATAAGGATGGGGAGGTGCTCCTACATATGCCGATTCGTGTTACGTTCAGACCGGATGACCATTTACCTCCGGTGGTTCAGTCGCCAAAGCCTAAGGTTACCGTAGATATTCAAGGCGATTCCTCAACCCAAGCCTCGAAGGTTCGTAAAACCGTGGGTAATATAACAGAAAAGGATAAAGTTACCGAAATACTCTCGGAGCTCAATGCGCTTATTGGATTGACCACTGTTAAAGAATTGGTTCGGGAATTGCAGGCTTATGTTGAAATTCAAAGGCGAAGAACGCGGGAAAAACTCCTTGCTGAGCCCTTAGTTCTCCATATGATTTTTCGCGGAAATCCCGGCACTGGAAAAACTACTGTCGCACGACTTATTGGTCGACTTTTTAAGGAAATGGACGTCTTACAAAAAGGACAGATTATTGAATGTGAACGAGCTGATCTGGTCGGAGAGTATATAGGACACACCGCTCAAAAAACGCGTGAACAGGTGAAGAAAGCCTTAGGTGGTGTACTTTTCATCGATGAGGCATATTCCCTTGCACGGGGTGGTGAAAAGGACTTTGGCAAGGAAGCGATTGATGCTTTAGTCAAAGCTATGGAAGATCATAAGAACGAATTTATTTTAATTTTAGCAGGTTATTGTCATGAAATGGATTGGTTTCTACAAACTAATCCAGGCCTTCGTTCCCGTTTTCCAATCTATATTGATTTTCCGGATTATACACTGGATGAACTGTTTGCTATCGGTGAATCCATGCTTAAAGCACGCCAATATGAATTCAGCTTTGAAACTCGGGGAGCGTTTCGTTTTATGCTCCAAGGGCTCTTGAATTCTCATCCTTATGCAGGGAATGCACGTCTCGTTCGCAACATTACCGAAAAGGCCATCCGTAAACAGGCTGTTCGCTTATTTCAAAAGCCGAACTCAACTCGGGAAGAACTCATGCAGATTCTCCCTATGGATCTTGCTCTCGAAGAATTTAAGAGTCGAGTTTCTTCATAAAATCGTAAATTTGTGCTATGATTCTTTTATCTTATCCAATGGCTAAACCGTCATTAAGATGGAGGCAAAATATGGACATTCTCGGAGATCTATCTGGAATCCGCTTAACACAACTCGAAGAACTGAAAACACTAACTTTGCTCCGAACTGAACGTCCGGAGCTTATCCATGCCACTTTACTTGAAGGCTTAGGTAATTTGACCGAAAAATGGAATAAAGAAATCGCCTTACATATTAATCGTTCGGGACGTGTCGATGGCGTAGCTGTAGGGCAGCATGCGTCTGTTAAACTACCTCCTGTACGAACCCGGGAAGCGACTCGATTACGCTGTATTCATACCCATCCGGAAGGTAATTATCGGCTGAGTTCAGTTGACCTTAGCGCACTAGAATCTCTCTCCCTCGAAAGTATGACAAGTATCGGGATTCTTAACGGGAAAATAACAGGTGCCGAGCTTGCTTTAATAACGGAGAATGGTGCAATCCTTACCTCTACTTTCACGTCTCGAGAGATTGAAACCCTTGATTATGAGGAATTTCTCACCGAAAATCGTACCCGGCAAAACCCGACAACCCGTTCTCTTCCTGAGGAAGAACGGG
The DNA here is from genome assembly GCF_035539115.1 of Desulfitobacterium sp. Classification (GTDB taxonomy): domain Bacteria; phylum Bacillota; class Desulfitobacteriia; order Desulfitobacteriales; family Desulfitobacteriaceae; genus Desulfitobacterium_A. The sequence goes on along the minus strand of NZ_DATLJA010000041.1, from coordinate 18,286 downwards.
CTTATCTTGTTTCTGTTGAGAACGAAGAACTGGCTCAGGAATTATTAGCGGAATTAGCGGAACTCGCCCGCACCGCTGGCGTCAAGGTTGTGGGGCAACTCTTACAACCCAAACGTTACGGCAGTCCTACGAGTTATCTAGGCAAAGGGAAACTCGAAACTTTGAATCAGCAACTTCAAGATACCCATGCTAATGTCCTCATTTGTGATGATGAATTAACTCCTGCGCAACTCCGAAATCTTGAAGACTACACGGGTATTAAAGTTTTGGATCGGACAGGGCTTATCCTTGATATTTTTGCTCAACGCGCCAATTCGCGAGAAGGTAAACTTCAGGTTGAGCTGGCCCAACTCCAATATCGATTACCACGCCTAACAGGTCAAGGACAAGCGCTCTCCCGCTTAGGCGGTGGGATAGGAACGAGAGGACCCGGTGAATCCAAGCTAGAAATGGACAAGCGAAGAGTTCGGCAACGGATTCATATTCTCGAACACGAATTAACTGAGATTCGTAAACACCGCATGACGCAGCGGCAACAACGTGTCCGTAGTGGGCTTCATCTTGTTGCACTCGTTGGGTATACGAACGCAGGTAAAACGACCTTTCTGCAAAAAGCGATGGAGCAAACCCGAGCCAAAGGGGAGTCACTCGCTGGAGAAAATAAACTTTTTGCAACCCTCGATCCTACCATCCGCGCACTTCGGATTGGCCCTGACCGGGAAATCTTGATGAGTGACACGGTTGGCTTCATTCAAAAGCTTCCCCCCCAGTTGTTAAATGCCTTTTTAGCTACCTTAGAGGAAGTTCAAAATGCCGATATATTACTTCATGTTCTAGATGCCAGTCATCCCCGTTCCTTAGAACAGGCCGATACTGTCCATGAGATTTTGCAAAAATTAAATTGCGCAGAAAAACCGACGATAACTATCTTAAACAAAATTGACCAAGTTGAGCAGATTTCTGATCTCAACCGTTTAGCGCAACAACTTGCACACCCTATTCCGCTTTCTCTGGTGCGAGGGGATTCACTCATTCCCGTCTGGAAAATGATTGAGGAACTATTACCTTAAAAATAACAGACACAAGGAGGTTTCATCATTGGAGTTATGGGGAGAACTGCCCCACTTGATTTCTGAGGCAGTGGAACAGGCGGAGACAATCGTTCAAACACGATTATCCTCCCTTAATGAAGTAACAGAACATAATCACGCGAAAGTGTTGCAGGCATTTCAAATTGAGAAAGTAACAGGCTATCATCTCTCAGGTACGACCGGTTACGGTTTAGGAGACTCAGGTCGCGGAGTGTTAGATAAGGTTATGGCCCGAATTTTGGGAACAGAAGCTGCTTTAGTTCGGGGACAATTCGTTTCTGGTACGCATGCCATTGCTACCGCGTTATTCGGTGTACTTCGTCCAGGTGATCATTTTCTCTCCGTGAGTGGAAATCCTTATGATACACTAGAAGAAGTCATAGGAATTCGTGAAATAGGACAGGGGAGTTTGAAGGAGTTTGGTATTAGTTTTGATGCTATCCCGCTGAGTTCAGAAGGCGAAATTCAGTATGGCTTATTGAAAGACGCTCTGAAGCCGAATACCAAAATGCTCATTGTCCAGCGTTCCCGAGGCTATGATTGGCGGAATTCCTTAGATATTCAAAAAATCTCCGAATTAGTGCAATTCGTCCGAGAAAAATATCCTCAACTCCTAATCTTTGTTGATAATTGTTACGGAGAGTTAGTCGAGAAACTCGAGCCTGGAGATATTGACGTCGATCTGATGGCTGGTTCGCTCATCAAAAATCTAGGAGGCACTCTTGCCCCTACCGGTGGATACATTGCTGGTAAAAAGAAGTGGGTGGATCTCGCCGCGCAACGCCTTACTGCTCCTGGGATTGGCGGAGAAGTAGGAGCAACTCTGGAATGGCAACGTCTGTTTTTTCAAGGGCTTTTTTTCAGTCCGCTGACCGTAAGTGAAGCCGTCCGCAGTGCAGTTTTTTCCTCTGCTTTTTGGCAAGCCTTAGGATTTGAAGTCAGCCCTTTACCAGAAGAACCCCGTACCGACCTTATTCAAGCCGTAAAACTTGGTTCTCGTGAGCGAATGATTGCTTTCTGTCAAGGACTCCAAAAAGGTTCACCAATTGACAGCTTTGTCTTACCCATCCCAGCGGGTATGCCTGGCTACGAAGATGAAGTAATCATGGCAGGGGGAACCTTTATTCAAGGGGCAACCAGTGAATTTTCAGCTGATGGTCCGCTTCGAGAACCTTATATTGTTTATCAACAAGGTGGGATGTCTTATCACTATGTTAAGTTCGGTAATATTTTAGCAGCCTTAAACCTTTTTCAAAAAGATCTACTTAAAGCGAGGTGATTTACTTGAGTCTTGATCAGAGAAAACCCCAAAAAAGTATGGCTCGTTATATTTTCGAGCTTGTGGAAATTGTTCTCGTTGCCTTTGTCTTATCCTGGCTCATCCGGACTTATGTCTTAGAAGCACGCGTTATTCCCTCGGGTTCCATGTTACCCACGATTCAACTTCAAGATCGCGTTATCGTCGATAAGTTTTTCTTTAAGTATTTCGGACAACTACAGCCTGGGGATATTATTGTTTTTCATCCCCCAGCAAGCGCGCATTCTTCAGATGATTTCATCAAACGTCTGGTCGCTTTGCCCGGGGATAAAGTCCAGATTAAAAATCATGACACTTATGTCAATGACAAACCTCTGAATGAACCCTATATCAATGAGCGTTCCAAGGAAGATTTTGGTCCAGTTGTTGTCCCGGAAGGTTCTTTGTTTGTCATGGGGGATAACCGAAATAACAGCGCTGATTCAAGAGAGTGGGGTTTCTTACCCGAACAAAACGTCTCTGGAAGAACCTTACTCCGTTATTGGCCTCTCAACCATTTTGGAACTCTGGCCCGATAGTTAGGGACTCTTCACCATAACTATGCATATACTGAGAATACAAATTGAAATTCTTAAAAGAGGGTTGGTACATATAATGGGCAAACGTCAGTCGATTATTATTCTATTTGGGGGACAGTCTGGAGAACATGAGGTCTCTCTAGATTCTGCCCAATCGGTCTTAAACACGCTTGATCGCTCCCGTTATGAGATTCAAACCATAGGAATATCGAAAGAGGGAAAATGGTTCTGGGGTGTGGAACCCAAGGATTGGCAAACGCCAGAGGAAATTTCAACCCCTGACACCCTACAAGTCACCTTAATCCAAGACCCCACAGCTCCCCGTTTCTTTGCTCTCAATGGCCAGGAGCTACCTAACCATGGGAAATTTGATTTAATCTTTCCTGTCCTCCATGGACCTTTTGGCGAAGACGGCACGATTCAAGGGTTATTTGAAATGTCTAATGCACCGTATGTCGGTTCTGGAGTTCTCGGTTCATCTTTAGGAATGGATAAAGACAGGATGAAAGCTGTATTTTCTGAAGCAGGGCTGCCAATGGCTCGCTCCTTTACGTTGTTACGTTCCCAATTTAAAGACGATTCAATAAATATTCTCAACCAAATCGAATTGGAAATCGGTTATCCTTGTTTCATTAAACCCGCTAACTTAGGATCGAGTGTGGGCATATCCAAAGCTTATAATCGGGAAGGCCTAAAGAAATCAATCGAATTAGCTGCCCTTTATGATCGGAAGCTTGTTATTGAAGAAAATATCATTGGACGGGAGATTGAAGTCGCTGTTTTAGGTAACGAATCGCCGCGAGCTTCCGTTCCTGGGGAGATTCTACCTGCTAACGATTTCTATGATTATGAAGCGAAGTATCATGACACAGGTTCGCGCTTACTCATTCCAGCCCCGCTCGAGCCAAACGTTACAAACAAGCTTCAGAAAATGGCAGTCACTGCGTTCCAAGCTGTGGAGGCCTCGGGCCTAAGCAGAGTTGACTTCTTCGTAACCGCTGATCAGCAGATTTTTATCAATGAAATCAATACAATGCCTGGCTTCACGCAGATTTCGATGTACCCCAAACTATGGGAGGCTTCTGGAATTTCCTATTCAGAAATCATTGACCGTTTGATTTCTTTGGGCTTGGAACGTTTTCAGGATCTCCGCAACCGTAGAATTTCACGTTAGTTTCGACATCCAAACAAGTGGGCTGTTTTATCTTTCCGGATACGTATACCTGCATCGTAGGACCAAAAAAGGAAGTAGGCTTGTTAAACAAGTCTCACTTCCTTTCGGTTTTTGGTTTAATTTCTAATCAGTGAAGGAATCGAAAGACCCCAATCACTTTTCCTAGAATCGTGACATCTTGCGAGTAAATAGGTTCCATTAATGAATTTTCAGGTTGTAAGCGGATTAAGGTTTTTTCACGGTAAAAGCGTTTAACCGTCGCCTCATCTCCAATCAAGGCTACAACAATTTCGCCATTAATGGCTGTACTTTGCTGTCTCACTAAAATAAGATCTCCATTTAAAATTCCTGCATTGATCATACTTTCTCCACGGACTTTTAAAAAGAAAACCTGATCATCATTCACCAACTCCAGGGGTAGGGGAAAGGTGTCTTCAATATTTTCTTGGGCCAAAATAGGTTGGCCCGCAGTAACTCGCCCCACAATAGGAACCTGAACCACTTTCTTTTCAATAGCATCATGCGAATTATCCAAAACTTCAATCGCTCTTGGTTTAACTGGATCGCGACGAATATATCCTTTATCCTCTAAAGTCTGAAGATGCCCATGTACCGTAGAACTGGACATCAACCCAACTGCATCTCCAATTTCACGAACTGATGGGGGATATCCCTTCCGTCGAATCGCTTGCTTGATGAATGAAAGTATCTCGGTTTGACGTTGAGATAAATCAGGGTACACACTATTACCTCCCCACAATTTCTTATGAACATTTTACCATTAGACCTTTTAAACTGCAAACAAATGTTCGTAGAAATATTTTAGTAAATCGCCCTGAAACCCCAAACTCTGACTTCTATCAAAAATTCGCAGCCCATATCATTTAGTAATGATCTTAAGGGGGCTGATTATGAAAAGCCTAAAGAACTCGTTCTTTCAAACTTCTGTTCTCGTAGTACAAATTCTCATTATCTTAAGTATTGGGTGGATGGCCTGGAAACTCCTCCATAGAACGCCTGTTGTGCCACCTCAAGTTTACCCCTATCTGACCAATATCTCTCCGGAACTTGTACTCGATAGCCAAAAAGAAGGAGAGAAGCTTTCCGAGACAGGCTGGGCCGATCTATTAGCCATTAAATCCACGCTTCCAACCGAGCAGGCCTCTCCAATCATACAGCAACTAAAGCAGGGCATACCTTTCAATCAAATCACATGGAAATCTACGGCTCTTTCTCCAAATTCGATCCAAGAAATTAAGAAGAGGAGAGTGTTCTTAATTCAATATCCTTTATTTGAACCAGAACGTTATGCTTTTCCTGTTCAGGGAAAGCCTTGGTACGAAGACAGTTGGGGAGCAGATCGAGAAGGGGGAAAACGACAACACGAGGGAACCGATCTATTTGCTTTGGAAGGGACACCTTTACTCAACGTATGTTCGGGAAAAGTCGAGAAATTAGGCTGGAATCGACTCGGAGGAGAACGGGTGGGAATAAGGGGAGATGACGGTAACTATTATTACTACGCACATCTTAAAACAATAGATTACACATTAAAAATAGGGCAATCCATTACTAAAGGAGCTCAGATTGGAACAATGGGGCACACTGGTGACGCCTTAACAACACCTGATCATTTGCACTTCGGAATTCAATTACCGGATGGAACCTGGATTAATCCTTATCCTTTCTTATTCGTTTGGCAGCACTATCCATCTTAATACCTCGAAATTCAGAACTTGCCGAGAGCCCCAAAATTTATTATCATAAAAACATATATACTCAACCAGTATTCGAAAGAAAGGGACATTATGAGACGCAGAATACTCATCCTCATAAGCTTAATAATGGTTATTGCCTTCGGTATAAATGCTTTTTCCTTATTTGATCCTTTTCTAGCGTTTTCTGCGACCAAATCCTCCACAGCTCGACCTGATACATCTCACTCTACTACAACATCCAAACCTTCGGCCTCAGCACCTTCAGCATCAGCTCCAGACAAAAGCTTAAATACCTCTAGTTACTATCTTATTAATGCCCAGAATCAGGATATCCTGCTCGCTCAAAATGAGACAGTTCAACGCGCACCGGCTAGTACTGTAAAACTTCTGACTGGTCTTGTGGCGATGCAATCGCTGCGCGAAGAAGACGTTGTTAAAGTGGGGGATGAGGTTCAGATGGAGAATTCCACTCTGGGCTTAAAGCCAGGGGATACGATCTTGGTTAAAGATTTATTAACTGCGCTCTACTTACCAAGTGCTAATGATGCCGCTGTTGCCTTAGCGGTGAAAGCGAAAGGATCAGTTTCCGCCTTTGTTGAAGCAATGAATCAATATGCTCTTCAATTAGGATGTCAAAATTCACGTTTTCAGACCCCAAATGGTTTACCCGCACCTGATCAATATACTACTGCCCAGGATCTTGCCAAAATCGCACTCAGTTTTACCCAACATACTACGTTGATGCAGTATGTTCAGAAGAAAGAGGGCAGAGTGGAGTGGACAACCTCTAACAATCTTAAAAAGAGCATTATTGTAAACAATACAAACGAATTTCTTAGTGTTTATCCTGGGGTCCAAGGTTTAAAAACAGGAACAACCACTGAAGCAGGTCAGTGTCTTGTTACCTATATCACAAGGACTGATGGAAATTTAATTCTCGTATTATTAGGGAGTGAAAATCGCTACAAGGATACCAAAAATCTCTTAGATCAAGGACTAGCAGCTCTACGAACGCGTGCTGCCCTGTGGAATTTAGGAAGTAGCCCCGAATCCTTGATTCAAACCCCAGGATTCTTTCAACCGTAATCTTAACTGAGATGGAGCGTAAACAATGCAAAAATATGGTGAACCTTGCGTTTTAGAAGACCGTTTATGTACAGAATGTGGCGAATGTGACAGATGCGAATTAAATCCGGAAAAGATCTGTGATAATTGTTGTAAGTGTATCGAATCGACTGCAGATTATCGGGCCATCCAAATAGAAGATATTCTTTTAAACACAGAAGACGTAAAGAGTACACATAAGACTGGTCGAACCTTACATTTCAAGAAAAAGTAAAGTTCAACTATATTATCTTAGTCATAAAAAATGGGGTATAGAGTGATTATGAGAGTACTGATTCACTTTAATTTTGGGTCCTATAATAGATATTATGTAAAGTAGACCAATTAATACGGGAGAGGGGTACACATATTTTAGCCCGATTGGCGGATATTTTAGTCATCAATCAATCGGGCTATTTATGTCTCTTAGTATTCATTGAAGACGTATTTGATTAGTATTTGATTAGTATCTGTTTATAATACAGCTTAGCGTTCAGCCTCTAGGAGCCTTTCTAAGGCTTTATAATTATAAGCCTGGTATGATTATCCAACAGTAGAATCTTTAATATTAGCACTTGAATATAAGGTTCAATATCAATGATGTTAATTAGAGTTTGATGATAATTAACTCGTTGTAGAACTGAGCCTTTAGAAGCTTCTGTATGGCTTCTAAAGATGTAGTGAGTATTGTTTTACTACCCAGTCTAACCAGTTAACTACAGACCTTTGTAGATGCGTTAGGTTCGTATTTAATTATTGGTCATAGTCCTTGAAGATTTTCTTGTTGCTCATAACCAATTAAATTTTAGATTCAATTTTATCAGCGAAGTGTTACCCCTTTTACCTAAGTCCCTCTTAGAAACAACTCTGCACTAAATATCGTTTTAGCGCGGAGTCTACTTAGCTAATTTTAGTTTAGTACTCTTAAATACCGCATGGATTTCCGGTAGTCTTTTAAATCGCCTCTTCCCTATTTTTCGCATACATACATTTGGTAGCCTAGCATTGGTTTGACAATTCGCTTAATATTATTAAGATATTTTATTTGCCGATGCTGAGTAATTTCTCCTCCAGTCAATTATTACACCGCAATCACTTTCGGCAATATTGATGGTCTTATATAAACGCGAAGATATCATGCATTTATACCATTCTCTCTTCGGCCACCTTAGCATCACCAATTTTTCGAAAAACGCCCTTATATTCGACAAGACCGATATCGCAGCCCCGGCCTATGGTAACATTGGTGCCACGTACGACTTTGGCAATGGTATTTTCAAGAACGATCTCGTCACCCTCGATGGTTTCGGATTCGAGAACGGGATTATATATACCCAACGTAAAGATGGTTTTTAGTACTTTGAATCCTGTCGAAGAGCCGATAGCAACATTAATCTTTCCGCCGCCTATCTCCGTCACCCGACTTTTGAAGTGAAACAGTCCAACGTTTATGTTGTCAGCGTTCAGCAGGCCGTTTATCTCAAATGAGCCGCAGGAATAGAAGCTTTCGGCGTTGCAGTCGCAACCAATTTTAACCGAGCCCTCAATCTTCACGTTTTGTACGTCAAGGTTTTCGCCGATCGATGCGGAACCCGAGATGGTCAGGTTGTCTCCACTTATGCCGCCTTTTATCTGACCTGAGCCGTTTATTTTAAACTCCTGTGCCTTGACGCTTCCCTCCACATTGCCAGAGCCGTTAATCTTTCCGTCCTCAGTATCGAGATTGCCGATTATACTGCCAGAACCGTTAATACGGAACACTCTGCAGCTGACATCCCCGTTTATCTTCCCCACCCGTTGATTTTAACACTGTTATAAACACCCCCCGCGGAACTGCCGGAGCCGTCGATTCTCAACTCACCTTTTGTATTGTTATCCATAATATATCCTCCTTAAATCAGTTTTAGTTTCAGTTCTTCGATGACAGTTACGATATTGATTCGTCCGATAAGCCGGACACCTTTGTCAAGGCATATTTTACAGGGCGGAGAGATCATAAAACAGTTGAATACTCCAAGTTTTCTCATCAAAAAAACCTCGCTAGGCTCGCCCTCGAATTTCATCAGTCCCTCTTGGAGCACCTCAATCAGCAATCTACCTTCCTCAAGGCTGATGTCACCTGAGACAATAAGCTTGTTTAATATAAATGCTGAGAGAATATCGTTAAAATCAAGTACCTGCCCACCACCATTGAAATCAAGATACATTTTAAGCACTTCGGAAGTAACAATGTTTCGCTGCGTCATCTCATCCGCTTTCAGGCCTATCTGATCAAAAGCAGGAGAAAACACATCGGCAAGATCGTCCAAGGAGATATCCTCTTTCATGTTTTTGATCTTATCAATACGCGACAGTACCCTACTTTTGGGGAAAAAGGTTCCGATTTTCCTTACTCTAAGGAGAAACCGGCTTTTTGTGTTTGCATATTTTTTAATAAACATCACCACGATTATCGATAGTCAGTATATATACAATTTGTTCCGTATGATTAACTTCGAAAATCGCTCTGTATGTACCGACTCGTAAACGCATTAACTTTCCTTGGCCTTTTAGAGGCTTAATATCACCAATCGGTGGACGAATAGCTAAGCCTGTTAATGCTTTACGAATACGTTCCTGAATAGCTCTTTCCTGCTTGGCAAGAAATTTCATCGAATCACGGCTTAATGTCAGTTGGTAAATTGAGCTCATGCATCGCTTCCTCCCATGACACAAATTCCGTGTTGTTTTTCATTTGCCTTTCTTCTTCTTCACTCAAGGGTATATCGTCCGGTTCCATTTGGTCAATTTCGTCCCAATCTGGTCGTCTATGTCCATTTGTTAAAAACTTTAAAAAATCATAAGCAGATTGCTTGGCTTCTTCTGGGAGTATCTTTACCAGCTTAAATAAATCATCATTACTGATAGCCATGAAAACGCCCCCTGTCTAATGTCCGCTAATAAACATTAGCGGCTATAACCTATGCCTAAAATTTAGTCTTGATGTCCGCTAAGGTTTCAGCTAAGATAAAATTACCATGTCCGCTAAGGTAAGTCAAGAGTTAGGAGGATCTGCTGCAATGGATGTATCCACCCAAGGAGAAATTATTATTGCTAAATTTATTGATACTTTAACCAATCAAGAAGATTTAAAACCTAAGACGTTAAAAGAATACGCCGGCGATCTAAAACAGTTTGTTAGTTGGTTTGAGTCTCCCGAACACCAGGAAGAAAATATTATTTTCCGCATTGAAGACGTATCTACTCCGACATTAACGCGGTATAGGGATGTAATGCAAAGAATTAGTGAACTAAAACCTGCAACGATTAACCGGCGACTAATAACTCTCAAACGGTTTTTTGAGTGGGCCATTACAGAAGAATTCATTCGTCATGATCCATCCAAGCCAGTAAAGTTAGTTCCAGAAGAAAAGGTTAGCCCACGACAAATGACCGATAAGGAAGAGGCTGCCCTGGTTGCAGCGTCAGAACATAACGGAACGCTTAGGGATCAGACTATCCTGATTCTCATGTTGCATACCGGATTACGAACTATGGAAGTATGCGATTTAAGCCCAAGAGATATAAGCATTGGGAAACGCAGTGGCCAACTTATCGTAAGGGCTGGAAAACGCAATAAACAGAGAGAGGTCCCCCTTAACTCAACATGTCGTGCCATGCTGGAAAAATACATTGCTGAATTATCACCTGGTAGTGCCTATTTATTTCCTTCAGAAAAAACAGGTAACAGGCTTAGTGAACGGGCCTTGCGACATGTCATTCAAAAGTATATGAAACTAGCACGGCTCGAAGGACTAAGTGCTCATGATCTAAGACATCGCTTTGGCTACGTTATGGCCGTAAACACGCCTTTGCATAGACTAGCCCAAATTATGGGACATGACAGCCTGGATACGACGATGATTTATGTTAAAGCAACCCGCGCTGACCTGCAAGCTGAAGTTGAAAAAATTTCATGGGAATAAGAGGTAGAGCATTGTATGTACGCAAGAGTAAAAGAACTACTGACTCCGGATGAAAGATTACGGTATACTCAAATACCGTCCGATTTAGGCGAATTGGAACTTGGCACCTACTTTACATTAACCCAGCATGATATTGAAGTGATCCAACGGCATCGCAGAGACTATAACCGGCTTGGATTTGCTGTTCAGCTTTGTGTGCTTCGTTACATTGGTTGGCCTTTATCTGACGTGAACGATGTTCCGGAGAAAATATTACGATATATTGCTAAACAACTCAGTATTGACTTTAAAGAGTTTAACTCATATTCCCAACGTGAGGCAACAAAATACGAACACCTTGAGGAAATCAGAAAAGAATATGGCTACTCATCCTTTACACTCCATGAATACCGGTCACTTTCTAAGTTTCTTTATCCCCAGGCCATGGCAAACGGCAATGCACTTCATTTAATACAAGTTGCTTTAGAGGAGCTGCGCAAACGCAAGATCCTTCTTCCCGCCATGGCTACGATTGAAAGGGCCGTTTGGGAAGCACGGAAGAGAACCGAAGAGAAAATATTTAAGATTTTAGGTACATCCCTGACTGCTGCACAAATGGAAAAGCTTGATAAAATTGTATCTCCTATGCCGGAGAGCAGCAAGACCTATCTTGCTTGGTTGAGGGAAATTCCTGGTACATTTTCCCCTGATGCGTTTTTAAAGGTTATTGAAAAGCTGGAATTCATACGTGATCTAAAACTTCAGGTGGATACAAGTGGAATTCATCCAAACCGACTGCGACAACTTTCCAAAATAGGCGCTCGTTATGAACCGCACTCCTTCCGGAGATTTAATGATCCTAAGAAGTACGCTGTTTTGGTTGCCTATTTGCTTGACCTGATACAGGATCTAACCGATCTTGCCTTTGATATCCATGATCGCCAGATTATGTCCCTACTCTCTAAAGGGAGAAAAGCTCAGGAAGAAATCCAAAAGCAAAATGGTAAAACGATTAACGAAAAAGTAGTTTTGTTAGCCGATTTAGGAGCTGCCCTGATTAAGGCTCGTAAGGAAGGAATTGATCCATACGTAGCACTTGAGGCGGTTTTACCATGGGATCGACTCATTGCCTCTGTCGAAGAAGCTAAGCAGTTGGCTAGGCCGGTTGACTACGATTACCTTGATCTGCTTGAAAAGAAATTCTATGTGCTCCGGAAATATACGCCAACTCTATTAACCTCGTTAGAGTTTAACTCAACGAAGTCTGCTGAACCGTTGATGAAGGCTGTTGAAACAATCAAGGATATGAACGAAAACGGCAAACGGAAAGTGCCTGAAGACGCTCCGGTTGAATTTCTTTCAAATCGCTGGCAAAAACATATTTACGATGACGATGGCAATATAAACCGTCACTACTATGAGATGGCTGTATTGACAGAACTTCGCAACTCTATTCGTTCGGGGGATGTTTCGATTGTTGGCAGCCGTGAACATAAAGATTTTGAAGAATATCTCTTTTCAAAAGAGGAATGGAGCCAGATAACAAAAACCACGACTAAATTGGCGGTGAGCCTATCTGTTGAAGAATACTTGGAAGAACGTACTGAATCCTTGTTAAAGCGTCTGAAATGGGTATCATCCAATGTAGATGACTTGGAAGGTGTAAATCTTGAAAACGGAAAGCTTCATATTGACCGCTTAGAAAAGGACGTTCCGGATGAGGCCAGGGATTTTAGTCTCTCACTTTACGAATTGCTGCCACATATTAAGCTAACTGATTTGCTTATGGAAGTTGCTTATTGGACCAATATTGGACTAACCAAAATGGCGGAATCTACACCAGGTATCTCTTACCGACAGATGGCTAATGCTGCACAATGGCGGTTATACGAGGATGCTATGAACAAAGCACAAGCAGTCCTGGTCAATTTTCACCACAAACTAGCTTTATCATCATATTGGGGAACAGGTACCACATCCTCATCGGACGGAATGCGTGTTCAAATTGGCGTTGATGCTCTTCATGCAGATGCTAATCCTCATTATGGTACCGGGAAAGGTGCAACGATTTACCGGTTTGTTAGCGACCAATTTTCTAGTTTCTATGCCAAAGTAATCAACACGAACGCTAGGGATGCAGTGCATGTTATTGATGGTCTTCTTCATCACGAAACGGATTTAGTTATAGAGGAACGCTACACGGATACAGCCGGTTACACCGACCAGGTTTTCGGGTTAACCCACCTATTAGGCTTTCGTTTTGCTCCTCGGCTTAGGGATTTAGCTGACGCGAAACTGTATTCTATAGGAAAAGCCAGCGAATACCCTAAACTGGAGAAATTGTTGCGTGGCCAGATCAACACCAAAGTTATTAGGGAAAATTATGACGATGTACTCAGGCTTGCTCACTCTGTTCGTGAAGGAACAGTGTCGGCATCGTTAATTATGGGTAAAATCGGGTCTTATTCCCGTCAGAATAGCTTGGCCACGGCATTACGTGAAATGGGGCGTATAGAAAAGACCATCTTTATTCTCGATTATATCTCAAGCGAAGCCATGCGGCGGCGTATCCACCGTGGATTAAACAAAGGGGAAGCTATGAACGCATTAGCTAGAGCTATCTTCTTCGGAAAGTTTGGTGAGTTGCGCGAACGGGCACTTCAAGACCAACTTCAGAGGGCTAGTGCGCTTAATATCATTATTAATGCGATTAGTGTATGGAATACGGTCTATTTGACCAAGGCAATCGAGCTCAATAAAGGTAAAGAAAATTTTAACGAAGAGCTGTTGGAGCATATTTCTCCCCTTGGATGGGAACACATTAATTTTTTGGGTGAGTACAAGTTTGATACAAAACAAACAACAACTTTAAAAACTTTACGGCCACTTAAATGCACCAAACAAGATTCTAATTGAATACCCTGTATACCTCTCCTTACTTGTTAGGGAGGCATATATGATGGATTTAACAACAAAAAATAATTCATCCCCCTGGTCTCGATACCAGAAAGTAAAATTTTTAAGTGCAAAAGTCCTTGTATTTGGATTCTCTTGGCTGAGCCCCAATTTTGCAGCCACGAAGGCTTAATCCTTTGTGATCAAACAAAAGATTAAGCCTTCGTAACTCCACCACTACGCTTCTTATTTTATCGTAAACGTAGCTAGTCAAACTTTGTAACATAATTTTAGGACCAGTTATGAAAATTTCGATATTAAACTATTATATTAGAGTTTTCCTAAATTAAGTCTGTATTTATATTATTCAACAACGGCTTTATTACGGTGTTGTATAGAAAAATGCCAAATAAAATATAAAATATGCATGTTGAAGACAGACAGTAAGGACAGTATCCACCACGGAGGATATATCGACCAATCTGTAAAAATGTACTAAAACCGCTTAAAAACATAGAAAACAAAAGCATAATATAACTAGAAAGCTTATTCTTTGTAAAATAAGCTAGTATACCAATAATAATATTTGATGCTACACCTAAAACCCCTAATTCAACATCATTAATAGGAAGAAAAGGAACTTCATGACATATTGGACATTTAACTTTAATATTAACTAGAACACCCGTAATGATTAAACCAATATTTAGAATTAAAAGCAAATATATTATTATTTTTGTCTTTTTTTCAATATTATTCATAATTGTACTCCCCAAATTGTTTTTTAAAGGGGGCTAATACTAATATTAGCCCCCTTTTAGTTTTAAAAACTAAATATAGTATGAAGTAGATTAAGTATTGCAAGAATAATTAAGCCAATAGCCATACTCTTTTCGCTGTTTGCAATTTTCCTATCGTCAATAGATAAAAATTTTTTTCGCCAAGTTATATATGATTGATTTCCTGATAAAAAAAGAATTGCTATTCCTGCAATTAGAGTAAAAATCCATAATAACAAATTGAACAAAGTGACAAAACCCCATTTACTAATTCATATTAATTTATTTTGAGTTTTAATAACTTATATCAAGCATTAATAACCAATTACATTTGTACAATACCATGGGCATCCGTAATTACAAGCTGACCAAGTTAAAGAATAACATATTGCTGGACAAAGAATAACTCCAGTTCCCCCACTAAAAGCATCACATGCTACAGTACAAGCGACTGTACCAAATCCTGCTCCACACATAAAATTACAAAAATCTACGCAAAAAGAATGTGCATCTGCATAAGCTGGCTTAATAAAAAGATCAGCTAGTTTCTTATGATTATCAATTTGATATTTACTGGTTTTGGAAACAATTTTGTTATCAATAACTGCTGATGTTTCTATTTCAATAGTTTTACCGTCACTTGATAAACCTTGGAAAGCTTCTGTTACAGATTGACCATCTTTAGTAGCGGTTACAATCATTCCAGGCTTATTATCTTGAACAAAGGGTAATGTTACTACTTCAATAGGTTTATTATCATTTGGATCAAGGGTTTCAATAAGATGTTCTTTCTCTAAAACATACTTTCCTTGAAGGATTTTATCTTTCATCATTTTGTGATTTGAACTTTCAGTAATTTTTTTAAACACTTCTGCATTTTGATTTACATCAAGCTCCTTAATGTTTGAAAATGCTGCTGGTTTCATTTGAGTTGCAGTAACTGTGGCTGCCATTGCTGGTGTAGCAAAAAAATAAGACTAATTCCAATTGCTAATACCTGTTTAAATACCTTATTAATACGCATCTCTTAATATCCCCTTTCAAATTCTAATAATATAGACTTGACTCTACCCTCCTTACCTCATAATTTAGTGTATAATATAACCATAATTAACTATATATTCTTTTGATTATATATTCAACAACTATACCATTTATTACCCATTTATGTATATTTTCGACAATTTATGAGAAATCGGAGGTCTCAAAATGAAGTTACATTCTATTAGAATTTTAGTCATATTGATTACGTGTATAATTTTCTGTATAATTTTAGAAGGGTTTTTTTGTCTCAGAATTATCCCTTCTCCTTCTATGCTACCTACGATCCAACTAAATGATATAGTCCTTATATATAAGGACTATAATATTAAACGAGGAGATATAGTTCTTTTTAGGCCACCTGAATCTCAACATATAAATGATCAAGAATGGATTAAAAGAGTAGTTGGATTACCTGGTGAGGTTATCTCAATTTATAATGGAAACGTATATATTAACGGCAAATTACTAAGTGAAGATTACAGAAACATAAGGCCTGCATATGATTTTGAACCATATAGCATTCCAAGTGATTCTTATTTTCTATTAGGGGATAATCGAAATAATTCTATCGATAGTCATATATGGGGGTCTTTGCCTAAAAAAAATATTATTGGAACTATTATTTTAAAAGTGTGGCCGCAAATAAAAACTCCATAATTATCCATCTGATTTTTTCCCCAGATTATTATATTCTGGTATTTACCTTTAGTAAATACGAAGCCAGTTTATGCCTTATAGTAAGGAAAACTGGCTTTTCGCTTCCACAAAATGGATTAGCGTATATTTTCGTTAAAATGTTGGCGGGACCCCAATAAGGGGTAGGGCCAACAAAATGACGTAAAACCCACGTTAAGACAATATATGGAAACAATAAGCCGATTTTTCCAACGCTAAGGAAAAGTCGGCTTATTGTTATAAACAAAGTGCCACCCATCGCGTGGCAACATGTCAATCTAGACCGTAACTTAAAAAAGACAATAGGTGTATAATATCCACTACTGCCGTTTCAAAGAAAGTTTCTGTTTAAGTTGGATCAATCGTTGCGACCGCCAAATCCACTTGAAAATAACTTAATGGAATCCAAAATAACGTTTGGTGCACTAGATTCAAAAAGTGCTGATAGATTAACTCTAATCATAAAATTCAGTCTTGATAACAAATTTTAAGGAAGCTTTACCTCTATTTTAAGATCCGCTTATGCTAAAAATTTATTGGAAGAAAATCGAAGCAGCGAATGATTGTTTCCGAATTCTTCATCAGCAAAAACATTTTCTTGAATTGTGTGAAGAATAAGAGCGGAAATTACAGATGAGATTTGAACAGAATACCTTAAATCGTTCATATAATCTTCTCGAAGTTGGTATTGATTATGCAATTTTGTGACGAACAATGTGATGCTTTCTTTAGATATACTAGAAATAGTGGGTAAGGCGAGATGTGGAATAGACCTTAGAGAAGCCTTTTGTTGAAGAATGGTTTCATATTTTAGATGCTTTGATGCTAATGGGAGAGAATCTAATTTCCAGCGTAAACTATGAGGAAGGGTGAAGAAATCAGATAAGAAATGACAGATAACGCCCATTTGAACACTTATATATTTGCGTCTCATAGGGACATCTAAAAAAGAAGCAGGGAGACAACACAATGACAATATGCTCAGGACGACAAAATTTAAGCTTTCCCTTTGATAATGGGGTTTTGCTATTAAGTTTGGAGCAATATCAGGTTTCATATTTCCCCATATAAAACCCAATTTATTAAAAGAATAATTCTGGTTATTGAGGTGCGCTATTGTTTGCTGTGCTACAATTTTATGCGTTAGGATAAACAATTTTTCACTTCCTTGAATCAATTTCATAATAGTCTTTTTTAAAACTCATACCATCAGAATTCTGCCCGGTTATTTAAAAATATTATTAAACTTATTATACTGCTCATATCAGTGCTCCCTCTTCTCGAAGACATTTTCTATTATATCTTATTAATCTTTAAATACCCTTTAAGCAAGTCGTCAAGGTACAGATTTATGTTGCACTCAATCAAACAAAGAAATAAGCTGTATAACTTACTTCTTTGTGATAAGTTACTGACCTGGATTCGTGAGCAGCTTGAATCTCAGGACATCTAACCCCGTAAGATATAACGAAATATAGGCTTTGCATTTGTTTATCCCTCAGATAAAACTATAGCCTATTAATTTTTTTGTTCAATTAAGCAAATGTGTTGAAGGTTTTTGTTCATTTGCACAGAATATATGTTAAGCAGAAACACAATTTAAATTAAGGAGGCAATTATTATGTCTGTACGTGTCGCAATTAATGGTTTCGGAAGAATCGGTAGATTATCCTTAAGAGCAGCCCTCGAAAGCAAGGCTCCTCTTGAAATCGTTGCTGTTAATGATTTAGGAAGTCCGGATCTTCTAGGACATCTCTTCAAATATGATTCTGTTCACGGAATTCTCCCCTATAAAGTCGAGGTAAAAGAGAATACAATGAAGGTAAATGGACAATCTATCCAACTCCTCGCTGAAAAAGACCCGGAAAAGCTTCCCTGGAAAGAACTTGGGGTGGATATTGTTATCGAATCAACGGGTCGTTTTACGGAACGGGATAAAGCGGCACTTCATTTAAAAGCAGGGGCTAAAAAGGTTGTTATTTCTGCGCCAGGAAAAAATGAAGATATCACAATTGTAATGGGAGTT
>NZ_DATLJA010000040.1:0-48639 GCF_035539115.1 Desulfitobacterium sp. | reverse complement strand
CCGGAATTGTATTCGGTAGATTTTAGTGGGGAGACGTCATCTGACACAACTTATTCTGTAAGAAGTGAATGTAAACTGAGCAATTACCCTCAAGGAGGAGTTGTTCAGCAGATGAGCCTTTCTACTTACACTAACCTAATTTATTTAACGGTTAAGACGGGCTCATCCGAAAAATTGTTACAAATAGACGTCATGAGAAATATCGCAGATTTAGCACATCCGGGGGAAAAAATTAGTAGGATTAGCGCCTCGGATGAACAAGGTACTTTATATTTTCAATTCGTCTATAACGGAGTAGCCCAAATCGTTGCCGTTAAACAAAAAACTACCAGGCAACAGTTATTTAAGGGAAGTCAATATGTTCTTCTGGGACAAGAAAGTAATAAAGTAATGATCGGCGTACTGGCAAATGGAAATCTTACCAAAGTGCTTAGCATCCCAGACACAGGGCTTAGTACAAAAGTTAATTCGGAGACAACCACGGAATGGGAAGGTAATATTCCCTGGAAAGATTACCAGGTAACATACAGGAGTAATGGCGCAATTGTTTTGTATGATACCAAAGAAGCAATTGTCCTCGATCATGGCAACCAAAAGAAGATAACGATGAAAGGCTCTAGTAATTCCATTACGTTAAATGGGCAAGAGATTGTCGAAGTGATTTCTGGTGAAACAGATACAACTATCTCTGTTACACTACTCTAGCGCTATGCAAAATAACAAGAGATGGTGAATGTGATGAAAAAATTATCCATGAAGAAACTCTTTAGGTTTTCCATAGTCCAGCTTATCTTT
Organism: Desulfitobacterium sp.; assembly: GCF_035539115.1. Classification (GTDB taxonomy): domain Bacteria; phylum Bacillota; class Desulfitobacteriia; order Desulfitobacteriales; family Desulfitobacteriaceae; genus Desulfitobacterium_A. The sequence goes on along the minus strand of NZ_DATLJA010000040.1, from coordinate 47,844 downwards.
GCGGTCATAATCACCCCATTTATTGTCTTTTGGGGACCTTTTAGTGCAATTAAAACGCTAGCGGTAGGATCGATTAGTACGTCTAGACATCCACAGGTACTGAGTCTTTTCTTAACACAAAGTAGTATTGATTCTATCCTTAAAAAGGGCAATGAAGTTATAAGTGCTGAAGGGACTACAGTTCAAAAAACGAATACCGTTACGATCGATGGGATTACCACAGAAGATATTAGCGGCAGTAACATTATGGGTGCATTTAAAGGCAAAGTTATGCTAATTAAGGATCCATCAAAGGTACATGTAGCAACGACAGCTTCCTTAGGCGGATCAGGAGAAATGGTTAGCAAAATTGCCTCTCGATTGAATGCAGTCGCCGCTATCAATGCAGGAGGCTTTGATGATCCCAATGGCAAGGGCAATGGGGGCTATCCCACAGGGATAACCCTTTCGAATAGCCAATTGATTTATAACACGATAGGATCCAAGAAAGATGACATTATAGGCTTATCTTCAAGCGGGACGCTGATCGTGGGACAATATAGTGCGGACCAATTAATGCAAATGAGTGTAAGAGATGCCGTGAGCTTTTTTCCGCAACTCGTTAAAAATGGGCAAGGCTTAATAACTAAAGGTGATGGAGGCTGGGGTGTAAACCCGAGAACTGGGATAGGGCAGTTATCAGACGGAACAATAATGTTTGTAGTTATTGATGGCCGACAAATAGGAACCGTTGGTGCCACACTACGCGATCTACAACAGGTCTTCCTTGATTATGGTGCGAAGACGGCGGCCAATCTCGATGGAGGATCTTCGTCCACCATGGTCTATAAAGGCCAAGTAATCAATAAACCGGCAGATATCTTTGGTGAAAGATATGTACCAACAGCCTTTATCGTTACTCCGTGATGAAGACAAAGAAAGTATACCGATTCCAAAGACGAGTTAGAATCCATCATCCCCGTCGCTTGGCCATCAACTGTGAGGTCAATGGATCAATTAAGGGTTCTTTAACAAATAAATGGTATATTTATTGTGGAGGTGGAAGCAATTTCTCCAATTTCTTCTCGTAGGAAGCCTTAACGCCGTAATAGATCTTGGTTTTCTAAAAGCAGATGTATTTGTTTTTCCCTCGATTACGGATACATTGGGGTTGGTCATTCTCGAGGCCATGACATCAGGATTACCCGTTATAGCAGCCCGAACGGGGCCAAGTTCTGAACAAATCGTTGATGGTTCAACAGGATTACTTTATATGCCAGACGATAAAAATAGTTTTAAGAAAGCTATATTTAAGCTAAGAGACAAGAGCCTGCGGCGAGAAATCGCTAATGCTTATAATGTTGCTCATCACCTTGGGTGGGGTGAGTCTGCTAAACAACTCTTCGAGTTTTATAAGCTTGCCTATAGTTCCCATGGACAACCCAGCTAAGCAGAACTCAATGGAATTGAGCTCTTAACCAGCGAGACTTTGACGGTGAGTAACTAAATAAGAATGAGTAATCCCGAAACCAGCTTATAGCAACGGTTCCGGGATTTTCGCTCATACCGTGTATTTGTATATTATTTCCATAAAAATATTCGCGGTTAAGTGCTATAATTTAATTCATCGACTCAATACGGAAAAATTTGAGATAAGCTTTTTAAAGGAAGCTATTTGTCTTCAATCAAACGTATAAAAAAGAACTGAATTGTTTTGTTCGGAGGCGTAACATGGCTCATACCCGTAATCATAACGATAGGAGGAGAAAGGTTTCTAAATTACGTGCCTTTCTCGTGATATTTTCCACCTTAATTTTAGCATCCGTTGTGGGTGCTGGTTTGTTTGTAGCTAAGGCTGCCACCAACCTCCCCGAATGGGACCCGACCGATTTAACTAATCAGAAGCAAGCATCCATCGTTTATGACAAAGATGGAATCCAAATCGCCCAACTTCATGCCAGTGAAAATCGCATCGCCACGAAGTCTGGGGATATCCCAGACCTTGTCAAAAAAACCTTTGTTGCCGTCGAGGATAAACGCTTCTATAGCCACATTGGGATCGATCCCATTCGAATCGCCGGTTCTGCAATCCACGATATTCTTTCCCAAAGTGCAAAAGAAGGCGCCAGCACGATTACCCAACAGTTAGCCCGAAACGCGTTTATTCAAGATCCCACAGCAAAGACTTTAACACGTAAAATTCAAGAAGCCATTATGGCTGTTGTCCTGGAACACAAATACACCAAAGATGAAATTCTTACCTTTTATCTCAACAAAATTTTCCTCGGAGAATCTTCTTACGGTATCCAAGCGGCTGCTAAAACATACTTCGGCAAAGACTTAAATCAACTGAACCCAGCGGAAATTGCAATGCTCGCGGGGATGCCTCAGGCCCCAAGTGGTTATGATCCCTACTATCATCCCGACGAGGCCAAGAACCGCAGAACGATCGTACTCGGGGTAATGCGAGACTCCGGAATTATTACAGCGGGTGACTATGCCAAGTATAAAGATGAGCCTTTCACCTATGTCGACACGATGAAACAAACCTATGGCGGAGCAAAGAATGCCGTTGTCACAACATCGGATTACAAATTCCCTTACTTTGTGGATTACGTCATTACAACGCTCGAAAATGATTACAATATAACTTCGGATCAAATTTATCATGGCGGTTTAAAAATCTATACTACCGTCGATCCCAAAATTCAATCGACCGCCGAAGCTGCGTTTAAGGATTCTGCCAATTTTCCCAAGAGCGTCGATAGTACCCTTATTCAAGGTGCAATGACCGTTCTTGATCCGACCAGCGGAGCGATTCGTGCTATTGTTGGTGGACGAGATTATACGCCCATGGGGCTCAATCGAGCGACGCAGAGCCAAAGACAGCCAGGTTCTACGATCAAACCGTTGGTTGTCTACGGACCCGCGATTGAGAAGGGTGGCTACTTCCCTGGTACGGTTCTCGATGATATGCCCGTTAGTTATAACGGAGGGAATGGTACGGCCTGGAGCCCCAAAGATTTTGATACGGAGAGCGCCGGCTGGAAAGGCCGTATTACGATGCGTTTTGCTCTGGAGGACTCCGTTAACGTTTATGCTGTTAAGCTGTTGAATCTCATTGGCGTCAATAACGGATGGCAATTCGGAAAAAATCTAGGACTTCCGTTAACGGAAAAAGATAAGGTTCTAAGTCTTGCCTTGGGTACCCCTCAAGTTACGACGTTAAATATGGCTTCCGCTTATGGAGCCTATGCTGACAATGGAGTTAGCGTAACCCCTCATGCCTTTGAAAAAGTTGTTGATTCAGCAGGTGCTGTTGTTGTCGCTCCGCAAATAACCAAGAACCGAGTGATGAAACCCACGACAGCTTATATCATCAATGATATGCTGAGAAGTGTAGTTACCAACGGAACCGCTTACGCAGCACAAATCGGCAATTGGGCGGTGGCCGGTAAAACGGGAACAACCTCTCTTGATCCACAAAAATATGAGAACAAAACAGGAAACCCTGATGCATGGTTTGCTGGCTACACCCCCAGTTATGTCGGTATTGTTTGGATGGGCTATGATTCCGACCCGGACGGTAAACACTATCTTCATCAAGTATTTGGAGGGGGCTACCCAGCTAACCTTTGGAAAAAGGTTATGACGACTGCTTTGGAGGGTACGCAAGTTCAGACTGAATTCCAAAAACCTAACGGTATCGTGAGCGGGCAAATTGACACCAAATCCGGTTTATTACCGAGCTCCTTAACTCCTTCTCAATTTATTCAAACGGAAATTGCCGCGAAGGGAGATCTTCCTACAGAAGTAAGCAATGTCTGGGTTATAAATAGTTCCGGACGATTGGTTTTAAACTTACCCGATCGCGATTCATCTGCAAACTGGCCTTCCGATGAAGCTCCTTATCGTCCTTATGCCAACTCCTTCAACGGAGCACAATCCACTGCACCCGAAAATTCGCAAACCTCAACTGATCCCACTACTCCCGCTTCAAATGTTCAAACCGGGAATTCACCTCCTTCGACTCCTCCGAGCGGACAACCGGCAACGGATAAAACAGCTCCACCAACCGGTGCAGCTCCTGGGCAGACAACTACTCCAACTATTCCAACTCCACCTGCGACTTCTACTAGCCCCACTTCACCCACACCGCCAACCCCAAGCAAAGGTCACTAACTAGAGGTCTGGCAAAGAAAACGGGTTCCGTTTTGAGATTAAAACTCTGAACGGAACCCGTTATAGATAGAAGCGGGTGTTTTTTTAGCGATATTTTGAAAAATGCCCAGAGGTTATGGTAGAATGCGATTATACTTCTAAATTTAAAATCCTGAGGAGGAACATAATGCAGAAAATCCAAATGAATGTCCCGTTGGTCGAAATGGATGGAGATGAGATGACACGAATCATCTGGAAATCCATTAAGGAAATTTTGCTTCAACCCTACATCGAATTAAAAACAGAGTATTACGATCTTGGACTTCAGAAACGGGATGAAACTGAGGATCAAATTACAATTGATGCCGCTATGGCTAATAAAAAATATGGTGTAGCTGTCAAATGTGCAACGATCACACCGAATGCTCAAAGGGTGGAAGAGTACAATCTTAAACAGATGTGGAAAAGTCCTAACGGGACTATCAGAGCGATTTTAGATGGAACTGTTTTTCGTGCTCCAATTCTTGTGAAGGGGATTCAACCCTTATTACCCACTTGGACAAAACCGATTACGATTGCCCGTCATGCTTATGGTGATATTTATAGAAATGTTGAGTATAGAGTAGGCGAGCCTGGTAAGGCCGAGCTTGTTTTTACCAATGAAAAAGGGGAAGAATCTCGTCAGACAATTTTCGAATTTCAAGATAAAGGTGTCATCATGGGGATGCACAATCTTGATCGTTCCATTGAAAGCTTTGCTCGCTCATGTTTTAATTACGCACTTGGCGTGAAACAGGATTTATGGTTTTCAACTAAAGATACGATCTCTAAACAATATGATCATACTTTTAAAGATATTTTTCAAGAAATCTATAATCATGAGTATAAGGAAAGATTTGAAGAGGCTAAGATCGAATATTTCTATACTTTAATCGATGATGCAGTCGCCCGAGTTATTCGCTCCGAAGGGGGATATATTTGGGCTTGTAAAAACTATGATGGCGATGTCATGTCAGACATGGTAGCGACTGCTTTTGGAAGTTTAGCCATGATGACGTCTGTTTTGGTATCACCGGAAGGTAATTTCGAGTTTGAGGCAGCACATGGTACAGTTACTCGGCACTATTATAAGCATCTCAAAGGTGAAGAAACATCGACGAATTCTATTGCTACGATTTTTGCCTGGACTGGTGCGTTAAGAAAACGTGGAGAACTCGATGGCTTGCCTGAATTAGTTCAGTTTGCAAATCAATTAGAGGAAGCTTCATTGAAAACAATTGGAGAAGGCATTATGACGAAAGATCTGGCGCTAATTTCCAACATCCCTAATAAGAAAATTGCCAATACAGTAGATTTTCTTCGAGAAATAAAGCGGACACTCGATAAAATTCGCTAAAAAATATCTTAACTTCCTTATAAATTATATAACTCTTATTTCAAAATTCTATGATTTAAGTTAAAATTAAAATTAGAGATTCTAATCTAATAATTTAAGCTTTTAATAAATTTAGTGTCTCTAAAGTTATAAAATGGGAGGTGAGACGGACTCTTCAACACTATATTAAAATATTCACGAAGTCTGAGAACCGCTCATTCGTACGTAAAGCACTCACAAAAAGTAGTAAATAATAGAGGAGGAAAATATAAATGCAATCTTATTACCGTGAAAGTGATTCAAACAGTCAAGGTAAGTCTTTTGACTTAGCTGAATTAAAGGCAGCACTCCTTCTGACCTTAGATTTAGGATACGAATTTGTCAAAGAAATCTCTCAAAAGCCTTTGGCAATGGGCGAAGAAGTTGTCGAAAAAGCAGGCGAAAAAGGTAAAGACGTGCTTGAAAAAGGTAAAGACGTAGTTGATAAAGGGGTTGACACAGCCAAGAAGTATCCTATCGCAACGCTTTTAGCAGCCTTTGGTCTTGGATTTTTGGTCGTAAAGCTCCTAAAAAGGAAGTAGAAAAATGGAAGTTATAGCGGATTTCGTTATTAAGATTGTTGATCTATTTGACGCAGAATTCACGGAGATTCGAGAAAAAGCGTTTAAGGTGTTAATCGCGATTGGCCTACTTCTCTCAGCCGCTCTGTTAGCCATGGCAGGCTTTGCCATGATTGTGTATGGAATTTTCCTGGCCTTCAGCATATTCATGCCACCTTTTCTTGCTGCCTTTGTCGATGCCTTACTGGCGTTTATCCTGGGAGGAGGGTTGGTTCTGTGCGCAAAAAGAAAGATGGCCTGACCGTTAGAGAGGCTAAACAGCAGCTCAGAGATTGTGCTGCTGGGATCCAACCCAAACAGTTAGTCGTTAAGAATTTCTGGCAGGTAACCTTGGCTAGCTTTGTGGTCGGTATGATATCTGCTGATTCTGTGAAAACTCGGGAAAGTCTTGTAAGTTTAGCCGTCTCGGCCTTAAAGAAAATAATCTAACGCTGATAAACAGCCCAACCGATATTTATTGATCGGTTGGGCTGCTTATACAATAATCAGAAAAATATCATACTAAAATAGGTGAGACTATTTAGACCATTGTTATATTTAATATTGCATTGAGAAGCTTGCTGAATTACCATAATTCCAAAGCTTTCAGTTGCCGGAAACATGCGGTTAGGAAATCTGCAAGGCTTTTCGGGATAAGTACATTTCTGGCAAAGGGTACATCCTTCTGTAGATAAAATGAGAGATTTTTCAAATTCAGCCCGAAAAAATCTGCGCCACTTTCTCGGTAATTGATTCATGAACGATCCGCGCCTCAAGCCATTCCGTAACATTATACCTACTTTTAAGATGGGTTAGAGAACTGAAAATAAAAGCATTTTCAAAATGCTGGCATCTTTTTTTACATTCTTCAACACTTCCTGTTGCAGGAGGACAAGCCCATGAAGTACCATACATACCACATGCATTTTTTACGCATAACCCTCTTACTTCATCAGAAAAAATGACAGTATTGGCTTTCATAAATGCGTATTCATGAATATTGAGATCTCCCTTTTCTCCAGAAATTATCTTTTCTATTCTCGTCATTTTTGCTACCTCTCGTTATAGATGCTACTATAAGATTAGGGGGGATTTTGATGACACTACTGGAAAGAGTAACGGGTACTTTTGATAATTTCAAAATAGTACCTCGGGAATCGATTATCCTGAATCCTGAAGTAAGGAAGATGTGTGCCCAAAATTCCTGCGGCAATTACGGAAAAACCTGGACTTGTCCGCCAGCACTGGCTCCACTCGAGGAAATTCAGGGGAGATTCAATAGCTTCGATAATTTTATTGTGGTATATCAGGTATATCCCTTAAAAAATAGAATGGATTGGCATGGAATGATGGCAGGGGTAGATGACTTCACAGACAAATTGTTAAAACTACAGATGGAGCTAAAAGGCGGAGAAAGATATTTGTTCCTTGGAGCAGGCGGATGCAGGCTTTGCAAAAAATGCACTTATCCGAATGAGCCTTGCCGAAGACCTGAAGAAGCCATCGTTTCAGCTGAAGCTTACGGCATCGACGTAATGAAACTGATGAGAGATAATCAGCTTAAATACAACAATGGACCAAATACGGTAACTTACATCGGGGGCATGCTGTATTAATCTGCTCATAATATTTCCCTTTTCTAAAGGATTCTCCTCTTTTCCGTCGAAGATTATTTGGATAGATATTAAAATAACAAGTTGATTAAGGGGATAACATATGGAAAACGATAGGAAAATTGCAGTTTTAATTGACGCGGATAACGTATCAGATAAATATATAAAATATATATTGGATGAAGTATCTAATCACGGAATACCCACCTATAAGAGAATTTACGGAGATTGGACAAAGCCTCAACTGGGATCCTGGAAGACGGTGCTGCTTAATTACTCTATTACACCCATTCAGCAATATAGCTATACAACAGGTAAAAATTCGACTGATGCGGCATTAATAATTGATGCAATGGATATACTCTATTCAAGTAATGTAGATGCTTTTTGCATTGTCTCAAGTGATAGTGATTTTACAAGACTGGCTGCTCGACTAAGAGAGGCTGGCATGTATGTAATCGGCATGGGTGAAAAGAAAACCCCTATGCCCTTCATATCTGCCTGTGAAATGTTTAAATACCTTGAAGTTTTAGCAGCAATCTCGCCAACTTCTCACGAAACGAATGCCACTCCAAGGCTGGAAAAGCAAGAGAAGCCAAAAGAAGGTATGGCCAGTATCGAAGAACTCATAGAAGCAATAAAAATTATCGTTACGGAGAGTTCAGACGAAGACGGATGGGCATTTTTGGGTGAAGTTGGGAAAAGACTAAATAAGCGTTATTCGGATTTTGATACAAGAAACTATGGTCACACAAAACTAACTCCACTCATATCTTCCTTAAAGCAATTTGAAATTCAGCCACGAAAAACGAGCAATCCCAATATCATCCATTACTATATTAAAAACAAAAAATAGCTTATTAACCACTCTTACAGAAGGGTGGTTTTTAGATTTTGGTATTCCTCAGAAATTCATAATGAAGGATTTCTAGTATATGTAGAGAAAAGTAATATCATGATGGAGTTGAAAAAATAATCCTTAAGAGATGAAAGGAGTTGTTCCATGCTTATAACCTGCGACAGCAACATGCAAATGGGTTATATTTACTTAATGCCAACTAAAACAACCTCAGACTATTCACTTGAGGAGAGCGATATCGGATATTACTTTGATCTTGACAATCTTGAGATTCCTAAAATTAATGGATTAAGTCTAGGTCGAAAATTAAATCAATTGCCTGTCTCCAAAAAAACTTATAGTGAAGCAGTGGATAAAGCCTTTTATTGTGAGTATTGGAACGATCTCAATGAAGAAGGGTACATGGTAGGTATTGAGTTAAGTTTGACTGAAGATAAGTTTTTGCCTTTAGTAGCTAATCAAGCATTCATGATTTACGATACACGTTGGCGAAATCGTGATTTCAGAGTGGTTACCTTGGACGCACATCTCGAGGTTATCAAGAAGAGCAATGTGATCTATCCGTTGACTGCCGAAAAAGATGCTTTTGTAGTCCTGGCGATTGACCCCAACTCGAAGGTGGCTACAGTTAAGGCACTCATCTCGTCAAGAGATGATTTATACCCACTTGATTATTTACGCAACCCTCTTTTCATGCTCTTTAATTCTCAAAGATATTTGGAACAACAGCTTTAATAGGTGAGAAGAAACCCGTTAATTACCCTATCTAATCAAAAGATTGGGATTATTGAATGAGTAACACTAGCCGACCAAGTGGTCGGCGTTTTCTATAAGACATGGAATCAACCCCTGCCAAGAGTAACAGGTTCTGCAACGGTTAACAGAGGAGAAAGTTCAAATGCGACTTCGTAAAAAGTGGTGGGCTAAACCTGAAATGGAAAAAGATCACAAGGTCATTTTTACCCCTTCGGAATTCAAAGGAAAATGGAAAGAGCTCTTCGGTAATGATCATCCAATCCACCTCGAGCTGGGATGTGGAAGAGGACGTTTCATCACCGAATTTGCAAGGATGAATCCAGAGATCAACTACATTGCGATTGATGCCCACAATGAACTTTTGGTTTATGTCTTAAGAAAAGCCAATGAAAACCACCTGGATAATTTAAGAATTGTGCCAATGTATATCGAGAACGTTGGAGACATCTTTGCACCCGATGAAATTGAAAAAATCTACATTAATTTTTGCAATCCCTGGCCCAGCAAAAGACATCATAAAAGAAGATTAACCCATCCTAATTTTCTGAGAATCTATCAAACCTTTTTAAAGAAAGGATCGGAAGTTTGGTTTAAATCAGACGATGAGCTGCTTTTCACAGATAGTCTTGAGTATTTCAAAGACACCGGTTTCAATGAACTATATCGGACATTTGATTTAAAGCAAAGCGATTTTCACGGGAACATCCAGACAGAATACGAAGAGAAATTTAGCAATCAAGGAATCAAAATAAAGTTCGGCCGGTTCAAGAATAACTTCCTGGGCCAAACAGTGGCAATGAATGATGAAATTAAAACAATCAAAGCAGGGTAAATATCATGTCGATTGGGAAAAATTCCTTCTGAAATTAATAATGTTAAGGAGGTTATTATGAAAGTTACTTTAGCTTACGGAAGAAATGGCTTGAGCGTAAACGTTCCTAGTTATTCTACGGTTATCGAACCCACCCATCTGGAGCCAATTGAGAACGATCATGAGGCTGTGTTGCGTGCTCTGCGCAACCCGAGAGGGACTAAACCTTTAAGAGAACTGGTTAAGTCTAGTGATCGGGTTGTCATTGTAATCAGTGACATTACCAGACCGACCCCGAATCAAAAGTTGGTTCCTTGGATACTTGAGGAACTTACCCATGTTCCCTTAGAGAATGTTACGATCATTAACGGACTCGGGACTCATCGTGACCAAACACGAGAAGAACTTTGCGAAATGTTAGGGGAAACGATTGTCGATACCGTTCGCATTATTAACCATCATTGTCAAGAAAAATCAGAACTGACGCATCTTGGCACAAGTAGCTTTGGTTGCGAAGTATACCTCAATAAAGAATATGTTGAGGCCGACTTTAGGATTGTGACGGGGTTCATCGAACCTCACTTTTTTGCTGGCTTTTCCGGAGGACCAAAGGGAATTATGCCAGGTATCGCGGGGATTGAAACGATCCTAACCTTTCATAATGCCAAAATGATCGGCCATCCGTTAGCTACTTGGGGTATCTTAGATAATAATCCCCTTCAAGAAATGACGAGGGAAATCAATACGTTTTGTAAACCGGATTTTCTTCTTAATGTCGCGCTGAATGGGGAAAAGGAGATTACCCAGGTTTTTGCAGGTGAGTTAGCTGAGGCTCATGGGATAGGGTGCTCTTTCGTCAAACAACATGCCATGCATAAATGTGATCAGCGCTATGACGTTGTGATAACAACAAACGCGGGTTACCCACTGGATCAAAACCTCTATCAAGCTGTCAAAGGCATGGACGCCGCACGAATGATTGTCAGGCAAGGAGGTACAATCATTTGCGCAGCAGAATGCAGCGATGGTATGCCTGCTCACGGAAACTTTATCAAGATTTTAGAAATGCGTGAGTCGCCAAAGAAAATCCTGGAGATGATTGAGGATCCTTCTTTTCAAATGTTCGACCAATGGGAAGCTCAAAGACTGGCTATGATCCAGGAATGGGCTGATGTTTACCTGTATTCGACCTTACCCGATGAATCGGCCCAAATAGCAAAGATTACCCCGACGAAAGATATTGAACAGACGCTAAGCGAACTCAAAGGTAAATACGGCTCCGAAATGAGTATTGCGGTTTTGCCCCTAGGACCGCTGACGATTCCTTATGTGGAAGAGTAAGAAGTCGATATTCCAAGGATAATATTAAACAACGATACACTCTCTGATAAAAAAGAGAGTGTATTTTCATAACTAATATTAAACTAGGATGAAGCGAACCCTTGTTCGTAATAGAGGAACGAGCTATAATGTACTAATAAATGGAAGTTACTGATTCCTTAGAAAACGGAGAGGGGTGATTAAGATGGAAAATGGCGTTAATTATGGCGGAAGGAAAGTTAGAAACTTGCGGTTGCGCGCGGAAATCGCAACTCAGAAGGAGCTTGCCGAGCGAACGGGAATTTCACCGACGATTATCAGTGATCTGGAACGTGGCCGGCGGGAAATGAATCCCACTTGGGCCATGCGGATTGCTGAGGCCGTGGGTACCTCCTGGGAGACTTTGCTGGAGGATAAATGAACTGAAACGTGTAATTTCATAACCAATCGTGAGTGAACCTGTTGACTGGTTGCTCATCGTTGGATAAACTAAAAACAGAACAGATGTTCTCGGGCAGGGAAACAGTTCACGAACTCTTCCTGCCCGGAGAAGAGTGAACATTCCTTGTTAAAAGCAGTCGGCAGGTCCGGCTGCTTTTTCCTGCGATGCAAGTGGTTAAGTCCAGCAGGATAAGGCAACTATGGCAATCGCTGCGCTATGGCTTGCGCTGGCCAAGTTTTCTTTATTTCTTGAGAACATCTGTTTAAAACAGAGAAAGGAGGTATTAGAACCAAAATCATAATAAGAGCATATGAATCTTAGAGAAAAAGAGTCGAGGAAAAGGAGGGTTAAGTCGTGGAGGAGATCAAACGGGTTAAGTCTATAGCCGTCCTGGAAATGAGAGGAGAGATTAAATAAATGGATTGGCAAAAAATCGTAATTCATCATTCTGCAAGTCCGACGAGTGTTCGCCGGGGAGAGGACATTTTACCCGTGAATGCTGGCATGATTCGCGAGTGGCATCTAACCAAAGGCTGGAGTGATATCGGCTATCACTTTGTGATTCTACCTGATGGCCGCTGTGAGGAAGGGCGACCGCTTTATCGGCCAGGGGCACATTGCAACGTCGGAAATCGGAATTTCATCGGGATCGGGATTTGTTTAGTCGGGAACTTCAGCCAACTCGAGGAAGTCCCCGAGGCCCAGATGAATGGCCTCCTTGACAAAGTTACGGCCTTGATGGCTGCCTTTCATTTAAGTCTCCCTGATGTCGAGTTACATCGGGAAGTCCCAGGAACGGCAACAGAATGTCCGGGCCGCTATTTTCCAGCGGATATTTTAAGGAAGGAACTTCAGGATAGATTGAGTATATAGTGGACTAGGAGAAGGCTTAGGAGTGCCGATGAAGCATTTCTAAGCTTTTTTAAAACACGTGCTTTGACCCAAGAAGTCTTACAAAATCGAATATTCCAGAAAACTAAATCTATTCAGTTGAATCATGTTGATACTGAAAGGGTTTAACAAGATAATAGCGAAATAGTTAAGTGTGAAGTGATGTTTTGGCAGTGAAATTGGTATCTCAGGAGGAAGATAACATGCCGGATATTCTGTTCTTAGCGCCTTATCCTGATATCGCCCAAGTAGCCCAAAAGATCTGTGAGGGTACTAATGATATTACTATCGCTGTTGCTAGGATGGACGAGGCGGTCGAACGTGCGCGAGCGGCTGAACAAAATAAATATCATGTTCTGGTTAGCAGGGGAGTCACAGGCTGGAAGATTCGTAATTCCGGGATTGCCCTGCCTTTGGTAGAGGTATCGATTGGCGGATACGATATCGTTCGCGCTTATTTTGAAGCAAAAAAGATGGGAAAGAAGATTGGAATTGTCGACGTTGAAGAAGTTGTCAACAACCTGGATATTGATTCTTTTGCTGAGATAGTAGACGATACGATCCTCAAGTACACCTGCTGTAATGACCTAGAGGATATTAGCAAAGGAATTCAGTCTCTTCGTGAACAGGGTGTAGAAGTCGTTATGGGGAAAGTGGCAATGGCTAATGAAGCTCGTAGGCAAGGGATGAATTCCGTTGTTATCTCATCAGGGCTTGATTCTGTTCGACAGGCAATCAATGAAGCACGAAGAGTGAACATGGTTCGCAAACAGGAAATGAAAAAAGCCGAACAATTTAAGGCAATCTTAGATTTCTCGTATGATGGAATCATAGCGCTTGACAAGGTAGGGAAAATTACGGTCTTTAATAAGGCTGCCGAAAAAGCCTCAGGATGGAATGCTGAGAAAGCAATTGGTAAGTATATTACCAATGTTATTCCTAAAGCGCATTGTCAAAAACTATTAGAAACGGGAGAACCAGAAATAGCGGAGTTTTTAGAAATTGGCGAGACTAAGGTGATTGCCAATCGTGTGCCGATAATCGTCGACAATAAAGTAGAGGGAGTTGTAACCACCTTTCAACAAATAGAAAGGTTGCAAAAGTTAGAGGGCAAGGTGAGGAGAAAACTTGCCGATCGAGGTTTAGTTACTAAGTATAATTTTGATGATATTCTCGGCAATAGCCTTGCAATAAAAAACACAATAAACTTAGCTAGTGAGTACTCAGAAGTTGACTCAACTGTTTTGATCCATGGCCAGACGGGGTCCGGCAAGGAAATGTTCGCTCATTCAATTCATAATGCGAGCAAAAGGAAGAATGAACCTTTTGTCGCCGTGAATTGTGCCGCCTTACCCGAGAGTTTATTAGAAAGCGAATTATTCGGTTATGTCGAAGGGGCCTTTACCGGAGCACGCAAAGCAGGAAAAGCCGGTATGTTTGAAATGGCTCATAAAGGGACTCTGCTTTTGGACGAAGTGGGAGAAATGTCTCCTATGCTTCAAGCTCGATTACTAAGAGTAATCGAACAGGGTGAAGTTATGCGCTTAGGAGATAGCAGTATTATCCCTGTGGATGTTCGTCTGATTGCTGCTACGCACAGGAATTTAAGACAAATGGTCGAACAATCAAAATTCCGCGAAGATCTTTTCTTTAGGCTTAATGTACTTTCCTTAAATGTTCCACCTCTCAGAGTGCGGGGAAGTGATATTATCTTGATCGCCTACAAGTTCCTGAATGAGTTTTGTTCGAGGCGAGGAAAACCACTTGGAAAGTTTTCGGCCGAGGTTGAGGACATCCTCTTAAATTATGACTGGCCAGGTAATCTTCGAGAACTTCGTAATGCGATGGAAAGGCTTGCGATGAGGTCATGGCAAGAAGAAATAAAATTGGAGGATATCTCGAGTGCGCTTTTGCTCGATGAAGAAATTTCTTCCCCAGGAAATTGCCTAATAATAGCAAAGAAGGTTATTAATAAGGAAATTGATAACAATCCCGAACAAGGGTTTAACGATAACTGGATGAGTACGGTTGAGAAACAAGTAATCAAGCAAGTATTGGTAGAGACAGGAGGAAATAAGACTGAAGCGGCTCGCCGTCTTGGAATAAGCAGAACCACACTCTGGAGAAAACTTCAGTCTTAAAATAACGGATGTAACAATACGAAACGTATTGTTACATATAAAAACGCCGTGTGTTGCAATTAAGAAACACATGGCGTTTTTGTTTAGATTTTGTGAACATTAAACTGCGCTAAATATCATATAAACAAATATATTTTTCTATTCGTAAATACGTTTAAAACCGCTTGCCATAAATGGAAATACCGAAAAATGAGAATGTCTATATAATTCTGGACAATTTGAATCTTCTATTGGCATGCTTTTTGCTTATATTTAATGTGAAGATCAAAAATAGATTATTGTAAGGAGGTGGATAAGTATGGTAGCTAAGAACTTACCTACCGTTCCCTCAGGTGATCCTGGGGCTCTTGCTAAAGCAGCGAATGGTGCAATCCAAAGGATCAATCGTCCGGAAATAACAGATCCGGCGAGGGTGAATCCTATTGTTCTCCTTTATTGTCCAGATGGAGCCCTCTCCTTGGACGAAAAAGGAATTGCGATTAGCTATAAGCTATGCAAAGGCTGTGGAATTTGTGCCAAAGAAAGTGAAGGCATTGCGATGGTTCCCGAATATACAGGCCCTAAAGGAGTTTTTTAGGCAAAGGAGGTTGATGTAATGAATAAAATACTCATCACAGGAAGTGAAGCGGCAGCCCTTGGAGCCAAACTCGCTAAAATTGAAGTGCTCGCTTACTACCCGATTACCCCAGCTTTTCCAGCAATGGAAAGGTTGAGCAAATACATTGATGATGAAGAGCTCAATTGCAAATTTATCAGGGTGGAATCAGATCATAGTGCCTTGGCCGCTGTTCTGGGAGCTTCCTTGGCTGGTGCTCGCAGTTATACGGTGACTAATTCTCAAGGCTTATTACTCATGACCGAGGTTGCTTATCATGCCGCAGGACTGCGTCAGCCAATCGTGATGGGTGTCGCGAACAGGGCTTTGTCGGCACCTCATAGTCGTTTCCCTGAGCAGGGTGATGCCGTTTCTCAAGGAGCAAGTGGCTGGATTCAACTGTTTTGCGAAAACAACCAGGACGTTTTGGATAATACGATCCAAGCCTTTAGAATCGCCGAAAAACTGAGAAATCCAGTCATGGTTAACTACGAGGGTTATATTCAGTCTCATACTTTAGAGGAAGTATTTGCACCTGACCCGGAAAAAGTGACTGCTTTTCTCCCTTTGAACCGTCAACCGGCTCTCGACCTAAATAATCCCAGAGGGGTCAATACAGTTACAAGTCCTGAATTCTATCCTGATTATAAATATCAACAAAACGAGGCGATGGTTCAGGCTTTGACCCTCATCCCAAGTGTTGCTCAAGAATATAGTCAAGAATTCGGTGCTAAATCCTGTGGCTTAGTTGATGGCTATCGTCTCGAGGACGCTGAGCATGCCATTGTCGCCATGGGGTCAATCGTCAGCACAGCCAGACTCTTCGTCGATGAAATGCGGAAACAAGGCAAGAAAATAGGCCTGCTTAAAGTCAAGACGTGGAGACCTTTCCCTGCCCAAGCCATCCTTGAGTATTTGCAAAAGGTTCATTATGTCACTGTCCTTGATAAAAATATTGTATTCGGTGTTGGCGGTGCTCTGGCAACAGATATCAAGGCTGCAGCCTATGGCCAAGGTAACCAAGTTATCAACGGTGTTATCTTGGGACTCGGAGGCGGCAAGTGTGGTATTGAGGAAATCCAAGAGGCCGTTGAGCATACAGAAAGCAGCGAGGCAGACAAAAATAGATCCGAATGGATCGGACTGTAAAGGAGGGAATAAAAGATGATCGACTTCAAGAATCTGCCACAAGAGGAATTGTTTGGACAAGGCAATGTCGGATGTAAAGGCTGTGGAGCTGCAATCGCGGGAAGACAGGCGATGAAGGTTCTTGGTGAAAGAACAATAATCACCATCCCTGCTTCCTGTATGGCAACACTTGGTGGAAATAACACCAAGACAACTTGGAAAATGCCGTTCTACCATACCCTTTTTGAGTGTGCACCAGCTGTTTCATCAGGAATTAGGGCAGCCTTAGAGATCCAAGGAATCAAAGATGTTAACGTGGTATCCTGGGCTGGGGATGCTGGAAGTGCAGATATCGGGTTCCAGTCTCTCACCGGAGCGGCCGAACGTCAGGAACACATGATTCATGTACTTTATGACAATGAGATGTATATGAACACGGGTGGGCAGACAGGCAGCCAGACTCCTTTGTTTGCAATTACAAGTAATGGATCACTGGGAAAACCGGTTCATAAAAAGAACATGCTGGCGATCATGGAAGCGCACGGGATTGATTATGTCGCAAGTGCTAATATTGCTTATCCAGAAGATCTAATGGCCAAATTCAAAAAGGCCAGCACCAAAAAAGGCTTCTCTTATATTCATATCTTAGCCCCCTGTCACCGTGGTTGGGGAATCAAACCGGAAGAAACTATCGAAATCTCCAGAAAAGCGACAGAAAGCGGTCTTTGGGAGCTTTTTGAAGTCGATGAAGGAAAGAGAACCCGAACCTATGAGCCTAGCTTCAGCCCTGTTGCCGATTATTTAAAGTCTCAGGGTAGATTTAAGAATCTGACAACCGAGCAAATCGCAGCCTATCAGAAATCGGTCAATAGTTATTACGGGAGAGGGGAGTGAGCTGAGTGGTAGAACTAAGATTTCATGGACGTTTTGGTCAACCCGTGGGGAAAGTGACAAGGACTCTAGCTAAACAGCTCATGTCCGAAGGTAAGCATGTTCAAGTATTTGATAGTTTTGCCGCTTTTCGTCCCGGTAACCCCATGAGCTCTACCTTAAGGGTCTCTGAGGATGTTATCCTCGAACGTTCAGCAAATGACACAACCCCAGATGTTGTGGTCGTCCTGGATAACAGTCTTTTTGGGGTTGCTGATGTAACTAAAGGCCTCAAATCTGGGGGCACGATTATGGCCCTAGGGGTTGGCTCAGATGTCCTAGGTGAAAAAGCCCAAAATGTAAAATTTGTTCCAATTGATCCCGGTTTTAAAGGCGGAGCTGAAACTGAGTTAGAACTCCTCAAAGTATTGAAAAAAAATAGTATCTTATAAGAAATGGCTTAAGTTTATAAGCAATTATACTCTTCTAAAAAAGGATAGTTAGGAGGAAGATTATGTTCAGCGTTAGATTTCTGGCAGGTACAGGTTTTGCCCATTTTCTAGCAAGTAACATGGATATGATATCCTTGTTATTGCTAGCGGTCGCCATTGTCATTTCTATTTGGAAAAATACCAACCTTGGAACTCTTTCCCTGGGCCTAGCTCTGATTGTTGGTTATTTCATCGGTGGAGTACCAATTAAGACTTTGATCGCAGGATATCCAACCAGCTTGCTCATCATGCTCGCCGGTGTAACGTTTCTTTTTGGTATTGCTCAGACGAATGGGACTTTGGAGAAGATTACAGGATATGCCGTTAAATCTGCAAAAGGTAATATCGCTGTAATTCCTATCGTTTTATTCTTCTTAGCATTTGCCATTTCTTCGATCGGGCCTGGACAGATTTCTACGGCAGCTTTGTTAGCCGCCCCTGTTATGGTTCTGGCTACAGAAGTGGAAATTCCTCCCCTTTTGATGGCGTTGGTCGTCGGTAGTGGTGCTCAGGCTGGTGCTATGTCCCCACTTGCTCAAAACGGAATTATCGGTAACGCCGTTTTAGCGAAGATGGGTATTACTAACATGGCTATGACCTTGTGGCTCAATATGCTGATTGCTAACGCAGTTTGTGCAGTACTTGCTTATTGCCTCTTTGGCGGACTGAAGTTATGGAAAAAACGGAATGATGCCAACAGTCCTGCCTTGGTTTTAGCTAAAATGAAGATTGAACCTTTTAATTTTCAACAGAAATGTACCTTGGTTTCCATAGGAATTTTGGTTATAGCTGTTGTATTCTTTAGTCTTGATATTGGGTTCACCGCTTTCTTACTAGGTTCCATTCTCATCCTTATGAAATGTGGCGACGAGAAAGCTGCTTTCAAAGCAATGCCGTGGGGAGCTATCATGCTCGTAACCGGTGTATCCGTTATGGTTTCCCTGATGTCGAATATCGGTGGTATGAGTCTCTTTGCTGCCATTATGGCAAAATTCTCCACACCTTTTACCGCCAATTTGGTAATTGGTTTCTTCTCAGGTCTTGTATCGGCATATGCCAGTACTTCCGGGGTTATTATGCCGGCATTCCTGCCCATGGCTCCACTCCTTCTCCAGAAAATCGGTGCCAACCCAGCTGCTTTGCCCGGCTTACTCACAACGATCGTTGTTTGTGGTCACCTCACGGACTTGAGCCCGCTTTCTACGACAGGAGCTGTGTTCATCTCCGGTGCTCCTGATAATGTTGACTCCAAACCATTATTTAAAGGTATGATGATTTGGGGCTTGTCGATGTCTGTCTTCGGAGCAGTTCTCGCCTGGATTCTTTACACATTCATTGGTATTGTTTAATATTTAGCCCCCCTAGCCTTCCTAGGGGGGTTCCCTCTAATTTTAAGACAATAATATCTGGTTCAAAAAGGGGGCTTTTTAATGCAATTTTTCTCACGATCTCTAGCCCAGGCTGCTTCATTAACTGAGGTTGTTCCCGGACAAAAAATTAATCTCAAAGTTGATCTCATTTTAGGGCATGATGGGACTTGGTCCAAACTGCTCACTGCCTGGAAGAATTCGAAATTTAAAAGAGCACCGGGAAATAAGGTCCTGCTCACTATCGATCATGCTTACCCAGCACCGACTATTCAGGAGCGTGTTCTTCAACAAGAACTTTTTCAAATCTCTAAAGATAAGGATCTTAGGTTATATAATCATGGGGAAGGGGTATTGCATCAAGTCGTAGCTGAAGAAGAATCTTTATGGCCGGGGATGATTATTGTGGGAGCCGACGGTCATGTCGCTACTTCTGGGGCCTTTGGTGCTCTGGCGTTCTCCCTTTCTCCTGAAAAATTGGTGAACCCACTCGAAACGGGCTTTTATAAATTTACCGTACCTGAAATTATAACGATTTCCTTAGAGAACCAATTACAGTCCAATGTCTTGGCCAGGGATATAGCCCTTTATATCATCGGGAGCCTGGGACAGAATATTAAGGGTAAGGCAGTAGCTTTAACCGGTTCCTATCTGGAGCAAGCCAGTATCGCTAGTAAAATGACTTTATGCAATTTACTCCCAGAAGCAGGAGTTAGCACAGCCTTTGTCCTTCTTTCCCGAGAAGAAGCTGAAGGAGAAGTATACTGTATCGACGTTAGTATTATTGAACCGATGATTGCAGTGCCCCCGGCTCCAACCAATGTACAGCCAGTGAAGGACTTAGCAGGAAAGAAAATCACCGTAGCCATAATCGGAGGTTGTTCAGCTGGAAGGATCGAGGACATGATTGAATGCGCTTCTGTCTTAAAAGATAGGAAGATAGATCCCGAGGTTACACTCATAGTCACGCCTGCCTCCAGTAAAATAGCTAACGAAATGGATGAGATGGGATTAACTTCTATTCTTAGAAAAAGCGGCGCAGTAGTAATGCCTCCGGGCTGTGGCCCGTGTCCAGGCAAACACTTTGGACTGCTTTCGCCCCAAGACGTAGCCCTAACAACGACCATTCGGAATTCACCAGGACGTATAGGCTCTGAGGAAGCAGAAATCTTTCTTGCCTCACCGCTGACGGTCGTAAGCTCGGCACTTAATGGAGTGATTACAAAACCCGAGTAACCACTAAATACTCGCTATTTGGAGGAAAATCCTATGGCTAGTGAAAATGCGTCGCCCAAAATCACCGTTAGGCCAAAAGAAGTTGAATATGCCATAAAATTGCTGCTGACATCCTTAGTTTTTGGAGCCGTTTTAGGATATTCCAATATTTCTGTATCACCAGATAATGAAAAATTCATGATTTACTCATACATTATTCTATTGGGTTTGCTTTTTAACGGCTATTTTGCTTATAAAATATCTCAAAACCGGAATTGGGCCAGAAAATTCTATATCGTATTTACCTTGATTAGCCTTATTATTTATGTACCTCAGTTAACGACGTTATTTTTAGCGACACCATTCAATGGTTTTTTACAATTAGTGAATATGCTCCTACAGTTAATAGCTGTGTATTTCCTCATGCAAAAAGAGACCAAGGAATGGTTTCTGCTTATAAATAATAAGAACCTCTAAGGTTTATTAAAACCTGGTTTTTAGAAAAATGGGATATTATAGAACTGCCTGACTTTCTTAGGCAGTTCTTTTGTTCTACTAACAGAAAGTATAAGTCTGGGGGCAGATAGTATAAGTGCAACCAGCGGTTTTCTTTCTCCTACGATGCATGTATTTATGTCCGGCAGGATAAGTGCAACTAGGGCTTCTGCCTTCGCTTTGCTTGGCACAAGCCAAGTTTTCTTTATCCTACGATGCAAGTGGTTAAGTCCGGCAGGATAAGGCAACTAGGACTACCACCTTCGCTAGGGCTTGGTGCTAGCCAAGTTTTCTTTATCCTACGATGCAAGTGGTTAAGTCCGGCAGGATAAGGCAACTAGGGCTAGCATCTTCGCTAGGGCTTGGTGCTAGCCAAGTTTTCTTTATCGCTAAAGCTCGGCGAAAGCCGGGTTCTCTTTACTAAGGTAACGTTAAGCGACAAATAATTTGCTCGTTTTTAGCAAATTCTAAAGACAGAAACTCGGGTGGAGGTTGATATAGATGTATATGCTTAGTGGTCTTGTGATGATTGGTGTATCACTGTGGCTAATATCAGTCAAGTACAACGAAGCTTACGCAGAACTGATTACTGATAAAGGTGAAGGCAGGAACTTCCAGAGAGATTAGAATCAAATCCTTGTCTCCTCTTTATTATTCTTAATATTTGGAATATACTAAATATATGACGAGTGCTAGGTAATAATAGGGAGGGAATAGGATGGAAGACCTTGCTTTAGAAGCTCGTAATCGAGCCGGGAACAACTTTAAAGAAGGATTTAATTGTGCTGAATCTCTTGTTAAAGCCTTTAACGAGCTGGGCAACAACTCTATGAACCCTGATATTATTAAAATGGCGACGGGTTTTGGTGGTGGTTTAGGTCATGCAGGATGCATGTGTGGAGCATTAGCGGGTTCTGCCATGATATTAGGAATTTTTAGAGGGCGCACCAGTGTAACGGAAAGCAGGGAACCTGCTTATGAGCTAACAAAAGAGTTTCATGATCGCTTTAACACAAAGTTTGGAGCAACGTGTTGTCGAGCCCTGAATCCGTACGAATTTGATTCCCCGGAGCACTTGCGCAATTGCCTGAAAATAACAGGGGGAACAGGCAAACTCCTTATGGAATTCATCCAGGAAAAGAAGCTCTTAGCCGCCTCAATCAATATTTCACAGTAATGAAATTTCCTGGAATATTAAAACCAGCCAGTAACATGGCTGGTTTTGAATTTTAGAACAGGATTTTCAGTTATTTTAGAGAATTGTACGAAAGCAAGATATAATAAGTCTCTCTGAAGTTGTGTTAAATCGGGAAGAAAGATATTTAAAGGAGTTGTCATGTTAGAGATTTTTTTAATGAGTCTCATCATGGGTTTCTCGGGTGCCATTATGCCGGGCCCTTTGTTGACCGTTACGATCAACGAAAGCTTGCATCGCGGTGCGAAAGCAGGACCTTTGATTGTCCTCGGTCATGCGATTTTGGAATTGGTCTTAGTCCTCGCCATCTTTTTCGGCTTGGGAAGTGCTCTTACAACACCCGGGGTTAAAGGAACCATCGGATTAGTGGGCGGAGGCTTTCTCATATGGATGGCTTATGGGATTTTGAAAGAGGCCTTAAACCAAGCTAGTCTGAACTTAAACGGGAATAGTCAAGTCCAACGACTTAACCCTATAATTGCGGGGATTACTGTGAGTGCCTCTAATCCTTATTGGTCCCTGTGGTGGGCAACAGCAGGAGCGGGCTCACTCCTACTCTCGGCAAAAGCAGGAGTGTTCGGGGCCCTTAGCTTTTACCTTGGCCATATCTTATCGGATTTTCTTTGGTACACAGGAGTTTCATGTGCCATAGCCAAGAGTAAAACATTCTTTACCGCACGCGTTTATCAAGTTGTTTTGGGTTTCTGTGGGCTATTTTTAATCGGTTTGGCCGGATACTTTATCTATTCTGGGATAAGATTTTGGTTTGGCCCCGTAGCCTAGCCTATGGAAACGTGGAGGAAATTGACCTATGGAGTATTCCGTTGAAAAACGAACTGAAGTTTGTTCTAAAATAACATGAAAATGGGGGCTAACAAATGTACAGCTTTAAGAACGATTACAGCGAAGGGGCGCATCCTAGAATCTTGAATGCTTTGATCGAATCAAACCTTGAGCAGGACGAAGGGTATGGAGAGGATCGCTATTCACGACAAGCGATCGAACTGTTAAAAGCAAGAATCGGACGAAACGACATCGATATTCACCTACTTTCAGGGGGTACACAAACGAATTTTACCGCTATTTCAGCGTTCTTAAGGCCACATGAAGCAGCGATAGCGGCAAATACTGGTCATATCTTGGGACATGAGACAGGAGCGGTCGAGGCCACAGGGCATAAAATTATATCGATTGAAGTTAGCGACGGGAAACTTAATCCTTCGTTGATTAAAGAGGTACTCGAGGCTCATCCTGACGAGCACATGGTAAAGCCGAAACTCGTTTATATCTCCAATACAACAGAAATAGGTTCAATCTATCAGAAGCGTGAACTGGAACAGATCAGTGAGTTCTGTAAAGAGAACAATCTTATCTTGTTCATGGATGGTGCCAGGTTGGGTTCAGCTTTGTGCTCCGTTGAGAATGACCTTGAACTTTCCGATCTGGCAACGCTTGTTGATGCTTTCTATATTGGGGGAACCAAGAATGGAGCACTCCTCGGTGAAGCTCTCGTGATTTGCCGTGATTCACTGAAGGAGGATTTCCGATATCATATGAAGCAGAAAGGAGCGCTCCTTGCTAAAGGAAGACTCCTCGGAATCCAGTTTCTTGAGCTTTTCAGGGACAATCTGTATTTTGATCTCGCACGGCACGCCAATACGATGGCAGGCTTACTGAGTGAGGCAATTAACGAAGCAGGCTACGGCTTCCTGTCACACTCACCCTCTAATCAGATATTTCCGATTCTGCCCAATTCATTAATCGCTGAGCTCCAAGATGACTATTCATTTTCTATCTGGAAAAAGATCGATTCAGATCACTCTGCTATTCGCCTGGTTACCTCCTGGGCAACTCAAGAGGAAGCAGTATCCGCTTTTATTGCTCTCCTCCAGAAACTCGCAGGGCGCAGCTAATACTTTTTAGGTTAACTCAGCTAAGCTATAATAATTTAAATTGATGCTTTCGGAAAAAAATAACAGGCTTATAAATGACTTTTAAGGGCACTTTAATTAGAGAAATCAAAGGTGATCAATTATCGTATATTAAATTGGAGGTGCTGTTTTTTATGTTTACTGACAAAATTTTGACGTGTAGAGACTGTGGTCAGGAGTTTACCTTTTCCGCTTCAGAACAAGAGTTTTACGCTGAAAAGGGATTCACAAATGAACCCAGTCGTTGTCCCCAGTGCCGTGCAGCAAAAAAACAACAAACGAGAGGGAATAGTCGCGGCGGATATGATCGCCCTCAGCGCGAAATGTTTCCTGCAGTTTGTGCCAATTGCGGAAAACAAACTGAGGTTCCTTTTCGACCCTCTGGTGACAAGCCAGTATATTGCCGTGAATGTTACCAATCACACTCCCGAGATAATTATTAAGTTTCATAGAAACGTCTCCCTGGCTCCCCTAAGAAGCTCTAGAACTTCATTGTTTTAGGGCTTTGTTTTTTACTTTTACTACGCTTTCATGGGTTCTGTGAATGAAGCAAACCTGTATTGACAACGAATTTTCAAACAGCTGGTTAAGTCGAACATCGAAATCTTCTCTACGTTGAATAACAATGGTATAATAGCATTATATAGAAAAGATAAAGGTGGGTGTGCCTGATGAAATGGGAAGAAGTACGAAGGATCTACCCGGAACGGTTTGTTAAAATTCAGATACTGAATTCTCATGTAGAAAATAATATCAGATTCATCGATGATATGGCAGTAATTCAAGCTTTCGTAGATGAGAAGGAAGCAACCCGCGAGTTAGTTAGAGCAAAAGATGAAATCCTTGTTTATCACACTGGTAAAGAGAAAATTGAAGTTCCTATCAAGCAAATATTGGGTTTCCGAGGTGCAAGCAAATGAAGATTGAGTTTCAAGATGGACTTCTATTTACCTCGATTCAAATATCTTTTCGCGGTATTACGAAAGTGATTGATAACGTAGTGATTGACACTGGAGCAGCAGAGAGCATTATTTCAGCCGATGCGGTTGAGGATCTTGGAATTTTTGTTGAACCAGAGGATAGTGTAAATTCCTTCTATGGAGTAGGGGGGAGTTTGCATAACTTTTTCTCGAAGGATATAGATGAAATTAAGTTAGGTCATATTTTATTAGATAAACCCAAAATGGACTTTGGTGTGATCGATTCCAAAGGTGATATTAATGGACTTCTTGGATTAGATCTACTTATGAAGATAGGTGCCGTTATAGACTTGAATAGATTAACATTAACCTCCGACGCATAATGGACAATAGTATTTTCTGAAGATGGGGGCTAAGCTCTAGAACTTAATTGTTTTAGGGCTTTGTTTATACGGAAAAGTATTCACATTAATAGGCTATTTCTAAAAAAGTAAGGAATGAAAAGTATTGAATATACTCGATGAGATCAAAGGTCAGTTACGTGAGTCCCTAGACGAGGAGAAAGCCGCTTATTTACCACGATTTTTCCAAGCAGGTGAGGGAGGCTATGGAGAAGGTGATCAGTTTCTAGGAGTTACCGTCCCTATCCAGAGAAAAATAGCTCGGAAATATTATAAACAGATTGAGCTGATGGACGTTGAAACGTTATTAAAGGAACCGATTCATGAATATCGTCTTGTTGCCCTGTTTATTTTGGTCAGTAAATTTGAAAAGTCAACCGCTGAGCAAGAACAGGAAGCGATTGTGAATTTTTATCTTAATAATATTCAATGCGTGAATAACTGGGATCTGGTTGATTCTTCTGCTTATAAGATCCTAGGACCCTTTCTTTTTGCTAAAGACAAAGGAATCCTTTATGATTTCGCCCAATCCTCTAACTTATGGAAGCAGAGAATCGCCATTATTTCTACGTTTTATTTTATAAAACAGGGGCACTTTGATGATGCTTTAGAGATAAGTGAAATTTTGTTACACCATAAACATGACCTTATTCATAAGGCTGTCGGTTGGATGTTGAGGGAAATTGGAAACAGGAATTTTAAAATAGAATTCAATTTTCTAAAAGATCACTATAATGAAATGCCACGTACGATGTTACGTTATGCTATCGAAAAGTATGAACCAGACCTAAGACAACGATTTTTAAAAGGTCGAGTCTAAAACCGAAAAATGCTTCTCGAATTCGCAACTCAAGGCATGACGCTCTATCCAGGTGATGTTATCTTGACAGGATCGCCAAAGGGGACTGGGGCGATGAAAATCGGGGACTTAATCGAAGTCGAACTTGAAGGCATCGGTCGATTAAGTAATGTTGTCGCAGCAGGTCAAAAGATGGCTATAAGCGCAAAGTAGATAATTTATGCTCGAACTCCGCACCACGTTGATCGTGATGTGGAGTTCGTTTTTCTAGGTGGATATAAATGGATATTAGAGATGAAGGTAATTATTACACGTAAAAGTAGTATAATTAAGTAAACCACAGCATAGAGTATAGATTACACAATATGGAGGAGTTCGATGGAGGTTAAACCACTTAAAAAGTTAAAACTCTACGGGTTCAATAATTTGACGAAGTCGTTAAGTTTTAATATGTACGATATTTGTTATGCGAAGACACCAGAACATCGGGATGCCTATATTGAGTATATCGACGAAGAATATAATGCAGAAAGACTGACAAGTATTTTAACCGAAGTAGCCCGAATCATTGGGGCTAATATCCTCAATATCGCACAACAAGATTATGATCCCCAAGGGGCGAGTGTCACCATGCTTATTGCCGAGGAACACTGTGAACCTGACAAATCACCAGATGATAATCCCTTTGAACCGGTGGTCACTGCAAAAGCGAAACCCCTTCCTGAAGCGGTCGTGGCCCATTTAGATAAAAGCCA
The DNA here is from genome assembly GCF_035539115.1 of Desulfitobacterium sp. Classification (GTDB taxonomy): domain Bacteria; phylum Bacillota; class Desulfitobacteriia; order Desulfitobacteriales; family Desulfitobacteriaceae; genus Desulfitobacterium_A. Next base: position 20,735 of record NZ_DATLJA010000040.1, on the reverse strand, counting down.
TATTACTGTACACACCTATCCAGAAAGTCATCCCCATGGAGGTATAAGTACATTTCGTGCAGACATTGATGTCTCGACATGCGGACAAATCTCACCTCTGAAGGTACTCAACTATCTTATTACGAACTTTTCTTCTGATATTGTTACCGTTGATTACCGTGTTCGGGGGTTCACACGCGATATTGATGGCAAGAAAATCTTTATCGATCATAAAATCAATTCAATTCAAAATTATATCGATCGTAAAACGCGTGATCTTTATCAGATGATTGATGTTAACGTCTATCAGGAAAAAATCTTCCATACGAAGATGCTTCTTAAGGATTTCGACCTCGATAATTATCTTTTTGGGACAGCGAAAAAAGAACTTTCCGCTGGAGAAAAACGAAAGATCAAGCAACGTCTAAAAAAAGAAATGACTGAAATTTTCTATGGACAAAATATGCCTAAAATGTAACATGTTAAAATTTGTTTAACAAACCACGAGAAAGGGTAATCATTTGACCAAGGAAACTGTGGTCAGGAGTTTACCCTTTCCGCTTCAGAACAGGAGTTATACGCTGAAAAACGATTCTCAAATGAAACCCTGTCGTTGTTCCAGCGCCGTGCAGCTAAAAAACAACAAACTGAGGTTTCTTTTTAATGTTCAGCTTTTCCTTCGCCTTCAGAGATCAGTTTGAATTTCCGTTTTCCTTGAAAGAAAAGGAATAACGCAAAGATTAAAGCCCCTAGAGTATCGAAAATGATATCCGTCATGGTATCGTCTATCCCAACCCCTTGATAAAGGAATCCAAAGGTTTTATCCATTAAATATTCATAGATTTCCCATATAGCCCCCGAAGCAACAGCAAAAAAAAAGGAGAATAAGGCCAGTAAAATACGGCTGAGCCCTGAATCCATCTTCTTGCTGCGAAGGAGATACATAGCGATTAAAAATCCGAGATTAGCAAAGATTAGCCCAGAAAAACCATGGAGCATTTTGTCCCACCACCAAAACCGGACATAGAAATGATTTGCAGTTCCCAGGAAGATGGACGCATAGATAAAAAGGAGAAAAACGCTTATTAGATTGTGAGGAAATTCTATTCACAATCGTTTTTCGATAAAAAAGGGTAGCGACATAAATATCAGCGTGAGCAGCGACATACCGAAGGATGCCCATTTATTTTGGTAAATCTCTCCGCATCCGGCAAGGATAATCGATACGCTTAAAAGGAGATATAGCCAAAACGTAAAACGCTTCATTTCTATCATTCACCTTTCGCCATTCCGCTTGATAGTCTCATGCTATCCGGTTAGGATATAATGACTAGGTTGCTCAGTTTGACTTTATTGTAATCTTGAATAAATTCATTGGCATTCTTGAAAGAAATTGAGCCAATTGGTTGAAAATGAGGCGCAGACAGAGTGCGGAGAAATTGGCACGAGCAAATCGGTCTAAGCTTTTTTGCAATTTCTAAAGAATATTAATGTTTGTTATGGAAATTGGTCAATAATATTAAATGAATTATATTTCTAGCGAGGAGATGGAGATAACATGGGGAAGCCGCGATCTGACGAAAGGACTGCAGGGGTCCACCATTATAGCCGTAGTGAAAGACCGTTGAATAAACCTATGATAGGGATTGTCAGTTTATTGATCTTACTTTTCTTATTCTTTATAGGGTTTCTTCGTGCACCCTTCGAACCTTTTGAGACGCTTCGTAACTTTTGGGTATCAAGTGCGATGACGTCGATGAACCACCAGTACTTGGCAAAATGGTTCTTCAGCGATGCGGAGATTCAAAAGATTTTAAAAAGCAATCAAGTCGTATCTATGGGTAATTCTAATCCATCTTTAATTAATACACGTGGTACTTCCGGCAATAACGGGATGGAACTCCTTGACGTTAGCCAAAAGGGATTTAAAGGATATTTGCTTAAAATTAATGATCCTGCGCGCGTCAAGGTCGGAGCAACACGTTTTCTTGGTAAGACGGGAGAAAGAGCAGAAGATATTGCCGCGGAGACCGGGGCTGTCGCCGTCATTAATGGAGGAGAATTCAACGATCCACTAGGAAACGGAAATGGTGGGCAACCTTTGGGAATCCTCATCTCAGGAGGAAAAATTCTCTACAAAGATCGCGGGAAAATGTATGATATTATCGGTATGGATCGTAATAATGTTCTTGTTCTCGGTCATTACTCCTTGTCCCAAATTCAGAAAATGGGCATTCGAGATGCAGTGACATTTAGTCCTTTTCTGGTAGTTAATGGTCAACGCGCGATTACACGTGGAGATGGTGGATGGGGCATTGCTCCTCGGACCGCCATAGGGCAGCTGCGAGACGGTACGATCTTGATGCTGGTTATTGATGGACGCCAAATTGGTTCCCTCGGCGCAACCTTAAAAGAAGTCCAGGATATTATGCTCGAATACGGGGCTTATAATGTCGCTAATCTTGATGGTGGAGCCTCAACTATTCTCTATTATCAGCATGAGATTATTAATCACCCGTCGAGTCAGTACGGTGAACGCCGCATACCATCCTTTTTTATCGTAAAATGAACGACCATTTGCTTCGACGATGAAGTACTTGTGCCTTGAACCGTTTTTTCACCGTGGTTCCAAGAATGACCCAAGCTCGTTCGGCTCAATAATTAATGATGGTCTAATCAGAGTCAACACTGCCAGCTCCGCCCGAGCCAGACCGGTCGCTGTCATCATGTACGGGGAAATCAGGGAGAAGGGGTAGTGCCACTTAATTATGGAGAAGTTGCCGCCTGGCATCTCGATCCCATCGAAAAGAAGCCCTTATTCCACTTTTACCCGGGAAGCTGGATTTTTTCTGTGGCAGGTTATGGGTGTAATCTCAGCTGTACCTTCTGTCAAAATCACGAAATTTCCCAGTCCTGTCAACAAGGGACACGGGTAACCCCTGCCCGCTTAGCTGAACTTGCCCAGACTAAAGATTCCCTTGGACTTTGCTTTACATATTCTGAGCCTTCAACCTGGTTCGAAATGGCCAATGACAAAACTGAGGAGATTCGCGAGCTATCCCAATGGTTACGAAAACTGAATACTCCTTTGGCTTGGCACTTAAGTCGTTATTTTCCGGCGTACAAACTCGATCTCCCTCCAACCGAAAAAGAAAGCTTACTTAAGCTCTGGAAATTGGCCCAGGAGGAAGTTGAATATGTCTATCTGGGTAATGTTAGCGGGGGAGATTCGACTTACTGCCCTCATTGTGGGAAGGAAGTGATTATCCGAGAAAACGCTCGGATTCTTAACCTTGTGCAAGATGGGCATTGCCCGGAGTGTGACTACAAATTTTTCGGCGTGGGGCTTTAGCTTGCCTTTTGCCTTTGGCTGTGACCTTATCCATTTATGGCTATCATTTTCGCAAGATTTTTGAGAAGACAGCCTAACACTAAATGAAGCACCTGAGAAAGGTGCTTTTTTCTATAACTAACCCATTTTCGTGAGTGTTGTTGGCCCTTGGTGAAAGTTTCGATACCAACATCCAATATATCCGACGTCTGACTTGTTCAATTGTAAAGATGCCAATTGTTGCCAACCCTATCAAAAAACGATATATTGATAATTAAAAGTCCAGATTATTAGGATGAGAGGAGTGACAGAATGAAAATACTAAGGTTCTTACTGTTTTTTATTCCAATAAGTTTAATTGGGGAGTATATGCACTTCTCACCGACACTAATGTTTGTTCTTTCCGCCTTAGCGATTATCCCCTTGGCTGGGCTAATGGGGGAAGCTACAGAAGAAATATCCTTCTACTCAGGACCTCGGATAGGAGGGTTTCTCAATGCAACCTTTGGTAATGCCACTGAGTTGATTATTGCTTTTTTTGCATTAAAAGCAGGGCTTTTCGATGTAGTTAAAGCGTCTATTGCCGGTTCAGTTATTGGAAATATTTTATTGGTACTAGGCGCCAGCATGCTCGTAGGAGGCATAAAGTATAAATCGCAGAGTTTTAATAGACAAGCGATTGAAGTCTCTTCAAGCATGTTATTATTTGCTGTGATAGGATTAACGATCCCCGCGATTTTCACCCACACTGTCGCCCCCGAGCTGCTGACTACCCGCTATGAAGTACTAAGCGTTCTTGTAGCAGTTATTATGTTTGTCATTTATTTAATGAGCTTATTCTTTTCTTTTTATACCCATAAAGATCTCTACTCTGTTGATCATAGTGAAGAAAGCATTTCAAAATGGTCTCTTCCAAAGGCAATTTCAATTCTAATCGTCTCAACCGTACTTATTGGCTTGGAAAGTGAATTTTTTGTGAGTGCTGTTGGACCGATGACGCAGGCGATCGGACTAAGTGAATTCTTTGTAGGAATTATTTTGGTACCGCTTATTGGTAATGCGGCCGAACATAGCACAGCCATTACGATGGCCTACAAAGACAAAATGGATATCGCCGTCGAAATTGCATTGGGTTCAAGCTTGCAGATTATTCTCTTTGTCACACCCATTCTCATCTTACTCAGTTTGTTATTTTCGCCCATGAGCATCATCTTCAATGAGTTCGAGTTGATCGCTCTAATCTTTGCGGTTCTTATTGCCAATCGCGTAGCTAATGATGGAGAATCCAATTGGTTGGAGGGGGTTCAGCTTCTCGCGGTCTATTTAATAATTGCTGTTTCATTTTTTGTACTATGAGTATTACAATCAGACCACGTTGTTTTACAAACATAAGGGGATGATCTACAACAGGAAGGATAACCCTAAAGGATTGTATACAGTGTATTATTCTAAAACAACTAGACAAAGACGTATTAAGTGATATGATAATAAACATCAAAGAGGCAATGAGGCCATGCGATGATCTGGTTGACAGAGGTTTGTGCGATTTTTTATGTGTTTAAGAGTTTAAGAGAATAAAATAGGGTATAATTCGTGGTTATACCCTATTCATATGAGCGGGCACCAAACCAAGGTTTGGAGCGTAAGAGTGATCAAGAGAGCCCTTATCCAAGAATAGTTATTCTAGGATAGGTGGCTCTTTTTTTAATTTGCAGGTGGTTTTAAATCCTTGGCCAATGAAGTTAGTGGAGCATAGTTTACAATTTAGCTTTGGGTAGACTGAAGTAAAATGTTGCCCCTTCATCTACCTTTCCTGTCATCCAGGCTAAACCATGATGTCTTTTTAAAATTTTTTGAACAATGACGAGACCGACACCTGAACCTTCAAACTCATTTTCTGAATGGAGTCTCTGAAAGACACTAAATAATCTGGAAGCATAGCGCATATCAAAGCCTGCGCCATTATCTTTTACGGAGATAATAAATTCAATTTCATTTTCTTCCGATGAAATTTCTAGACATGCATTTTTTCGATTACGGGTGTATTTTAGAGCATTAGAGAGGATATTTACAGCGAGGATTTCAATCATTATAGGGTCACCTTGAATAAGGGGGAGATTTTTAATCGTAAAGCTTACATTTCTTTGGGGTTCAAGTTTGATGAGTGTTTCGTAAACCTTCCTGAATAACTGCTCTAAATTAATAGGTTCGATGGTCATAGGCATTTCACTCATTCTAGAAAGTTCAAGTAAATGGTTAACAAGCTTAATAATTTCCTTTGACTTATCCTGAATATTACTAATCAATTCATGGCCTTCATGATCCAGTATATCTGAATAATCTAAAGCCAAATATTCGGTCAGTTTGTTGAGAGAGAGCAACGGAGCTTTTAAGTCATGGGAAACGGTATAGCAAAAACTATCAAGTTCTTGATTGGCTTTAATTAAGGATTCAGTTTGTTTTTTTAGCTTGATATGGGTATGAACGCGAGCAAGAAGTTCCGAAGTCGTAAAGGGCTTAACGACATAATCTTGAGCACCTAATTCAAATCCTTTTGCAATGCTTTCCGAATCATCACTAGAGGTCAGAAAGATAATAGGAATGCTGCTAAAATCACTTTCGGTTTTTATGATTCTACAGATTTCAAAGCCATCCATTTCTGGCATATAGACATCTAAAAGAATAAGGTCAGGTGGATGTTGCTCAATTAACTTAAAAGCAGTACTTCCTTTGGTAGCGATGCGCACGCGATAGTTGCTTTCACGTAACATCGTTACAGCCGTTTCAATATATTCTGGTGTATCATCGATCAAGAGAATTTCTGGCTGATTCATTGATGGGGTATTATGCAAGAAGACCAACTCCATTAATCTATTTAATACTATCCAAATTCTAAAGGAATAGATCAGTTAAAACAAGTAATTAAATGAGACTTACGTGGAGTTGATTCAAGATGCCTTCAAAAATTATCATTAAACAATCGACGATTAGTACCTTGACGGTAGGAGTCTTCTTCCTTATTTCTATATTGCTTGGCAGTAGTATTTTATACATGAGTTCAAGTATCAAAGATGAACAGAATGCCGAAAAGAGAAGAACGGAATTTAAGCAACTGGGTATTGATCTAGCCAATGCCTCAGATTATTTAACCAATGAAGCGCGTAAGTATGCGGTAACAAGAGATGATATCCACATGAATAAATACTGGGAGGAAATTAAAGTTACGAAAACTCGGGACCATGTGATAACCCGCCTGGGGGAACTCAATTCTCCCCAAGAAGAGATGGCCCTGTTAGCTGAGGCGAAAATGAATTCTGATGCGCTGGTGGAGACCGAGCGTCATTCCATGCGGCTGATTCTTGAAACATTGAGGATACCAGAGGAACAAATGCCGTTAGAAGTTGCCACTTATCGGCTAAGTTCTGAAGAACAAAAGTTTAGTAAAGAGGACAAACTAGCGAAAGCACGGGACATCATGTTTGACGAAAAGTATGATTCGGATAAACTGGCGATTATGGGCCCGATTGAAGAATTCCAACAAATTATGAATGCCCGTTTGGAAGCCGAACTCGAGATAGCTCGAAATGCTACCCGCAGAGCGGCAATTTTGCAAGCAATCCTTGCTGTTTTTATCATTGGTGCAGTTGCGTTATTACTACGAATCTTATTTACCCAAGTAACGTATCCCATCAAAAATTACACCGAACTTTTGAAGGTGTTTTCCTTTAGCCAAGAAAACTTTAGCTTAGTGGCGGAAGGCTCTTGGGAACTTCGATTGCTTGCCAATACCTTCAATGACTTATATCAGTCTTTTCAGGAAGAATTAGTCAAAAGGAAACAAGCTGAAGAAAAAATGAAAGCTGCTAAGGAAGAAGCGGAGAAAGCTAATAATGCCAAAAGCGAATTTTTAGCCAATATGAGTCATGAGATAAGGACCCCGATAAACACAATGATTGGCTATCTCTATTTACTCGAGCGCATGAAATTCACGTCAAAACAAAAACAATACCTGCAATATATAGATATGGCAGCTAAAAGCCTATTGGAAATTGTTAATGAAATCCTTGATTTTTCTAAAATTGAGGCTGGGCGAATGCTCTTGGAAACAGTTGAATTTAACCTCTACGAGACAGTCCAGGAGATCTGCAGCATGTTTGAACTCGAAGCCCAGCGCAAAGGCTTAAATTTTCGCTGTTGCCTGCAACCCGATGTTCCACGTTATGTAAAAGGGGATGTTACAAAATTAAAGGAAGTAATTGTAAATCTTTTATCGAATGGGCTTAAGTTCACGGATAAGGGTAAACTAGAACTTTTAGTTGAAGTTATGAGAAACGAGGGAAACCAGGTTCAACTTCGTTTTAACATTTCAGATACTGGAATAGGCATATCTGAGGAACAAAGGAATCATTTGTTTGAAGTATTTACACAGGGTGATGCCTCAACTTCACGAAAGTATGGGGGAACCGGCTTAGGACTTGCAATCTCAAAAAGAATTGTGCACCTCATGTCAGGGGAAATGAATGTCAGTAGTGTTGTTGGGAAAGGGTCAAGCTTTTGGTTTACAGTAAACTTGGAAATTGCTGTTCATGCACAGCAATTTCCGCAAGAAGGAAAGCTGAACCCGCTTAGTTTTGCTGCTAAGAAACTCCTTTTAACCGAAGATAATAGAGTAAATTTACAAATGACCCAAGAAATTCTTGAGCGTTTTGGGTTTGAAGTCGACATTACCCAGAGCGGTTTTGAAGCCGTTCAACTGGCAAGTAGAACACGCTATGATGCTATTTTAATGGATATTCGCATGCCTAAAATGGATGGTTATGAAACGGCTCGGCGTATTTTAGAGATCAAGGGTAAAGATGCCCCGCCCATTATCGCTTTATCGGCAGACGCCGTTGAGGGCGTCTCTGAAAAGGCACGCTTGGCAGGAATGAGCGGTTATTTAACGAAACCGATAAATCCTGTGAAATTGGCTGAGGCCTTGAAAAGCTTTGTTGATCTTGGATCCACTGAAGAAATCAAGAGAGAAATGGATAACCCAGCCCTCGAAAAAAATATGTGGATTGATTTTGTAAGCGGTATCGATCGTTTAGGGGGTAAACAAGAGAACTATAAGCATATCCTTGAAACGTTCATGGATAACCATAAAAATGACTATAAGCAATTAAATCAGCTTTTGGCAAACGGTAATTTTGATGAAGTAAAAATACTACTCCATACGCTAAAGGGAGTTTCAGCCAATATTGGAGCAATCAAGCTGAACGAAGTATCCCGGCAATTAGAAAATGCCTTAGGTAACCGGAAGGAAGAGATGATTACCAAGGAAAAAAGTCGATTGGAAAGAGTCCTTAAAGAAACTATTAAAATTGCGAATCAGTTTGTCACGAACTCACCCCTGGAAGCTGAAGTCATTTCCGTTAGAAATGAAGATATACCTAACACGTTGATTAAACTAGTTAAGCTCTTGGAAGAGGGAGATGCCGAGGCCATAACGGTGCTTGCATCGTGTAATCCTTTTCTTGAGAAAGAGTTGGATAGTCTGGACTATAAGCAACTGAAGGAGGAAATTATCTCGTACAATTTTGAAGAAGCAGCCCTTTTTATAAAGACGGGGAGGTTAGGGGAGTGTTTAAAGTTTTAATCGTTGATGATGACAAATCCGTGAGGTACATGTTAAAGAGATATAGAAATTGGGCTGACTATGGATTCGAGATGGAAGAGGAAGCCAGTGATGGTAAAGAAGCTTTAGGAAAACTTACAGATCGTCACATCGATCTCATCATAACCGATATTAAAATGCCAGGCATGAACGGGATAGAGTTTCTCAGTGAGCTCCGATTAAGGAAATGGGATATCTGTACAATTTTACTGAGTACTCATAGCGATTTTGAGTACGCGAAACAAGGAATACGATTAGGTGCCTTCGATTTTATGAGCAAACCGTTGGATGATAATATTCTCGGTGAAGCCTTAGAAAGAACGAAAGCCTTTTTAGAAGAAAAAACTAAACAAAAAATTAGAGTTAAAAAAGAACATATACTGATTGAAGAAACCCTTACGCTTTTTTATCCCAAAAATAAAGAAAAACGAATAGCCAATCTTATATTATCCGGAAATTGGGCAGCCTTGGCTGAAGCAGAAACTGCATTTACAGAATTAAGCAAATTACTGGATCAGGACTTGTTTAAAACGGCCAAATTACTGGAAAACATGATTTTAAACCTTAGCGGGGCCCTAATAATGGAGTTTTCTTGGCTAACGAAGGTTGAAAATGCAGCGTTTAACCCTGTTCTGCAGAATACCGGGTCCCTGAGTGAGATGAAATCAGAGTTTCTTGATCGTATTAAGGATTTAGTCAGCGTGATAAAGAAATACGATCTTCATCAAAGCGATAGTATGATTAGAAAGACGTGTCAATATTTAATCGATCATCTTGGCGATGATATTACACTCGAATTAATTGCGAATGAAGTCCATGTGAGTAAAGATTATCTGGGAAAAGTATTTAAACAAAAAATCGGTATAAATTTCAACGATTATTCGACAAAGGTCAAAATGGAATATGCTAAGCATTTACTTGGAACTAATCAGTATAAGAACTATGAAGTAAGCGAAAAACTTGGCTATAGCAGTTCAGACTATTTTTGCCGGTTATTTAAAAGCTATACTGGCTTTACTCCCTCCCAGTTTCGAAAATCAGCGGGCTAGAATCTTTAGCGTAAAATTTTATCATCGTTTTTTTAGGGTAAAAAAGCTGTTCTGTGGGGTATGTTTTTATTCGAATCAATGTGACAATTACATCAACGACTAACCAGCAAAGGCGCTGTGAGGAATGAAAAGTATCTCAAGGGATACAGAAAACATTTCTCACAGCGCCTTTTGACTTGGTTCGGTAGCGCTATCGTTATTCTTCAGCATAGATTATGGCCAGTCTTGCTGTCAAAGATTGAGGAGGGTGATAGGACATGAAAAATTATTTCTCATCAAAAATGAAAAAACGCCTAACGGGAGCTATCTCCTTAACGCTGATTGCTGGATTGCTTGTTACAGGATGTGCCTCTACTCAGACAAGCACACCAGCTGAAACCACGAGCGCAGGAGATACCATTAAAGTTGGAATACTACATTCATTAAGTGGAACGATGGCCATTAGTGAGGTATCGGTCAAAGATGCAGAAATGATGGCTATTGACGAGATCAATGCATCTGGTGGTGTACTAGGTAAGAAAATTAAACCAATTATCGAAGATGGTGCTTCAGACTGGCCTACCTTTGCAGAAAAGGCCAAGAAACTGTTACAACAAGATAAGGTAGCAACCGTATTTGGCGGCTGGACTTCAGCTAGCCGCAAGGCAATGTTGCCTGTATTCGAAGAGAATAATGGTTTACTCTGGTACCCTGTTCAATATGAAGGCATGGAAGCCTCACCCAATATTTTCTACACCGGTGCTGCTCCTAATCAGCAGATCGTTCCAGCAGTAGACTGGTTATTCAAGAATAAAGGAAAGAAATTCTTTCTGCTAGGATCTGATTATGTGTTTCCAAGAACCGCTAATAAAATTATTAAAGCTCAAGTCAAAGCGCTAGGTGGTGAAGTGCTGGCTGAAGAGTACACACCCCTTGGGCATACCGACTATAGTACCATTATCAACAAGATCAAAGCCTCCAAGCCTGATATCGTGTTCAACACATTGAATGGTGATAGTAACGTTGCCTTCTTCAAGCAGCTTAAGGATGCAGGAATTACTTCAAAAGATCTGACAACTCTTTCCGTAAGTGTCGCTGAGGAAGAAGTCCGTGGTATTGGCGCAGCTAACATGGCAGGTCATTTAGTATCCTGGAATTATTACCAAACCACAAATACGCCTGAAAATGCTCAATTCGTAAAGAATTACAAAGCAAAATATGGTGTTGACCGTGTAACCGATGATCCGATCGAAGCGGCTTATGATGCAGTGTACTTATGGGCAGCTACTGCTGAAAAAGCAGGTTCTACTGATGTAGATAAGGTCAAGGAAGCTGCTAAGGGAATTGAATTTAAAGCCCCTGAAGGTCTGGTTAAAATTGAGGGGGAAAATCAACACCTCTGGAAACCTGTAAGGATTGGTGAGGTAACTGCGGATGGTCAGATTAAGGAAATATGGAGTACCGAATCAACAGTCAAACCAGATCCCTACCTGAAATCCTACGACTGGGCCAAGGGACTCAGCAATTAGTTACTAACTTTGGGTATTATGATTGAACGGTGCAAGTCAGATAAACTTGCACCGTTGCTCCTAGGATGCTCATGATAAGGTGGTGGAAAAATGGAAACGTATATCATGCAAATATTTAATGGACTTAGTGTCAGCTCTATTTATATACTAGCTGCTCTAGGACTTGTCATAACCTTTGGTCTAATGAAAATCATCAATATGTCACACGGTGAGTTCATCATGATTGGCGCCTATGTTACTTATCTTATTCAAAATCTATTTATAGGTTATCTGGATAAGAGCTTTTTGGGATTATATTTTATAATGGCTATTCCAGCATCGTTTATCGTTGCCGGTCTTATTGGATTTATTCTCGAAGGTACAGTGATACGCCACCTTTACAATAGGCCGTTGGATAGCATCTTAGCAACTTGGGGTGTTAGTTTAGTACTCCAGCAACTTGCGAGAAATATCTTTGGAGCTCCTAATGTTGATGTGCAAAGCCCTAGTTGGTTGGCAGGCGGACTCGTCCTAAGCCAAGGGCTACAATTACCCTATAAACGACTGTTTATTATCGCTTTAGTCATTGCTTGTCTCATGGGTATGTTCGTATTGCTTTATAAAAGTAAAACTGGACTACGAATTCGAGCGGTCATGCAGAATCGGGAAATGGCTGAGAGCATGGGGATAAATACACGAAGAGTGGATGCTTTAACGTTTGCTATTGGCTCTGGACTTGCTGGAATTGCCGGATGTGCTTTAACCCTACTCGGCTCGATCGGGTCCACCCTCGGGACAAATTATATTGTCGATACGTTTATGGTTGTTGTCCTTGGAGGAGTAGGAACACTCATGGGAACCGTTGCTGGTGGACTTTTAATTGGGACAGCGAACACTATACTTGAATTTCTTACAAATACATCCTTGGCCAAGGTCCTTGTCTTTATTTTGATTATTGCCTTCCTACAATGGAAGCCCAAAGGGCTGTTTAATATCAGCAGTCGTTCGTTAGACGAATAAAAATAAAGATTACGGAAAGGGGGATATCAATGATTGAGGTTCAAGGCTCGAGGTTTAATATTCGAAATTTTATTAAATCAAACGAAACATTCGTCTTTGCCTTTATAATTTTAGCTTTAATAATTGCTCCGTCATTTCTATCAATTTTTAGGGTCAATTTACTTGGGAAATTTATAGCTTATGCTATTTTGGCAATTGGCTTAGATTTAATCTGGGGATATACAGGGATTTTAAGTCTTGGGCACGGTGTGTTTTTTGGACTTGGTGCATACTCTATGGCAATGTACCTTAAGTTAGAAGCTGCCCAAGGAAAGCTACCGGATTTTATGTCTTGGAGCGGGCGGGAAGTCCTGCCGTGGTTTTGGAAACCCTTCAGCAGTAGTGGCTTTGCAATTGCTATGGCAATTCTGATTCCGACCGTTTTGGCGCTCTTAATTGGTTTTTTTACCTTTAAGAATCGGATCAGGGGAGTTTATTTCTCCATCTTGTCCCAAGCTCTATCCATGATTTTTGTTGTACTCTTTGTAGGGCAACAGGCTTATACCGGTGGAACAAACGGCCTGACAAATTATAAAAGTATTTTTGGCTTTTCCTTAGCGAATAACTCGACAAAACTCGCTTTATATTATATTTCGATTGGCCTCCTAGTTTTGACCTATCTCCTTTGCAACGTAGTGGTTAAACGAAGAATAGGTAGGATTCTTATCGCCATCAGGGACGGAGAAAATCGAGTTAGGTTCTTGGGATATAATCCTACAACCTATAAAGTTTTTGTTTATTGTCTCTCTGCTGCCATAGCAGGGCTTGCCGGTGCAATCTTTGTGCCCCAGGTAGGTATTATTTCCCCGTCTGCAATGGGAATCGTGCCCTCGATTGAAATGATTATTTGGGTAGCCATTGGTGGGCGCGGAACCTTGATCGGCGCTGTAATTGGGGCGATATTTGTCAATGCCTTGAAAAGCAGTATCAGTGAAAGTTTCCCTGATGTGTGGTCTTACTTTATTGGGTTCGCTTTTATTTTTGTCGTATTGTTGATGCCTGACGGTATCGTCGGCTTGGTTAAAAAAATAGCAGGAAAATTTAGAACTCATGGACTGAAGGACAATCAGCAGCGGGACACTGATGAAGCGGCTTAATCAACGATTTAGATTGGAAGGCGATGGAGGTATGGAGTCGATATTACAGATTGATGATTTAACCATAAGTTTCAATGGATTTAAAGCGGTTAATCATGTAAAGACAGAGATCGAGAAAGGCGAAATCCGTTTTTTTATTGGACCGAACGGCGCTGGCAAAACAACCCTACTTGATGCAATTTGCGGGCGGGTTAGGCCTCAGTCAGGTCAAGTTATGTTTGCTGGCGAGATAGATATTTCTCGTTATTCAGAGCATGAGATTGTCAATATCGGTATAGGAAGAAAATTTCAGGTGCCCTCCGTATTTACGCATATGACTGTTAATGAAAATATGGAACTTGCTGCAGTGAAAGACCATTCACTGTATTCCTCCATTTTTCATAAGCCCCAAAAAGAGCAAATGGAGAGGATTGAAGATATCTTAGTCACAATAGGTCTATATGAAAAACGATTTAACACCCCGAAAGCATTATCCCATGGTGAAAAGCAGTGGCTCGAAATCGGCATGCTCCTCGCCCAAGAGCCTAAACTTATGCTATTGGATGAGCCCGTTGCCGGAATGGGCCGAGCAGAAACAGATAAGACCGGAGAACTTCTGACGAAAATAGCTCAAAATTGTACCATTATTGTTGTGGAACATGACATGCAATTCGTACGAGATTTTGCATCAAAGGTTACAGTCCTTCATGAAGGAGCAATATTGGATGAGGGCAGTGTCTATGACGTTCAGAATAATCAAAAGGTCATCGATGTGTACCTAGGACGAGGTGGGAAACGCGATGCTTAAGGTAAAAAGGCTAGAGGCCTATTATGAGGAAAGTATTATTCTTAATCAAGTTGATCTGATAGCCCCTAAGGGGGAAGTTGTCTGCCTTATCGGACGAAACGGGGTAGGAAAAACGACTTTTTTAAAAAGTGTTATGGGATTGGTTAACACCCCGAAGGGGAGTATTAAGTTTAACGAAGAAGAAATGATTTCGAAACCCACCTATTATAGGGCCAGGCAAGGGATCAGCTATGTGCCACAAGGAAGAGATATTTTCCCTCAATTAACTGTCGAAGAAAACCTTTTGCTTGGCCTGGAGGTACGTAGTGGCAAGGGAAGTATCGATGAGAAAATCTACGAATTGTTTCCGGTTTTGAAAGCCATGCTAAAAAGAAAAGGGGGAGACTTAAGCGGTGGGCAGCAGCAACAGCTGGCAATTGCCCGAGCCCTTGTATCTAAGCCCAAATTACTGATTCTCGATGAACCCACCGAAGGAATTCAGCCTTCTGTGATTTTGGAAATCGGCCGCGTCATTAAACGATTAAAACAGGAGGAGAAATTAACCATCCTGATTGTAGAGCAGTATTTAGACTTTGTCGTCGAGGTATCCGATTATTATTACGTTATGGAAAAAGGACGTATCGTGGCAAAAGGTCTTACTCAGGAGATTAATAAAGAGGAAATCCAGAAGTGTATGGCTATTTAATCAAGATAAGGAACAGGGCGGGAGGTTAGACAATGCATCTCAATCCGACTGAGAAAGATAAATTATGGGTTTATATCGCAGGGCAGGTCGCACAAGAGCGCTTAAAACGTGGCTTAAAACTGAATTATCCGGAAGCAATATCCTTAATTTCTGCTGAACTCTTGGAACGAATCCGGGATGGGTATTCTGTCGCTCAACTCATGGAAATGGGGACAAAGATTCTGACACGTGACCAGGTGATGGAGGGAATCCCGGAAATGATTGAGGAAATTCAGGTTGAAGGAACCTTTCCTGATGGGACCAAATTAGTGACCGTTCATCATCCGATTATTTAACTCCATGATAAAGGAAGTGTAAGTTAATGATACCCGGAGAAATCAAATTAGCGGAAGGTGCTATCGAAGCGAACCAAAACTTAAAAACAGAAACCCTAACGGTTGAAAATACGGGTGACCGGCCCATCCAAATCGGCTCTCATTTTCATTTCTTTGAAGTGAACCGGTATTTGGTCTTTGAGCGGGCCTTAGCTTGGGGAATGCATTTAAATATTCCCTCGGGGACTGCTGTCCGTTTTGAACCCGGTGAAAGCCGTACGGTGAAGCTTGTTCAATATTCAGGTAAGGGTCCTTGGTTTGGAGCCAATAACTTAACCGCTGGTAGTATGGATAAATCGAAATGTATAGAACGAGCAAAAGAGAAAGGTTTTATTAAATAAGGTTAGGGGGAGCAACTGTGATTTTGAGTATGTCGCGCCGTCAACATGCAGATATGTATGGACCGACTACCGGCGATAAAATTCGCTTGGCAGATACAGAATTATGGCTAGAAGTAGAAGATGATCTGACCCGGCCGGGTGACGAAGCAAAATTTGGCGGCGGTAAGGTTATTCGCGATGGTATGGGGCAAGACCCCCAAGCCTTGGAGGAAGCAATGGATTTGGTCATTACGAATGCAGTAATCATTGACCATTGGGGGATTATCAAGGCTGACATAGGGATTAAGGACGGACGTATTTATGGCCTTGGTCAGGCCGGAAATCCCCAGACGATGGCTGGGGTTACTCTACCGATTGGGGCTGGCACCGAAGTGATTGCCGGGGAGAACTATATTATTACTGCAGGTGGAATTGACAGCCATATTCACTTTATTTCTCCACAGCAAATTGAAACAGCGATTGCTTCGGGTATCACAACCATGTTAGGAGGCGGTACCGGCCCGGCGGCGGGAACGAATGCTACAACCTGTACCCCTGGTGAATGGAACATGTACCGGATGCTGCAGTCTGCTGAAGCCTTTCCCATCAATATGGGTTTTTATGGGAAAGGAAATAATTCACTTCCTGAACCTCTGATAGCTCAAGTTAAAGCTGGCGCAATGGGCCTTAAACTTCATGAAGATTGGGGATCAACACCTGCCGCGATTGACTGCTGCCTAAAAGTTGCGGATGAATTTGATATTCAGGTCGCTATTCATACGGATACTCTTAATGAAGCAGGATTTGTAGAAGATACAATTGCGGCGATTGCTGGGCGCACAATCCATACGTTTCATACCGAAGGAGCGGGAGGTGGTCACGCACCGGACATTATTAAAGTAGCCTCCTTGCCTAATGTCTTGCCCTCATCAACCAATCCAACCCGGCCGTTCACCGTAAATACCCTGGAAGAACATCTCGATATGTTAATGGTTTGTCATCATCTGGATAAACGAGTCCCGGAAGATATCGCTTTTGCTGATTCCCGTATCCGCCCGGAAACGATTGCAGCTGAAGATATTTTACATGATTTAGGCGTCATCTCCATGATGTCTTCTGATTCCCAAGCGATGGGGCGGGTTGGCGAAGTTATCATCAGAACTTGGCAGACAGCGCATAAGATGAAGCTTCAGCGAGGTCCTCTGGAAGCGGATAGCCTAGCAAATGACAATAACCGAATCAAACGCTATATCAGCAAATATACCATCAATCCTGCCATCACCCAGGGGATTAGTCATCTTGTCGGTTCGGTTGAAAAGGGAAAATTAGCAGACCTTGTACTGTGGAATCCCAAGTTTTTCGGGGTAAAACCAGCCATGGTGATTAAAGGCGGGTTTATTATGTATGCCGCCATGGGCGATGCCAATGCCTCCATTCCCACACCCCAACCCGTTATCCAACGGCCCATGTTTGCTTCATTTGGCAAAGCCATCGCCGCTTGTTCCGTAACGTTTATATCTCAGGCAGCCGATGCAGATAAGTTAACTCAAGAACTGAAACTGGATAAACAACTTGTTCCAGTGAAGAACTGCCGTAATATTGGCAAGGCCGACATGAAACATAACTTTGCTACACCCAAAATTACTGTGGATCCTGAAACCTATCAAGTGACCGCAGATGGAGAGATACTGACGTGCGAACCTGCTGAAGTGCTGCCCCTGGCTCAGCGCTACTTTATGTTTTAATATTTAAGATTACATCCTATCATGAGGAGTTTTTAAGCGATGATCATTAATCAAGTGATTGGTAAACTGACAGAATTGGAACACGACCATCCTCACGAAAAAGGAGCTTTAACCGTTGAACAGGTATTCCTTTCCTGGGACGAACTTCAGAAAAGGATTCTTCGTAAAACAACAGATGTAGGCCGGGATATAGGAATCCAGCTGGAAAGCGGGCATTTACATCCTGGGGATATTCTTTATCGTGAAGATAACCACGTTATCGTCGTAAGCGTCAAAGAAGAGGCGGTTTTGATTGTTCCGGTTAAGAATATGAAGGAAATGGGATTGGCTGCGCATGCTATCGGTAATATGCATGCTCCGATTGAGGTAAAGAGTGATTCTTTGATTACCCCGTATAATCCGGTACTCGTTGAGCAGCTATCTAAGATGGGGTTGTCCCCGGTAAAAGAGGACCGGGCTTTTGCGCCATGATTGACCCACTTTCTTTAGAAAAAGGACTGCGACTAATGCAGTTGGCCGATTCATCCTTTCCTTCAGGAGGCTTCACCCAATCTTTTGGACTCGAAACATTTATTCAGCGCGGTGACATCAATACCAAACAAGACTTAGCCCGGTTTATGCAGACCTATCTTTATTATACTTGGCGGCCTACGGATTTACTTGGAGTAAAACTTGCTTGGCAGGCTACACAGAAATCGGATAAGAAGCTTCTTTATTTACTCGACAGACGGTTAAATGCTATGAAGTTACCGTCTGAAAGCTGTGAGGGCAGTCTTAAGATGGGGAGAAGACTGCGACAATTACTCTCGGCAATCGATACTGATTATACTGCAGAAGTTAATTTTCCCTTTGGTCACCATGCCATTATTTTGGGCCATTATGGAGCTATTGTAAACCTCGAATTACCCGTGCTGCTCGCCGCTTTTGCGCATCTGAGTACGACCTCTCTCGTTGCGAACGGTGTACGCGCTATTCCATTGGGACAAACGAATGGACAGCAGGTGCTCTCGGAACTTCAACCTTTGCTTAATACGTGCATACAATGGGCCACCACCGCAACTGTAACGGATTGGGGCGGAAGTGCACCCGCTTTCGATTGGGCTGGTATGGCTCATGAACAATTATATTCCCGGATATTTATGTCTTAGGCCGTTAAACAGCTGACTAAAGGAGGAATTTTGCATGTGGCCGATTCGTATCGGGGTAGGAGGTCCTGTTGGATCAGGTAAAACTGCCCTTGTAGAAAAACTAACTCGCTACCTAGCAACAGATTATAGTGTTGCAGTAATAACCAATGATATATTTACCAAAGAAGATGCTGAATTTCTTTGCCGTAACGGCATTTTGCCACCGGATCGAATCATCGGTGTCGAAACCGGAGGATGTCCCCACACCGCTATAAGGGAAGATGCCTCAATGAATCTGGAAGCAGTTGAGACCCTGAAAGAAAGATTTCCAGATTTGAAAATCATTTTTATCGAAAGCGGCGGGGATAATTTAGCCGCTACCTTTAGTCCAGAATTAGCTGATGTTGCGATTTATATTATTGATGTAGCCCAGGGAGAAAAAATTCCCCGCAAAGGCGGCCCTGGAATTACCCGATCCGACCTTTTGATCATCAATAAAACGGATCTCGCCCCTCATGTCGAGGCCAGTTTGGACGTGATGGCTCAAGATTCGTTGCACATGCGCGGTGAACGGCCTTTTATGTTTACCAATCTGAAAAATGAAGAAGGGTTAGATCAGGTCTTACTGTGGATACGTGAAAACGTCATCATGGAGGATATGGCGCAATGATTGCACCGTTAAAACACGGTATTCTTCACGTTGAAATTCAGCAGGAAAAGGGTAGAAGTTATATCAGCTCTCTGCGGCAAAGAATGCCGCTGCGGGCTTCAAGTCCTCTCTTTTTTAGTGATAAGGGAGCGGTTTTTTTCTTTATCATGAATCCCGCTGCCGGCCTTCTGCAAGGAGACCAGCACAGTATTTCTGTACGGATAAAACAGAATTCGCAGGCCGTTATTTTTGGGCAAGGGGCGACCAAGGTCTTCCGCTCACCGCAAAGAAATCTTTCAAGACAATTTACAACCTTGATTGTAGAGCAAGGAGCTAGACTCGAATATATGCCAGAAGTGGTCATACCTTTTGCCGAAGCCTGTTTGTACAGTCGTACAAATCTCCGGATTTCAAGTGAAGCCTCGGCCTTTATTTGGGAAATTACAGCACCCGGGCGAGTAGCCCGGCAAGAGCTGTTTCAATATCATTTGCTGGATCAGCAAACCAATATTTTTCTTGATAAGGAAATAATTTATAGTGATCGGTTTAAATTGGAGCCGCAAAAGGTACCCTCCTTTTTGCAAACCTGGAACAGCCCGCTTGGCGTCATGCATGGATATACACATATGGGCACCTTCTGGGCGATTGATCCTCATCTGCAAGCAGTGATGTCCCAATTACTGCAGCGCAACACGGAAGATGAACCCGATTTTCTGGAACAGATTGCTGAGCGTTATAAGGTTTTAATTGCCGGAACTGCCATTCATAAGCAGGCCTATTGCTTCCGAGCCTTGGGCCCTAGTGCGGAAAATATTCAAGAGGCTTATAAAGAAATCTGGAGAATCTTGCGTTTGCGCTTATATAATGAGCCAGAGTGGCCTTGGCGAAAATATTAAAACCCATTATCAAACGGTTAACCCTTCGTATTTTTTTATTTGAAGAAAATATTTAGAAGCATTTGGCAAAGGCCTATTTGAAGAAAATCTATTGACAATACTCCTGTTATGTAATAGTATAAATCCATTCCTTACTCAACGAAAATAATTATATAGGAATACTTAACATTATTTTACAACTAAATAGGCAATTATCCTTATTAAGAGTGACCGAGGGACTGGCCCAATGACGTCCGGCAACCCCCTATACGGGAAGGTGCTAAATCCTGCAGAATGACTTTCATTCTGAAAGATAAGTCGAAACAAGAGTTGTATTTCGATACCCCTTTCAGTTTGAAAGGGGTATTTTTTTATACTAACAGAAAGTATAAATTTTTGGCAGATAAACTCTAAGTGCAACCAGCGGTTTCGCTTTCCTACGATGAATGCGGTTAAGTTCGGCAGGATAAGGCGACTAAGGCCACCGCTTTGGCGCTGACCAAGTCTTCTATATC
>NZ_DATLJA010000039.1:0-48297 GCF_035539115.1 Desulfitobacterium sp. | reverse complement strand
TACGAGCAATTTCCAAAGAGCTCCAATTATCGAGGCAGACGGTTACACGATATTTAGATGAAGGTGTAACAGCCCTTCATGGAAGTTATAGTGTTAAGAGAAAAAGCATCTTAGATCCATACCTAGGCGAAATAAATGGGCTTATTGATCAAGGCGTTGCCTCGCCTGTGATTGAAGCAGAAATCCGTCAAAAAGGGTATACGGGTTCTTCCTCTACCCTCAGAAATTATAGGGCACGCCTGAAAAAGCGGATTCAGAATACTGACAATGCCAATACTAGAGCACCCGGAAATACCAAATGAGTGGAACGTAAATCGTTAATAAAATTAGTGTTCAAAAAGTTGGAGAAAATCAAAGGACTGGACAACGAATGTTTAGACAGAGTGAATCGTCAATATCCCCGGTATAAGGAACTCATCGACATCGTTACTGAATTCAAGCAAATATTGGCGGATAAAAATGTTAACAGAATTGAACAATGGATCCATAGGGCATCCAGCTTAAATATCCGTGAAATAACTTCATTTATAAACGGCATAACCCGAGATATTACAGCTGTGAAAAATGCCATTCAATATGAATATAATAATGGACTTGCTGAAGGTAGTGTAAATAAGCTTAAGGTTGTAAAGAGGATAATGTATGGACGCAATAGTTTTGAGATGTTAAGGAATAAATTGTTATGGCTAGAAAAAAAGCGTGTCCTCAACTAACCGTGGAAAGAACCACTTTTACATTATCATTTACACGAGGCCAAGTGCCTTATCAAGGTTGCCTTCAGACTGGATTTTTTTCATCTTTTTTCCCCGTCAATAATACTGCTTAGTATTCCATCGCAACGGTGTCCCGAAAGCGACCATAGTTTACAATGGTTGGCTAGCATGGTAGACGAGCCGTTTGGGGAAATCGGATTCTATAAGACTTATGACCAGCTTTCAAAATCAGTGAATGATAACGTTATGTCATACAAACTTGCAGATAAATCGTTGAACAAGAAGAACGAGAAGCAAAAGATTTCGGGTACATTAAAAAGTTCAGAAAGCAAGTGGAACTGAATTTCGCCTTAGAATCAAATTTGCTTGATAGAGTATTACATCACAAAAAACTGACTGTACGTGGACAAAAACGGGTAGAGGCATACCTTCTCGCCTGACCGATTTGAGCCGATTAATCCTTGGCATGATACATCATGCCAGAGAATACTTCATTCCAAAAGGGCGATCAAGAATTAAGACGACTTGCGGTACAGGCGATTTATGACCGTAAGACGATACTCTTTCGAGCAGCATAAAAGTAGCAAAAACCCTATTGAAAGTTAATACCTAAACCCACATTTTGGGACCATGGGACGTTTATACCCTTTTTTGAGGAGGTTTTTTGTCAATATCTCTAGTTCTTATCTAAGTCACATCCCACGAGGGTTTTAAAGCCAACTAAAACGTCAGAATTTAAGTACGTCTGTTTGCCAGTTAATATTTTTCTTACGAAAATGGACTACATTTTCATACCTCCCTGTGAATCGGCAGGTTCATGGAAGTTTCTGTTAGTATAAAAATAGCGAATTCCGCACCCTTTGATGCGGAATTCCTTTTAACTTTTTGAATCAACCCATTCTATTTTTCTCTATTCAGTTTGCTCCCCTAACATTTGCATTAGGGTTTCCTGTTCCTCCTGGAGTTTCTCCAAATCATCTTCCAAATTAAGCGCAACGAGAATTGCAACTTGATGCGCAGCTAAACGAGGAAAGTGCTGGGCAGTCAATCGCATTTTCTTATCCACTTCATGCACTAATTTCTGGATATACTCCGGATCTTCGGTACCGCGAAGGACATACGTTTCGCCAAAAATCTCCACAGTTACTTTGCCATCTTCTTTCGACATAAGCCACCTGCGTTTCTCACGATTCTCGCACTTCTTGGATTCTTCTCCAATTTATTTTCTCGACTCAGCTCCAAATTCCTGCTCAATTCCTTTAAGAATCTGAGAATTTAAGGATGTCACTTCTTCATCCATTAACGTCCTGTCCAAAGATTGGTAGTGCAAGGCAAAAGCTAAGCTCTTGTGGTCCTCGGGAATCGGCTTGCCTGTATAAACATCGAAAATATCAACGTTGTCCAAAAGCTCTCCCCCGAGCTTGCGAATCCTTGCCATTACGGCCTGAGCGGGTACTTTTTTAGCGACAACCACGGCTAAATCCCGTTGGACTGCTGGATAACGTGGAATCGAAGTCGCCCGAATACTCGAATCACTTGCGGCAAATATAGATTCAAGCGCTAACTCAAAAACAAGAGCATGCTCTAAACCGGAGTCTTTGCCCAGAGCTGGATGGATCTCACCCATGAATCCAATTTTCTCACCTTGAAGATAGATCTCCGCGGAGCGACCTGGATGGAGTAACACGGTCTCCTGAGGGACCTCATACTTAAGTTTTAGGCCAAACTCTTGAGCTAATGCTTCGATTAACCCCTTCACGGTATAGAAACTATATTCGCTTACAGGTTTCAGCCAATGACGAGAGGGCTTACCATAGAGAAGCCCTGCCAGACGCAGTTTTTCTTCCGGTAATTTGGTCAAGGGGTGTTCAGTTGCCCAAAACACGTTGCCCATCTCGAAAAGGCGAACATCCAGATTCCTCCGGGCCACATTTCGAGCTGCCAGATCTAACAACCCTGGAATCAAGGATGTGCGCATCACGCTTAACTCCTCACGCAGCGGATTCATCAAAGTAATCGCACGATCGCTATGTCCCCACAGCTCATCCGCATCAGGACGGTTAAACGAATACGTAATGACTTCATTCAGCCCCAAGTTCACCAGTAAATGGCGAAGCTTGCGCCGAGATTCCTGTTCTGGGGTTCGCCGGCCCTGCGTCTGACTTCCTTGTGGAAGAGTGGTTGGGATCCGATCGTACCCAGTTAAACGAGCTACTTCTTCAATCATATCCTCCTCAATTTGGATGTCCGACCGGTAAGACGGGATTTTTACGACAAAACCTTCCCCTCGATGTTCGTACGGAAATTGAAGACGCTCGAGAACCTCAGAGATTTCATCAAGGGTGAAACTCATCCCGAGAACATCACTCGTCTTGGCCACAGTTAAAACCACAGTCCTCGGTTCTACTACATACTTGCTTTCATCTATAAAGCCAACAGGTCGTCCAGCGCCTAATTCAAGGATAAGCTCACTTACCCGTCCTAAAGTTGCGGCAATTCCTGCGACATTAATTCCCTTTTCGAAGCGGTTTGCTGCTTCTGAACTCAGCCCTAAGCGGCGACTTGTTCGACGAATACTAACAGTGTCAAAATGGGCAGACTCAACCAAAATTCGAGTTGTTGCGCCTGTGATTTCACTATTGAGTCCCCCCATTACTCCGGCTAGTCCGAGAGGTTTTACATCATCCGCGATCAGAAGCATTTCGGGATCAAGCGTTCGCTCGATATTATCTAAGGTCACAAGTTTCTCGCCCTGAGATGCTCGACGAACATGAACTGCCCCGGAAACCCTATCCCGATCAAAAGCATGCAGCGGTTGTCCCATTTCCAGCATACAATAGTTGGTAATATCCACAATATTACTGATTGGCCGAATCCCTGCAGCCCTTAAGCGTTTTTGCATCCATGCCGGGGAAAGTGCGATCTTGACATCTTCAACCAAAAGCGCTGCATAGCGGTGGCAAAGTTCCGGTTCTTCAATGATCAGCTTCGTTTCCGAATCTGTTGGATAGTCTGGACCTTGCTCGGTCTCGGCCCAGCGGTTTAAATGGACTTTCTCACGAGTCAAAAAAGAAACTTCACGCGCCACGTTAATCATCGCTAAACAATCGGGGCGGTTCGGATAAAGATCAAGATCGAGAACGGTATCCCCTTGAATTAATTCACCTAGACTTTTCCCGATAACAGTCTTTCGAGCGAGAATCATGATTCCGCCTTCGCTCCGAGGATCCCCTAAACTTGCATCGAGGAGAAGTTCTTCCGTGGAACAAAGCATTCCGTTCGATTCTATCCCGCGGAGTTTTGACTTGCGGATCTTTTGCCCCGTCGGGAGTGTTGTGCCATGGGTAGCTACCGGGACTTTATCCTTAATAAGAAGGTTCTGAGCGCCGGTCACGATTTGAACGTTTTGACTTCCAAGGTTAACCTCACACACCCAGAGCTTATCCGCATTGGGATGATGCTCCATTCGTTCGATTTCACCCACGAGGATCGTCTCTAGTCCTTGATTTAAATGCTCTATTCCTCCGATTTCGATCCCGCCTCGAGTCAGGATCTCGGCTAATTCCTCTGCTGGAACCTTGACATTAATAAATTCGCTTAACCATTCCAAACTAACCTTCATACCCCTGCCTCCTTAAAACTGTTGCAAAAAGCGCAAATCGTTATCAAATAAGAGCCGCATATCTTCAATTCCATACTTGAGCATAGCAATCCGCTCGACGCCCATCCCAAAGGCAAAGCCGGTGACTTCCTTCGGATTATAACCGCCATTTTCCAAGACCTTAGGATGAACCATCCCTGAACCGAGAATTTCAATCCAGCCGGTTCCTTTACAAATTCGGCATCCGGATCCTCCACACAACATGCAAGAGACATCGACTTCCGCACTAGGCTCCGTAAAGGGGAAGAAGCTTGGACGTAAGCGAATTTCCCGAGACTCCCCAAACATTTGCCGTGAAAAATTAAGCAGGATTCCCTTCAAATCTGACATTCGAATTCCTTTATCCACCACTAACCCCTCCACTTGGTGGAACATCGGAGAGTGGGTTGCATCGTCATCCTTGCGATAGACTTTTCCTGGGCAAATGATTTTGACCGGGAGTTGCGGGTATACCTTCTCCATGGTTCGAACCTGCACGGGGGAGGTTTGCGTTCTTAGCAAGATTTCCTCTGTAATGTAGAAGGAGTCTTGCATTTCCCGAGCCGGATGCTCCTTAGGCAGATTCAAGGCTTCGAAGTTATAATAATCAGTCTCAATTTCCGGTCCCTCAGCGATCTCGAAGCCCATTCCTAAAAAGATGTCTTCCATTTCCTCGATGACACGAGTCAAAGGGTGCTGATGTCCTCGGATCGAACTCACCCCGGGAAGGGAGATATCTAAGCGCTGCACTTCGATTTGTCTTTGGAGGGCGCTTTGTTCTAATTCCTGAGTTCGTTCCGCCCAGGCCTTTTCCAAAACATCGCGCGCCTCATTCACCACTTGTCCAAAAATCGGGCGTTCCTCTGCGCTTAGGCCCCCCATCTGCCGAAGCAGCGCTGTTAAGGATCCCTTTTTGCCAAGAACTTTTACCTTCAATTCTTGGAGTGTTTCCAAAGAGGTTAACCCTTTGAGTTCAGCCAATGTTTCCTCTTGAATACGACGAACTTCTTCTTTCACATTAACCCTCCTAAATATAGAAAATATTTAAAACGATAAAGAAAACTCTATTAAAGAAAACCCGGCTTTCGCCGAGCTTCAGCGATAAAGAAGACTTGGTCAGCGCCAAAGCGGGGGCCTTAGTCGCCTTATCCTGCCGAACTTAACCGCATTCATCGTAGGAAAGCGAAACCGCTGGTTGCACTTATGCTATCTGCCCCAAACTTATGCTTTCTGTTAGTATAACGAAGACCTTGCAAAAATTAAGGTTGAGCCTTAATCCTTGTAAGGTCTTCGTTCTGTTTCCTCGTCATTTTAGTTCTATATTTCGCCCATTTCACTAAATCATGTGTTGATTCTAAAGTCCTTGAGACGTCAGAAGAGCGACCCCAATAGCTTGATCTCGGCTCCATTCTGGTTCCGCCCAATAGAGTTGAGTTTTATGCGCTAGACGCCGGGCTAATTCCGAACGAATATATTGATTAGAAGCGACTCCACCAACAATTAAACAGTGTTTAATTCCAGTCTCTTCGATCCCTGCTTGCAGAAGTTTACTAATCGTTCGAACAATACACCCTTCAACTGCTCTTGCAACCTGAGCAGGTGGGGTATGTTGCTCAATCAAACGCTGGGCTGCAGATTCCACTCCGGAAAAGCTTACCTCAAAACCCTTGACTGCTGATGGAAGGAGTGAGGCAGCTTCTGAATCTGCACTCTGAGCTAGGCGCTCTAATTCTTTACCTGCAGGGAAAGAAAGTCCAAGACGAACCCCAATTCGATCAACAAATTGACCCGCATGTAAATCGGTTGTTCCTCCGAGAAGCTGAGTTTCGAGTTTCCCGGGTTTCTTCTTCTCCACCCGTAATAACTCGGTCGTTCCTCCGGAAAGATGGATAGCTAGAAATTGATTTTCTGTTAATCTTCCTGAAACCATTCCTGCTGCCAAATGTCCTTCTTGATGACTCGTCAGATAAAGGGGAAGACGAAGACCTGATGCTAACGTAGAAGCCACACAATAACCCGCTGTGAAAACCGGCATGTACGACCCCTCCACGGCACGGGGAGCAGTACTTACGCCAATACCGGCTAAACCCGCCCATAAATTGGTCGGGACTTCGGCTACCAAGCTTGGCAAGTTTTGAACGTGCTGAAAGAAAGCCTCAGATTGGGCAAGTCCCCGCTCACCTGCCGGGACTTTGAGGATTTTCCGATCTTCCCATTGAAGCGCAGCTGCTTGATTAACAATCGCTAAAGAAGTGGTATAGGCACTCGTATCAACTCCAAGATAGTAGGGCATTAGCGTTTTTCTTCCGTTTTCTGCGCTCCCGTTACAATCTTATCAAGAATTCCATTGATAAACTTCCCGGACTCCGCGCTCCCATAGATCTTAGCGATCTCGATCGCTTCGTTGAGCGTGACTCTTCCTGGAATTTCAGGGCAATAAAGGATTTCATAAGTTGCCAAGCGTAATAGATTCCGATCGACTTTAGCCATTCGTGCCAAGCCCCATCCCTCAGACAAGGTGCTCAGCTTTTCATCAATTTCTGTTTGGTGCTCTAACGTCCCCGTTACGAGTTCTTGAGCAAAAGGAATACTCTGCTCAGGGACGGCGAATTCTTCAGACCAGTGCCGAATAATCTTTTCGGTCTCGGACTTTTCCTCGCTCACATCCAGTTGAAATAAAACTTGGAGCGCAGTTTCGCGCGCTAATCTCCGACTCATAATGTCCTCCTAATTAAAAAAGCGATCTAACCAATCAAAAAGTTTCTTATGCTCATCCTGTCTTTTCCCAAGCATAAATCCGATCATCACAAAAAGGAAAAGGACTAGAGTTTTCCAGAAACCAAGAAGTACTACTAATAATCCTACCAGAAAACCTGCAATTGTGCCCATCAGTTTTCCAGGGTGTTCATCAAGGAGCCGTAGAAAAAGAGTTGTCAATTTATGGGCAAGTTCACTCCAAAAACTACTCATCTTACACGTGACTGACGGGCAGGCTCTAAGCTACGCACCAGCACTTTCACCTCAACAATTTTAATTCCGGTGTAATGCTCAATATCTTCCTTGATTTTACCCTGAAGTTGTTCCGTCGTTTCAGGAATAACGAATTCGGGATTGAGTTGAGCATAGACTAAAACTTCTAGGCCATCTTCCCGCTGTCTCAGATTAGGCTGAACTTGATGAATCCCAGACAAAGCTTGAGCACTGCGGATGATAATGTCCTTTAGCGCAGGTTCAGACATTCGAACCTCCCCAAGACGTGAGGGAATGAGAAACGATGGCTCAAGACGTCGCGGACGGGGTCTGAAAAAAGGCAGGATACCTAAAATCAGAAGACAGGCTGCAAGGACAACATCTTCCCAAGGATGCATTTTGAGCCAGAATAAACCTTGCCCTAAAAGATCATAAGGTAGATTCCAACCGATCGTAATCGCTAGAATCCAGCCTGCGGCGATAATGAAGAAAGCACCCACGAGATAGGCAATCACACTTTCCACCTCTTTCAAACTTTTAAACCCCCCTGGAATCCAGGGGGGGAGCATTCTCTCTATTTTAGACGATTCTCGTCTTCCTTGAGTTCAACCGGTGGACGAAATTGCACACCTTGCACATGTACATTTGTTTCAATCACTCTCAACCCGGTCATGCTTTCGATTCTTTCTTTAACTGCTTCTTGAACTCGAAGGGCGACGTCAGGAATGGAAACACCATATTCAACCACTATGAAGAGTTCGATGGCTGCTTCCTGTTCGCCTACTTCGACCTTAACCCCTTTAGCCAGATTTTTACCTCGGCTCAGCATATGGGCGATATCACCAACCAAACCGCCGCTCATACCGGCTACACCCTCAACTTCAGAAGCAGCGAGTCCTGCGATGATTTCAACCACTTCATCGGCAATCCGAATCGCGCCTAAAGAATTTTTCACTGTCGTTTTTTCTTCCATATCTTCACCTCATAACCTTACTTATCCTCTTCATGTTCCTTCATTATAACAAAAATCGGATAAACTGGCAAAGGCATCATGCGAAAAGCATTATTCTCCGAGGATCCGGCGCTGGATAAAGTTGGTATACACTTCACCCCTACGGAAAAAGGCATTATCCAAAACTTTGAGATGGAACGGAATCGTGGTATAGATTCCTTCGATCACAAATTCCTCCAAAGCGCGTTTCATCCGCTGGATAGCCTCCTCGCGATCTATCCCCCACACACACAATTTTCCGACCATCGAATCATAATAAGGGGGAATCGTATAGCCTTGGTAAACTGCGCTATCAATCCGAACACCAGGTCCACCTGGAACATGGTAAAACTCGATCGTTCCTGGGGAAGGCATGAAGTTTTTATCGGGATTTTCGGCATTGATCCGGCACTCAATCGCCCAACCACGGATTTGAACATCCTCTTGTTTAAACGAAAGCGGCTCACCGGCTGCAATTCGAATTTGTTCCTTAACCAGATCGACTCCAGACACCAGTTCTGTAACAGTATGTTCAACTTGAATACGAGTATTCATTTCAATGAAATAGTAATTGTTTTGTTTATCAAGAAGGAATTCAATAGTTCCAACACTCGAATAATTGGCGGCTTTGGCTGCATTTACAGCTACGTCTCCCATTGCCTTGCGTAATTCAGGCGTCAGAGCTGTCGAAGGGGATTCTTCCAAGAGTTTTTGATGACGGCGTTGCAAGGAACAGTCGCGTTCTCCCAGATGGACAACATTTCCGAATTGATCCGCAAGAATTTGGAATTCAATATGCCGCGGTTCCTCAACATATTTTTCCAGATAAACCTCTGGATTTCCAAAGGCTGCTTGGGCTTCTGACTGCGCTGCCTGTATGGCTCTAACTAATTCTTGCTCATTCTGAGCAATCCGCATTCCTTTTCCCCCGCCTCCAGCGGAAGCCTTAATCATCACGGGAAAACCAATTTCTTCAGCGATCTGAGCCGCTAAATTTAAGTCATTTATGACTTCCTTCGAACCTGGGACGACAGGAATCCCTGCCTCAATCATCGTTTTACGAGCGGTTGCTTTATCTCCCATGGTTTCGATCGCCAGCGGAGACGGTCCAATAAATGTAATTCCACTGGACTCACAAATTTCTGCGAACCGAGCATTTTCAGATAAGAAACCATAGCCAGGATGAATTGCATCTGCTCCAGTTACTTCAGCCGCGCTAATAATATTGGGGATATTGAGATAGCTTTTGGTCGAGGCTTGCGGACCAATACAGACCGCCTGATCTGCGGCCTTTACATGCAAAGCCTCCCGGTCCGCTTCAGAGAAGACCGCAACTGTTTCAATATTCATTTCTCGGCAGGCCCTGATAATACGCAGCGCAATCTCACCACGATTAGCAATTAGAATTTTCTTGAACATGTCTCTTCTCCCTATTTCTCAATGGCAAACAACGGTTGACCGAACTCCACTGGTTGCCCGTTTTCTACTAATACTTCAACGATCTTTCCTTCGACCTCAGACTCAATCTCGTTCATCAGCTTCATCGCCTCGATGATGCAGACGGCTTGCCCATTCTTAACCGTTTGCCCTAATTCCGCAAATGCTGGGGCTTCTGGGGCCGGAGTACGGTAAAATGTACCAACCATCGGAGATTTAATATACTCATAGTTAGCACTCGTATCTGAAGTCACTGTTCCCTGAGTCGTCGATACGGCCTGAGTTTGAGTGGCAGCAGGTACTGGAGCTGTCAGTGTAGCCAGGGCCGGAACTGCTGCTACTGAATTAGCTCCTGCGATTGCGGTCCCCTTCTTAATGGAAATTTTAACGCCCTCACTCTCCAAATTGAGTTCCGCTATATCTGTTTCCCCTAAAAGTTTAATTAGCTCTTTAATTTCTTTTAAATTCATTTTCGAATCCTCCTTAGAATTTGCCGGTTGAACTTCTGACATACTCTTATGCCCTCCTTTTTGCCTCTCTAAGAAGAACTTTTTAGCGACTTGCGGAAAGATAGCGTAACTTAAAACATCTTCGCGTGATTGAGCCAAGTCAGCACATTCCTGTTCTGCTTTCTCGAGACCTGGTCTTAATCTATCGGCTGGCCGTTCGGTTATAGGAATTTCATCACCTATAATTTTTTTCTGAATAACAGGATCTAAGGGGGCTGGTGGTTTACCGTATTGTCCTCTAACATACGCCTTAACTTCCCCAGGCACCAATTTATATCTTTCCCCGCTCAGAACGTTTAATACAGCCTGTGTCCCCACAATTTGGCTGGTCGGTGTGACCAAGGGGGGATATCCCAATTCTGCCCTAACTCGGGGTATTTCGTCAAGTACCTCATCAATCCGGCTTAAGGCCTTCTGCTCTTCTAATTGGGAAACAAGATTGGAAATCATGCCACCAGGCACTTGGTGTTCGAAAACACGCATATCCGAAATCCGCGTGATTCCGCGTTCATACCCGCGCGCTTTACGGACACCCTCAAAATAATTAGCGATCTTAAAGAGATGAGGAATATTGATATCTGGAGCAAAATCATAGTCTCCTAAAGCACGAACGACAGTCTCAACCGGTGGTTGGCTCGCACCAAAGGCAAGGGGAACACTGGCAGTATCCACAACGTCCACTCCAGCTTCAGCCGCCTTAACATAGGCAATCGTTCCCATTCCTCCAATGTAATGCGTGTGGAGCTGAATCATGACTCCCAGTTCTTCTTTTAAAAGCTTTACAAGCTTATACGCTTTTAACGGGGTTAATAAGCCAGCCATATCTTTAATGCAAATTGAATCAGCCCCTAATTTAACTAATTCCCGAGCTGTCTCCAAATAATGCTCGACTGTATGAACCGGACTCACGGTATAAACCACGGAGGCTTGAACATGCGCTCCAGCTTCTTTAGCGGCTTGAATGGGTACGATCATATTGCGGACATCATTCAAGGCATCGAAAATACGAATGATATCGATCCCATTCTTAACACTCAACTGGATAAATTCACGAACCACATCATCCGGATAGTGTTGATACCCGACCAATGATTGTCCCCTCAAAAGCATCTGCAGAGGCGTCTTTTTGACTTCACTTTTGATCAAACGTAACCGTTCCCAGGGATCTTCTCCTAAAAAACGGAGGCAGACATCAAAGGTAGCTCCGCCCCAGACCTCTAAGGAATAATAACCTGCCTCGTCAAGATCTTTGAGAATCGGTAGCATATCTTCAGTCCGCATCCGCGTTGCCCAAAGACTTTGATGACCATCACGCAAAGTTGTATCTGTAATCCCGATTTTTCTCACCACTCCATGTCCCCTCTCATTTACGGAAAACAACTCTTCCTATTGAAAAGAATGTTTTCACTTTATTTTTCCACCAATAAAAGAGCGCGAATATTCGGTCTTTAACATACGAAATAAAAAAATTTTCATCGAGATTAATCCAATCCTTCTTCACATATGTTTTATTATATGAAACTAAAAAGTCTTTTTCAATAAATCGGGAACAAGTATACAGTATAAAGTCCTTCTGTACGCTTAACAAAAATCCCCCCGTCGTGCACTTAATCGTGTGGCGGGAGGCGAACACTCTTTCCAATCGTTTAAAATTAGACCCGCAGGTACTTGTTTACCGTTTCCAGGAATTTATTCGGTCGGAAAGGCTTAATCAAAAAATCTGTCGCTCCCATTTCAATGGCCTTCTGCACCACTTTTTCCTGAGCTACAGCGCTACACATAATAATTTTAGCGTGGGGGTCAATGGTCAGTATTTCTTGCAGAGTCGTAAACCCGTCCTTAATCGGCATGGTAATATCCAAGAAGGTTAAATCGGGCTTATGCTCATTAAAGAGATCAATCGCCACCTGGCCGTTCTCCGCTTCCCATATTTCGATAGACTCTCGGTGCGCTAAAATCTGGCGGATCATTAAACGCATGAAGACTGCATCATCGGCGACAAGAACTTTACTCATTCTGGATTGTCCTCTCTCTCGGCTTTGAAATCTTTAATTCTATTCTGCGCTAAGTCTTTGAAGTTTAATTCGTCTTAAATCGAATAATTCCTGCGTATTTAAACAATTATTAACATTTATTATATAAATTATCATATATTTCTTCTATTTTCTCACTGAAATATTGATACGGTCTAAGCGCACGGGCGTAACCTGGAGCGTAATATCCTGGATTATGCTTAATTCATGAGGAGCTAAGGACGCAGCAAAGAGGATAATATTAACGCTATTAGGAGCTAAATCAACAACCGCATCTTGGAACCCCTTGATCTTAAGCAAGTTTTCGATTTCATCTTCTTTACTTATGCGATGCGTTAGCTCAAGCCATTTCTGCTGAGCTTCTTCCTTTGTCTTCTCAATATTTGAATTCAAGACAGCCACAAGCATTGTTTTTTCCTCTTGACGGGACTGTTCTCGTCGCAAGCGATAATCTACAAAATAGTTTTCTCCTCTCAGTTCCGGCTGTACTGCTTCTGTCGAGAATTGAATCTTTTGGCTGTCGATTATCCCATTAACAGGCAAGGCATCTTTCCCGGAAAAATGAGTCGGTTGGTGTCCCAGCAAAGCCCACCCCGCTCCGATACAGAAAAAGAGCAGTAATCCAGCCAAACTCCAGCGAAGCTTAGTTCGGGAAATACGTCTCGGTATCCGTATGAGAATATTCATTTTAGACTCCTTCCATGGGTTGAACTGTGATTTTTTGCGTTGGTATATCTAATAGAGTTTTGACAGCATTATGAATATTTTCGCGGATGGTCGGATTCTGTGCTCCTTCGGCGATGATCAATACCCCGGCAACAGTCGGTCGTTCTTCCATGACTACTACAGGTTGGCTCGCCCCGTTTGCGATCACGAGTTGATTATTTTCCGTAACTTCTGAGGACTCTCGCGTCCCCCCGGCTTTATCCGCTTCCTTGATTGTCTTTTTCGTGACACTCCCACTTGTTGCAAAGTCTGATTTGAGGGACGTCGAGAGCGTCACCGAGACTTGCACCCTTCCTACACCGTTCATCTGTTGTAAATTTTGCACTAATTTCTGTTCAAGATCTTTTTCTAAGAGCCCAATCTGAGTGGAGTCGCTCGCTAAATTTTGGGAGACTGGTTGTTTGGTCAGCTCCATTCCAATCTTCGAACTACCTTTACTGGTGAGCATCAAGATGACAGCAACAGCAATGGCAGCGACGATAGTTACAAGTAACTTCGGAGATATTTCTTCGAAAAACTTCATCAGGGTTCATCCTCCATCTTTTACGGCAACTTACGCCTTATTTTCAATCACAAAAATCCTATCCTGCGGGATTTGCAACACGGCTGAGATTTTCTCTTTAATGGTCTGGGACAGAGTGGATTGGGATTGGGATTGGGGCTGAGCTACCTCTTCGATTTTCCGTTCACCGATCGTAATAGGCTGAACGCTCTGAATCTCCGTCTGGGGTGTATTGATCTGAATGTTAACGAGTTGCACTTGAGGTTGATCCGTAAGCCCCCCCTCAGAAGCTGCGAGAATAACTTCCACCTTCACCTTATCCACTCCAGAGATTCCGAGCACTAAAGCTTCGATCTCATGCTCCAAGATCAGTTTGAACTGATCTTGAACGGCATTCCTACCGATTTGAAGCCCGTTATTGCCTGCTAAAACAGGGAGATCTTGAGATCTGACTTCTGTCCAGGCCGGAATTGACGTGCTCTGCGGCAGATGAAGCAGAGAGATAATTGGGCCAAGGACAGCGGAAATCACAAAGAGTCCCATAATTAATCTCACAAACCCCTGCATGGATTTATTCGGGAGCAACATTTCTAAAAAGCTCGCCAGTAAAATGATAATCGCTAAATTCCGCACAAGTGTCTGTAAGCTCTCCAATTTATCCCTCCTTTACCTCAACATCACGGTTAAATTTCCTGAACCCACAACAATCGCAATGCTGATAAAGCACATGATGGCCACCGAAGCTACCGTACCGAAAATATAGATAAGACTTTTCGACATATCTTGAAGGCTTTCGGAAAGCTCCTTGAGCCCTAGCGGTTCGACTAAGGCCGCTGAAATCTTAAACACGAAAATCATCGCTGCAATGCGGACGACCGGACCCAAACAAATCAGAGCAATGGCCAAAACTCCAATAATTCCTAACGAATTTTTGAGGAGCAACCCTGAACTCGCCACCAATTCGACCGCATCCTTGAAAAACTTTCCCACGACGGGGATCAGGTCTGCCGAATACTTCGCTGTCCTAAGGGTTACCCCATCCGCTACCCCGCCGGTTACCCCTTGAATCGTCATAACTCCGATAAACACCGTCAACAAAACCCCAATTCCCAGTTTTCCCGAGAATTCAAATAAACCGGCGAGCTTACCGAGTTTAAATTCACTCGAAATATTGTTAAATAATTTAAGCACTGCTGTTAAAAAGAATAAAGGTAAAATAATCGTTTTCATCAGGGTGGCTAACACGGTTAAGCTACCAAGTACGACAGGTTTAAACAGAGCGGCTGTAGTTAAGCTGCCCATGGCCATCAGGAGAGTCAGCATCACTGGCAACAAAGTCTGCATAAAGCCAGTCATCGTATCAATTGCGCCTGTCGCGTCTTTCAAGGTCTCTTGAAAAGCAGCAAGGGCAATCCCCATCAGAGCTAAGTAGCTTAAGCTCTTCACCGTTTTCCCGATACTTTCGCTGGTAAAGGCGTTTTGGAGGTTTTGCAGGATCGCAATCAAGACCGCTAAGACCAATAACTTGCCCATGAGTGGTCCACTTTTCAAGATTTCTTGACCCAAAAACGAGAGCAGGCTACGTCCCACTTCTTGCGGTTGGAGGCTTAATTTACCTTGGCGCAACTCGTCAAATATCTTGGCTAACGATATATTGGGAACAGACGTTTTAACATCTTGATCAATCTGGTCTAAAAAACCTCGAACCTGGCTTAAGTCAATTTGATTCTTTAACTTTTCAACTCCCTGATCTCCTTGATTCCCTATAGTCCCCCCGTTTAGTGCAGGATCGCTATTCCTATCTTGATTGATTTCTACCTTGATACTGGTGTCAATTCCTGTCGGTGACCCGGATTCCGCCCAAACCACGCTAGGAGTTGTCCAACTCAGAATTAAAAAAAAGAGGATTCCGAACCCTAAAAATTGTCGCAAGTCTTTCACCTCACGGAACAAGTTGCTTAATTGACTCGAGAATCGCTACAATAATGGGTATTGCCAAGACTATAACTCCTATTTTCGCCGCTAGTTCGATTTTGCTCGCTAAAGCCTTCTGTTCAGCATCGCGGCAAATATCCGCTCCGAATTCGGCAAGATAAGCTACGCCAACAATTTTTAAGACGATGAACAAATAATAAGAACTAATATTAGCCTGATCTGCCAGACTTTGCAGAAGATCCACAATGATTTTGATTTTATCCAAGACTAGGACAAAAATAATCGTCCCGGCCAAAATCGTCAGTTGAAGAGCAAATTCATTGCGGTTCATTTCTTTTAAGACCGTGCTGAAGATGGCAACAATCAAAGCCAGCCCTACAACCTGCCATATTTCCACATTCAGACCCCCTAGTACAGTTGAAATACACTCTTCACCAGACTAAACAAGTCTCCGACAGCCTGTACGACGATGTATAAGACAACAACCACCCCTGCTAGGACAGTCAACTGACTAATCTCTTTACGATTGGCCTGATCGAGAACCATCACTAATATCCCAACTAATAAGCCGATACCTGCAATCTTTAACACCATCTCAAAAGACATGCCTTTCTTCCCCTCTTTCTTAAATTAAGAAGATCACTCCCGCAATTCCACACAGGAACCCGAGATAAGACCACATTTTTGCTTGTTTATCACTCGAAACCAGGGCCTGTTCCTGTACATCACGGATTTGCTGTTTAACAAGTTCAATCTGTTTATGTTGCTCTTGACGATCCGAGCGGCCAAGCCCTTTGCCTACGTTCTGAATCACTTGCCAATCCTCGGGTTTTAGGCAAAATTTCTTTGCTTCGGTTTGGATCGTTTGGCTCCAGGCGGAGTTAGCACTTTCCCCCTCCTGAACTCTGCGTTCAAGTTCCGCAAAGAAACCCTTCCAGGCGCCCTCAGTGCGTTGTTTAAGAAGCGCAAATGCTTCAGGCAAGGGTGTACCTCCCCAAATGATCTCCGTATCCAGAAGAGTCAGCGCTGTTAGGCAGTCTCGCAATTCAACAGGACGTTTTTTGATTCTTGCTGCTAAGTAAAGCCCCAGACTTCCACAACCAAGAATAAGAATAAGAGATGCCAAGACGATCATTCTGTTCTCCCCTTTCTCCTCAATTCACCCGTAGTTCGAGCTGATTCCTGAGATCAAAAATGGATTCAACCGTGCCCGGACCCTTACGCCGACTTAGAATGACTAACCGCTCAAAAACTCCACTGGCAAAAAGTGCTTTCAGAACTGGACGCTCTTGGGCCTCTTTCCCGCTCTCAGCGTGAGCCGTGCTAAGAATACTAACCCCGGTTCTTAAGGCATCTAACACTGCTTCGACATCTTGAGGATGCCCGAGTTCATCCACGGCAACTATTCGGGGAGACATCGAACGAATCAGCATGCTCATCCCTACAGCCTTTGGACAGGCATCCATGATGTCCGTCCGGCAGCCCAAATCGTAGGTAGGCTGACCCTGCCACATGCCGGCAATTTCCCCTCTCTCATCGACGACCCCAACGGTTTGCCCTTTTAAGGAAATTCCAGGTATACCATCACTTAAACAGCGAATCAAATCCCGAAGCAAGGTTGTTTTGCCCGCTCGCGGCGGGGAGAGAATAAGAGTATGAAATAGGGAACCATCGGATCGGATTAAGCGGGGCAAAATTTGTGAGGCTTGCCCCGCTATTTCAAGGGCCAAGCGAATATTCAATCCCGAGATATGTTTAAGATTTTGAATCGCACCCTGCTTTAAAATGGTTTCCCCAGTTACTCCCACCCTGTGCCCCCCTGGTAATGTTAAAAAACCTTGTTTGAGTTCCTCCTCTGCAGCATAGAGCGAACTTTGAGTCATTCGCTCCAGGGTTTGCATCAAATCCTCACGTTTTATCTTATAAGCTTTCTCGATCGGGACAGCTTTACCCCGAGAATCGAGGAAGTACTCGTGCTCTTTTCCCTGAAGCAGGAGTGGCTTGGTCATGCGCAACCGAATTTCTTCAATTTCTGCGAAAGGGATGTCCATTGTCGAGGCGAAAATATCACGTAGAGGGTCACTTAACCACTTCATAATTTCGTCTAAGCGGTTAGCCTTTCTTTCCTTTTCCGGATTGAGAGAAACTAAACTATAACGTAACGACACACCTCTGTCCTCCCTTTGTTAAAAGGTATGTCCAGCTCGTATAAATTAGACATCCTCCAGTGAAAAAACATGCTCATTTTTCAAAGCGGATTTCTAAAAATAAACAAAAAAAGCTGCCCTAGAATAAGCTCTAAGGCAGTCCACTAAAGTTTAGTTAAAGAACTCTCACCGTTTTCCTTAAACCTGTAAGAGAACTGGTAAAATCATCGGGCGGCGACGCGTTCGATCCCAGAAAAAGTTGCTTAAGGTTTCATGGATCGCTCCTCTTAGCACCCCCCATTCCCAGCTTTCTTGCTTAATTTGACCTTCGATGGCTACCGTCGCCACCTTTTTCGCACCCTCAATCAAATCGTTTGCTTCTTTCATGAAGGTGAATCCACGGGAGATAATATCTGGGCCCGATACTATTAAATTAGGGCCACCCTTGCCCCGCGTTAAGGCGACCACGACGACAACCACTCCATCCTTTGATAGCTGTTGTCGGTCACGAAGCACGATTTGGCCAACATCCCCGATTCCTAAGCCATCAACATACACGCTTCCTGCTTCAACTCTGTCCCCAAGCTCCATTCTTTCTGGAGTTAAAACAAGCCGCGTACCTAATTGGGTTATGGGAATTTGCTTCTCCTCATACCCTAATAAATGACCAATCTTGCGTAAAGCCACTTGATGACGGACTTCTCCATGGTGTGGAATCAAAAACTTGGGTCGAGTTAAACGGATCACGAGCTTAATTTCTTCCTGGCTGGCGTGCCCGGAAACATGAACTAACCCCATGTCTTTCGTCACCACTTCGGCTCCGATTTGATACAAATGATTGATGGTTCGCCCAACCAATTTCTCATTCCCAGGAACAGGAGTCGCTGATATAATCACCATATCCCCCGGGTCAACCTTGACTTGACGATGATTCCCGGTTGCCATTCGGGTTAAAGCCGCAAACGGTTCTCCTTGACTACCCGTGGTCAGGACTAAAAACCGAGAGGGCGGAAATTCATTGATCTCACCCACGTCCACCAGCATATCCTCTGCCGGCCAATGCAGATATCCCAACTCTTGTGCAGTTCTCACGACTTGTTCCATGCTCCGGCCCACCACACAAACTTTACGTCTCAGTTCTGCTGCGGCATCAATAGCCTGTTGAATACGATGCACATTTGAAGCAAAAGTCGCCATGATAATTTTTCCCTCGGCGCGGGCAAACCAATCCTTGAGCGTGCTCCCCACCACTTTTTCGGACATCGTCATTCCCTTGCGCTCAGCATTAGTGGAATCACAGAGTAGGGCCAGCACTCCTTCTTGCCCCCACGCTGCCAGTTTACCCAAGTCCATCTCATGCCCATCGATCGGCGTGTAATCCACTTTAAAATCTCCGGTATATATAACCCGTCCGACCGGGCTCAGCAGAGAATATCCTACCGAATCAGGGATGCTATGGGTTACGCGAAAAGCTTCCACCTCAAATTCTCCAGCTTGAATGGGCTGACCCGGCTCAAGCACCCGTAGTAAAGATTCCGGATACCCTCCCCGTTCCTGCAATTTGGCACGTACTAACCCCATCGTCAGGCAAGTGGCATAAACAGGAACATTTAATTTCGGCAAGATAAAGGGCAATCCTCCAATATGATCCTCATGCCCATGGGTAACGAAGATCCCCTTGATCTTTTCCTTTCTCTTTTCAAGATAACTGATATCAGGGATAACCAAGTCGATTCCTAACAGTTCGTCATCCGGAAACTTCACCCCACCATCGATCACGACAATCGAATCTTCGTATTCAAAAACAAGCAAATTTTTGCCGATCTCACCTGTTCCACCTAAAGGAATAATATTAAGTTTCATGAACTAAAAAACCTCCTCCGAGAAGCTCGTCTAATCTTTAAACAAAGCTTGCCCAGAAGGAGGTTTTTCGATTCCACCCATTAAATATTAACTAAGCACGTTGCACGTAATTCCCTGTGCGCGTATCAATGATCAGGACTTCTCCTTCATTGACAAAGAAAGGAACTTGCACAATTGCTCCCGTTTCCATCGTTGCTGGTTTAGAACCCCCAGTTGCCGTATCTCCTTTTACGCCGGGTTCAGTTGAAGCAACGGTCAGTTGTACCGTATTGGGGATATCAACCCCAATGACTGTTCCGTTATAGAGAAGTATTCCTAAATTCATGTTTTCTTTGAGCCATTTAACACCGTCACCAATTTGTTCCACAGTTAGACCCGTTTGCTCATAGCTCTCATTGTCCATGACAACATAAAGCTCTCCATCTTTATAGAGATATTGCATTTCACGACGTTCAACATGAGCCGTCTCAACTTTCTCACTTGCATTAAATTTACGTTCGGTAACCCCACCGGTCTTCAAATTTTTTAGTTTCGTACGAACAAAGGCGGCACCTTTTCCTGGTTTAACATGTTGGAAGTCAACAATCGTATAAACAACACCCTCAATTTCGATCGTAAGACCTGTCTTAAAGTCGCTCGTAGCAATCATAAAATCTTATTCCTCCTAAAATAAATAATATAATATAATATCTTAGCTTAGCTTAGCTTGTCCCATCAAAATCAAAAAATTTTACTCAATAATAATGAACTCCTTAGGCGCTTGTGTCAAGACCTCACACCCAGCTTCCGTGATTACAGCCATATCTTCGATGCGAACACCGCCCCAATCCGGGATATAAATTCCGGGTTCGATCGTGATAACCATACCTGGTTCTAAGATCTGTTCTTCGCTTAGGCTAAAACGGGGATTTTCATGAATGGCTAGCCCTACGGAATGTCCTAGACCATGCCCGAAATTATCGCCATAGCCAGCATCTGCAATGATTTTACGGGCGACTGCATCGACTTCTTTACCGGGTATTCCGGGTTTGATCGCGGCAATTCCAGCTTTCTGCGCTTGAAGAACGATTTCGTAAATTTCGCGTTGTTTCTCTGTCGGTTCGCCAAAACAAAGGGTCCGCGTTATATCTGAACAATAGCCTTGATAAATCGCTCCAAAATCCATCGTCAAGAGTTCACCTTGTTGGATCTTTTTCGAGCTCGCTACGCCATGGGGCATTGAGGAACGTAAGCCAGAGGCAACGATAAAATCAAACGACCCACCGCTCGCGCCAGCACGACGCATCGCGAATTCAAGTTCCAAGGAAATTTCTTCTTCCGTTTGTCCGACTTCAACGAATTGGAGAATATGCGCAAAAGCATCATCCGCAATTTTAACGGCTTGGCGAATATGCTCTAGTTCTCCCGCATCTTTGATGGAACGCAGTTCAGACAAAATCTTGGATTGTGGAATCAGTTCTGTTTGGGGAAGTGCTTCTTTTAAGTTTAGATAATCCGCATAGGTCGTAGACTCTTCTTCAAAACCGATTTTACCCGTATTTGAGGCCAATGCCGTAAGCGAAGCATAGATATCTGACCCAGTCTTGACAACCTGGAAGTCAGGGGCTTGCGCAGTTGCCTGCTGTATGTATCGAAAATCCGTAAGTAAATAGGCTTTTTCAAGCGTAATGACCAACATCGCGCTTGTTCCCGTAAAGCCACTCATGTAGCGACGGTTTTCCGGCGAGGCAACAATAAAAGCATTTAACTTTTCTTCCTGCATTTTCAGGCGAATTCGTTCTAATCGGCTCATGCCCTTAACCCCTTTCTTTAACACAACAAAATTTTATCATAAATTTTACGCTACGCATAGTTTTCCTCATTTTGAGCCAATAAATAAGCCGGGTTAGCGTTCAACTCACCCGACTTGATGCTTTCTTCTTTATTTTCGCTCACCATCGCTGACTGGGTTGAATAGACTGACTTTGTTGAGCCTGAATATCACTTTGAGTAGATGCGCTGTTTTGACCAGAGGATGGGGCAGTTGAAACCTGCGTTCCTCCTCCCTCACCCCTCAAGCGGGGGGAATGCACAATATCGACATTACTAAGCATAATCTGGACCTCACACGGTCCTTGTTCCCCTTGGGGCTGGATTTTACGGATCTCTGTCCGGGGAACAAGCAAATGAATTTCATGAGGCACTCTGCTTTCTCCAATTCTCCTAATTCGAAAACGAACCCCTTCAATTTCCATTTCAACGTCATCCAGCTTATCTCCGGCAAACTGGTTTCCCTGGTCTACGCTAATTTCCGCATATTGTTCACGGGCATTGGAACTCATGAGTGCCGGCAGAACAATTTTTTGACCAATCTGAAGAGTCACGGGATTTATTCCAGGGTTCGCAAGCATCCAATCCTCACAGGTTCCCCCAAGTCGTTGGGCAAGACGAAAGAAGTCATCTCCCCGCTGAATCACGTATTCTACCATTGGGTTCGCCCCCTTTCCTTCCATCTTATGGTAGAATGGGTTTGTCAGGTTCATAAAAATAAATCTTTAGAATCGCATCTCCGCCTTCGGGGTTAAGCCGAACCTCTTGAATCTGAATCGCTTGATTAGAGATATTTTCAAGACGCTGAAAACCCGTTTCGATCCCACCCCAGCTTCCCTTCAGTTTAAAATGGAAAAGTGCATAACTTAGACCTGAGAGTTGGTCTGTGCTGGTCGGATTCCTTCTCTCAGCCTCTATCCGGTCTAAGTTTACCGCAAGCACTTGAACATTTCCCTCCTGAAAAAGTCTTTGGCATTCTTCAATTGTAGTCGGAAAATCGAGTAACTTCGGAAGGTTTGCGCTCTGAGCTACAGGACGCGGGAGCTCCACTTGCGCTTGCCAATAGTGTTTCTCAACCTTCAGTTCCTGCACATTTCCATAAAGCGGCCAGTAGATCATACCCGTTAAGAAAAGAGCCCCGCCCACGACTCCTAGATATTTTAGGTAATGATTTTCCACTCCTAACATAACTCTCACCTCAATTACCCGATACCCGATACCTCTTAGCTGGAGTTTAGCTTTTTAAACGAATAGCCGTCACCGTAAAATTGATCAGGGCGGGTTTTTCTTGACGATATTCGCGTAGACTAACATTGCCCCAGGTTTGAGATTGCAATTCTCTGAGGAATTGTTCAATTTGGTCTGCCCGTTCTGCCG
Organism: Desulfitobacterium sp.; assembly: GCF_035539115.1. Lineage (GTDB taxonomy): Bacteria > Bacillota > Desulfitobacteriia > Desulfitobacteriales > Desulfitobacteriaceae > Desulfitobacterium_A. The sequence goes on along the minus strand of NZ_DATLJA010000039.1, from coordinate 25,645 downwards.
TTCCTTGTAGTGTCAGTGTTTCTTCTTTATATTCAAGCTGCTCAAAGCTTAAACCTTCACTCAGTAAGCCTTGAAGTGAGATCAAAGGAGCGGAAATTCCTAGTTTCGCACCTTTCACTTCCTTCCAGGCGTTAACTAACTGAGTTTCGTTTTGCTCCTGAGTCTGCAAGCTTACTGTTCTTGTCTTAAGCCCATCAACTTCATCACCTAAGACTTCAAGTTGTTGTTTTTCTTGAAACCAAATTCCGAAACCACTGAGGAGAAAACCCAACACAATCCCTAAAGCAATACGTTTCCGCTGTTCTTTTCTTCCTTGCTCAAGATATTCAGAGAGAAGATTTACGTTTTGGTTCTTACCCTGCGAGCCGCTTTCTAACGCTAACCCCAAGCAAGGTAAGCACGGGAGAACCTGTTGGGGGAGACTTTCTCGCCAAGGCCACTTCTCAGCTAATTGTTTGATTGGTGAAATCTCGGTCGTCTGATCCAGCCCAGGAAATTCTACTTTAAGTAATCTTTGCGCGATATGCGCTGAACTTCTTCCCCATGTAAAAATGCGGCATATATGCTCTTCCGAGTCCATAAGTCCAAAAATGCGCGTGATTTCCGTAATCCATTCCTCGGGATCACTACCCGGAAGGACCGGAAAGAATCGCGTTAGCTCTGGAAGGATTCCACGATACAAGATAATTTGGATTCCCCCACGTGTTTCACTTAGGTATAAGTAACGTTCCTGGGGCTTGAGAGTTAAGGCGTTTCCTAAGGCGGTCACCGAAAATTCAACAGTAGTCGGTTGAAAACCAGCTCCCCTCAGCGCTTGAAGAATACTCTCGAGGGTGGAGCGCCGCGTCCCACCCAAGCTGACCATCATCACGTTCGACTTCTTATTTTCCTCGGATACGGTATACCCGATCACTTGGTTGTTTTGGGGAATGGGAGTCTCTTCCTTGGTCAGATACTGAATCGCCGCCTCCCTGTGGCGGAGAGCAATCCAAGGAAGTTGGTATTCCCGAATAAATCCATTGACCAGCGGAATAGCTAGCCGGGTTGGCGTATTGACAGGGATTTTATGCACTACGCGAAAATCATTCAAAAGTTCCGTTAAGGTTTGACCACGGACTTGACCTTGTTCAAGCCATCCTCCAGGAATCGGACGGGAGTCAAACCTGACCTGATTCAGATTGACAAGCTTACCCTGACTTGTTTCCGGGTAAAACAAGAGAATATGAAGTTCCTGTTCAGTCAACTCCAGACAAACCTGCATTCCGGACATAAGCCCACTCCTTTTCATCCTGATTTAGAATTGGGTAAGATATGCTTGAATAAGCCAATCTCCTCCAAATAAGGCAGCACAAGCGCCTAGTGCTAAGAACGGTCCAAAAGGGATCTGCGTTCGAAATTTTCTGCGTCGAAAAACCATCCCCAGAAGCCCCAAGATCGAACCAAGCAAACTCGCAATAAAAAGGGCAAGCAAGATTTTGGGAAATCCCAGAAAAGCACCCATTCCGGCGATCAGTTTAACATCCCCTAAACCCATCCCCTGAGGATAAATTTTAGCGATCAACCAGAAAACGCCCCCTGCTCCGATCGCTGAGGCAAGGCTTTCTGCTCCAGAAAGTCCCATCGGGAGGAACAGAGAGGACCCGATTCCAAGGAAGAGTAGAGGAAGTGTCAGGACATCTGGTAGGCGAAAGGTATCCTTATCAATGAGTGCTAAGGCCAAGAGAACAGCCAAAATAGTAAAATGAACCCAAAGCACAAGGAGGGTTTCCGTAGGGTTCGTCCATGCCCAGAGAAAAAACAGCAAACCCGTCAGAAGTTCGACTCCAGGATAACGCCAAGATATTTTGGAACCGCACGTATGGCACCGCCCACGGAGTACCAGAAAACTGAAGATGGGAACTAACTCCCAGGCTTTTAGAAAATGGTCACATTGAGGACAGTGCGAGCGCGGTTTGACAATGGATTCACCTCGGGGTACCCGATAAATAACGACGTTTAAAAAACTACCGATGATAAGACCGAAAATTCCCCAAAACAAGCTAACAATCATCTTGTCCACATTTTTACCTCATTTGTTCATGTTATAAACTTCTAATTACTTGAAGTCCAGAGTACCTCTTTTAACTCAGAGTTGTATGCCCGCACCTCAGCTCCCGAACCATCTGTTGAAAGATAAATCATGATTAAATGAGTAGGTGGAGTTGTGGTTGTAGTAGGTATTTGTCCATCTGTACCAAGAGTTGTTACCCCAAATCCTTTTTTGGTATCATCTGTTCTCTGCTGAGTGGTCGATTTATCTAATTTGCTAATGTACTTAGGAATGAAATTAGTGACTGTGGCTATTACCATACCCTCAGGTGCGGAAAGTTCCACGGTCGATTTCGGATAGATTCCATTTTCCGCCTGATAGCGGTCTAAGGCGGTCTTCACTTGATGAGCCGTGGCAATGTCCGCATTTTTACGAGCTAGGTCTGAGCTTGAGCTGATTTTGGGAATGGTGATCGCGGCCATAATCGAAAGTATGACAACCACCATCAGGACTTCAACTAAGGTAAACCCTTCCCGTTCAACCCCCTCCTGTTTGTCCATTTTCCCCTATCCTCCATTTTTATTGAATTTTCGTCCCGACATCGAAAATAGGCATCATCACTCCAATTGCCACTGCTCCGATGATTGCTGCCATCCCCATCACTAATACTGGACCTAAGATCGAAGTTAATCGTTCCATTTTTTCTTCTAAGTCCCGTCGCGTCATCTTGGCCAAATGTTGCAGAATTGTACTCAATTGACCCGACTCCTCACCGATTGCCCAAAGGAGAGCCACATCAGGCGGGAAAAACGAGTCAGACTGGAGTATTAGGGAAAGACGTCTTCCTTCACGGGTCGCGTGAATCAGTTCCCGAATTTTTCCTTTCATGGCGGGTAGACGCACCGTTTCTTGGGCAAGGTTCAAAGCATCTGCTAGAGGAATGCCAGCCTCCATCAAGGTTCCAAGGATTCTGAAAAACTGAACCTGGTCACTTTGTTTATAAAGTGATCCCCACAAAGGCGTCCATCCCAAAAATTCAGCTCCTTTTTCTCTCCAGCCTTTTCCATGCTTCAGACGTAAGAAAGCTATTCCCCCCAAAACACCTGCGAGTATCAGACTAATGATGAACGGTAGCCTGCGAGCAACCGTAAAAATGACTTGAGTCATGATAGGCAAGGAGCTATCCAAATTGCTGAAAATCTGTTCATAAACAGGTAAGACGAAAATACCAAGTACAAAAATAACGACAAGTGCTAAAACGAAGAGAAAACCAGGATAAGCTAAAGTTTCTTGAATCTTATGACGAAATTGGTACTCCTCTTCTAGATCTCGCGCTAGTTGATTCAAAATCTCGGATAATTTACCGGCTTGTTCACCTGCTCGAATTAAGGCCCGGATGGTTTGAGTAGGGGGTGGCTTAATGTAATCCAAAGCTTCCGAAAGCGCCAGACCGGCTTCGATAAATCCTTTTACCTCCCCCCAATTCGTCTGGGGACCCGGCCTCGCCTTTCTTCGTTCTTGAAGAGTCATCAGCTCAAGAGCAGAGATAATCGGGATTCCCGCTTCGAGAAGCATTCCTAAGCGTTGAGTGAGGTTCGCCCAAAACCGAAGAGAATTCCAGCGAAAATCAAAGGCCTGAAGTGCAGAAAGAAGCTCCATAAGTCTATTGGAAGAACGAATCCGAAGGGGATAATAGCCTTCGAAAAATAAACGCCGTCTGATTTCGGCTAAGCCCGTTCCTTGCCAGGTGCCTTGAATGATTCGGCCTTCAGCATCAGCCGCCTTCCAAGAATATTCTCGAACCTCCATCCCGCATACTCCTCTTTAGCGCCCCAGCGCCTGTAACTTCTCCTGCGCTAACTCCGGCGAAATCAAGCCCTTCCGTGCTAAATCCTGAATTCCTTTTTCCATGGTCTGCATCCCTAGTTTACCTCCCGTTTGAATCACGGTTGGCAACTGATGGTTTTTGCCCTCGCGAATTAAATTGCGGACGGCTTGGGTCACCATTAAAATTTCGAAGGCAGCTACTCGACCTTGTCGGTCAGCCCGGGGCAAGAGTTGCTGTGCTAAAACTCCCTGTAACACCGCCGCAAGCTGAACCCGGATTTGTTGTTGTTGATAAGGCGGAAAAACGTCAATCATCCGATCTACCGACTGAGTCACATCATTTGTATGAAGGGTACTGAAGACCAAATGGCCGGTTTCGGCCGCAGTCACTGCTGTACTTATCGTCTCTAAATCCCGCATTTCCCCCACAAGGATTACATCCGGATCCTGACGTAAAACTGAACGGAGGGCGCTGGCAAAAGAAAAAGTATCATTGCCAATTTCGCGTTGATTGACGAGGCTTAACCGATGCTGGTGAAGATATTCAATCGGATCCTCAATTGTCACTATATGGGCGGAACGCGTCCGGTTAATATAGTCGATCATCGAGGCTAAGGTTGTCGATTTACCACTACCCGTGGGACCCGTCACTAAAACTAACCCTTTTTCAAGTTTGGCTAACTCAATGCAAACCGGAGGTAATCCCAAACTTTCGGGAGTAGGGACAGTAAAAGGAATAATCCTGATGACGACAGCTACTGAACCCCGTTGTCGAAACGCATTCACCCGAAAACGTCCTACTCCCGAAAGACTATAGGAAAAATCGAGTTCACCCTGTTCTAAAAAGCGTTGTGCTTGACTCTCCTTCATCAGGGAATTGGCTAATTGTTCGAGCTCCTGAGCGGCCAATTTTTCCTCCCCGAAGGGAGTTAAAAAACCATCGATTCGGAAAACCGGAGGACTTTCGACCGTCAAATGAATATCTGATGCTTTGTGTTCGACCGCTAATTGAAGTAACGATTCAATACTGATCATTGGCTACACTCCAAACTTCTTCTAGTGTTGTTAACCCTTCCCTAACCTTGTTTAATCCGTCTTGGTACAGAGTGACCATTCCTGCATTTAAGGCAGCTCGCTCAATCTCCTGCGCACTCTGCTGAGCTAATACTAAATCCTTGATCTGATGATCATAAAATAATAATTCATGAATACCGATTCTCCCCAAATATCCGTTTCCCCGACAACTAGGGCAGCCCTTAGCTTGATAAATCTCGCCAAAGGTTTCATCAAACCCTAGCGAATTGAGTTCAACCGCGCTTAAGGCTCGAGTTTCTTTGCATTCCTCACACACTCTTCGGACGAGACGTTGCGAAAGCACTCCCCGGATTGCGCCCCCTAATAAATAGGGCTCGATACCCATATCCATCAACCGCGTTAAGGCTTCAGCCGCCGTATTGGTATGCAGCGTCGAAAGGACTAAATGTCCAGTCAAGGCTGCTGCAATCGCAATTCGCGCGGTCTCTTCATCCCGGATTTCTCCGATCATGATCACATCAGGGTCTTGCCTAAGAATCGCTCGCAATCCCTTTGCAAAAGTTAGACCAATACGAGCATGGACTTGAACGTGGACAACACCAGGCAAGCGGTATTCAACAGGATCTTCAATGGAAACGATGTTCAGTTTCTCTGAGGTTAATTCTCGAAGAAGTGCATAGAGGGTTGTCGTTTTGCCGCTCCCCGTCGGTCCAACCACGAGAATAATTCCATGGGGTTGTTTGAGTAAAAACCTCATTCCTTCTTCAACTTCTGAACTCATCCCTAACTGCTGCAACGTTCGCTGGGCCGTATCCGGATTAAGCAGCCGGACAACAACTTTTTCCCCATGCACCGTTGGCAGGGAAGACAGCCTCAAATCAATCCGCTTACCGGCGACGGTTAATTCCGTTCTTCCATCTTGAGGTAAGCGTTTCTCCGCGACATCCATACGTGACATGACTTTCAAGCGAGCAATCAGGTTCCGAGCTACCGCTAAAGGAAATTTCTGTCGCGTTTCCAAACATCCATCAATTCGATAACGGACGACGAATTCTTTTTCTCCCGGCTCCCAATGGACATCACTGGCCCCTAAGGAAACTGCTTCCATTAGTAAGGAATCTACGAGCCGTACGGTTGGGGCATCGTCATCGAGGTCTCCCAAGTGTTCAAAACCTAAAGGCTCTTGTTTCAAATCTTCTTTTTGGCTGGAGGCTAATTGGGCAACTGAATTTTCGACAGTGACATATTTACGGATAGCTGCCTCAATCTCATCCTGATCGGCCAAAAAGGGCTCAACTTGATACCCCGTTAAAACTCGAATATTGTCAATCACTTGCAGATTGCCCGGATCCACCATGGCTACCTGCAGCATACCCGTCTGAAGCTTCAGCGGTATCAACGTATAACGCCAAGCCATTTCCTCTTGGATCAGCTTGGCAATACCCGGATCGATTTCGACTCCGGTCAGTCTAATCCGAGGGACCCCTAAATAAGAACTTAAGGCTTGGAACATCTCCTCCTGTTCCAAGAAACCCTCCCTAACCAGACATTGGCCAAGCCGTTCTTGTGACTGCTGTTGGCTTTTCAAAACGTGTGAAAGTTGACCCGAGTCAATTTTTCCGTGATCCAGCAAGAACTTGCCAAAACCGCCCTCCCCTAAATAACGTCCTGATCGTTCTCTGCCTCTAAGCTGTTTTCCCCAAGATGATTCCTCTTTTATGCTCGATTCTTCACTTTTCCATGGCTTTTCTTTCTTTTGATGATACCAGCCCTTAATATCCACTGCCGTTCTCGTGTAACTTACTGATAGATTTCCTGATATTGAGACATAATCCAGTGGCCAGGATCCAGAGAATCTGGAGATAAGAAAACCTGAATCTTCCGACGAACTAAACCATTTTGAGCATCAGAAGTTACCCAATACCCCCCTTCTCCTACCGTGACCTTGATAACCACCGTTCCTTCTCCTATCGTGCGTTTTCCCCCGGTAAACACAGGATTTATGATAAGTTCTGATTTTGCCCACTCCAGCCCGCCCTCTGAAGCATAAACGGCTTGACGGCTTAACGCTTCTCTCTTAGCCATCCGATTTTCGGATTGGGCTTTAAGATAGGCTTCTAACCCAAACGTTGCGAACGCTGAAAAAAGGAGAAGGATAAGAAGCGTTGCAAATCCTTTTTCTCGCAAACTTACAGTTGGGGCGGAAGAAAGGTCCGCTGGCGGCTTTTTCCCGTCCAATTTACGGTTTGCTGACCGACCTGCGCTTGAAGCGTTACTGTCCACAATCCTGCCTCTCCTTTCGTACATTTCCAGCTGATAATTCGGCTAGTGACTGGATTGGGTACCCCTTTATGTTCTAAATACAAATCTTTAACTCCATCATAATCTTTATCCGCAATATAGTAGAAATCGTGACTTGCCCCCTGAGTCCAGGGCAAGATACGGAGAACCCCGTTATTGTCCCAGTCAACGGTCTGCGCTGCCCGGATGTCATCAAGAACAGTTCGTCCTGCATTTAAAACAGCGAAATGAGCTTCCATCTGATCTTTGACTTCTCGCGTTAGACGCCATTGTTCAGTAAACAAGCGCAAAGAAAACGTTAAAATAATTCCAATCACAACCAGTGCGACCAGCACCTCAGTCAGAGAAAATCCCCAATCCTTGACTTCTTTGTTAGGCTTCTTTGTTGTAGCCATTCCCTTACTTTCAGCTCCTTCTAACCTGAAAAGTCCACTAGGATAGCTATGACCCCAAAGCGTAGTTTTTCGCACAAAAGTGAACGATTTCGCGGAGGGGTGTTCAGGCGCACAAAGCTTTCGTGGGTTAGCGGCGCCAGTGGTTCACTTCAGGTAATACCCTATGGTTTGGCAGAGCTCCCACGGAAGCAAATGTGCCAGCCCAGGAGCGGCTAAGTAAACGGATGTGCGAGAAGCTACACGACCATCAACTTTTCATCCTCTGCTGATGCTGTGCACTGGCATGAATGTCTACTCTAAATAATACAACGTGGTTAAGTCATACGTGGATAGGTGTCCTTTTTTCGGCCAGGTCACTTGAGTTGTTACTTTCAAAAGAACATTTTCTGATTCCCAGGTGGATTGGATACTCCATTGAAATCCGTTTTCCGAGCCTTGCACCTTACCTCCGGGTATACATTTTCCTTCCGCGAAATTCTCCGGCCAGGGATGAGCTGAAAGCTGTTCCATAAGATTTTGGGCCAGATTAGCTGCTTCTGTAGTCACCAAAGCATCTCGAGAATTTTGACTAGCCCCTTCAGTTAAGCCATAAAGTGCTGCGAAACTCATTGTCCAAAGGAATAGGGCGATAAGCACATCGATTAAGACAAAACCATTTTTTCTTCTTTCCCACTTCTTTTCACTCTGCATTGCTTAAGTTCCTACGCGTCCCTGCGCATCCAAGAAATAGGGTTGTCCATCCGGCTGAAGGGGGATCTTTTCAAGATAAGGGCCACGCCACCCATGAACCTCCGGCGGTGAAGAAACCAGATCTTCCAGACGGTTCGGAAAAACTCCGGTATCCAATCGATAAATTTCAACTGCTCCCTTGATTCGTATCGAGTTAGCTTGCTGTGCTTGATCCCGAGAGAAAAGTATGGAGGAACCATATTTCGGTGTAACTTGAGCAAGAATCATCCCAAAAACCGTAAGCGTAAGTAACACTTCAAGTAGCGTAAAGCCAGCGGACTTTGCTGCCGCGCAAGTTGCGCGCCTCGAATTCTTAACGAATTCTTCTACCGCTACATCATTCATTTGCGAAGCCACTTCCACCTGCTTAATCTTCATCATCTCACCTCTACTCGACGTTAGCCTCGTCATTTATGTATAATTTGACTTTCCAAGATGTTGTAATTTACTATTTACCTATCTCTGCTCGTATTCCTCTTTTTTTAAGTGACCTTCGACATAATTTATCTCATTCTTTAAAGATAAGTTATACTCCCTAGTTTTAAAACATATTTCTGCGACATATCCGCACTCGTGTCGAAATTAAACACAAAATAAGGGAATCTGATCATAGATCAGTAGAACCCATGTTCGCTTGAATGTTAAAGAAAACTTGGCTTGCGCCAAGCTTCTAGCGTAGGCGGAAGCCTTAGTTGCACTTATGCTATCTGCCCAAAACTTATACTTTCTGTTAGTATAAAGAAAACCCGGCTTTCGCCGAGCTTTGCGATAAAGAAGACTTGGCCAGCGCCAAAGCGATGGCCTTAGTCGCCTTATCCTGCCGGACTTAACTACGTGCATCGTAGGAAAGCGAAAACCGCTGGTTGCACTTAGAGTTTATCTGCCAAAAATTTATACTTTCTGTTAGTATAAAAAAAAGTTCTCTTTTAACAAGAGAACGAATTATTGATATTGATTGAAGATGTTTCAATCCGTATATCCAAAAACGGGTTTTAAATCAATTACGAGATCTGGAAAAATGCTTACTTTAATTTTGTCTTCTTCTGAATATACATCGGGTCTACCGTATCTTTGATTTTCCTGCTGGATAAATACACTCACAAGCTTGTTCTCTGGTTCCACAATCCAATACTCTTTAACGCCGGCTTTTTCATACTTATTGAACTTATAGAGCCGGTCCATTTTGCCAGTGGACGGGGAGATGATTTCAATGATCAGGTCTGGTGTTCCGTAATAGCCCGTTCCTTTCAGCTTGGAGGAATCGCACACTATAGTAATATCCGGCTGGAGGACGCTAGTAACATCCTCATCCTTTTCCTCAGATTCAGGTAATCTTAAATCGAAGGGTGCTGCAAAGACCTGGCATGGTCTATTACGCAAATACTCACCAAACTGTAACAGTAATTCTCTGGATATGCTTTGATGCTGCCAGGTTGGAGCTGATTGCATATAAGCAGTTCCATCGATGATTTCCCAGCGTTCATTTTCTGGCCAGGTTAAATAATCTGCATACGTATATTTTTTATCCGTTTGATGAGGGATGGGCATAAACTCAACTCCTTTTAAAGTTTATTTAGATATTTATTGAAGTCCGGAGGGGCTTGATAGAAAGCATCTTTATTAATATTATTCTCTGTTACTACAGATATTCTGTCTAAGATTCGGTCGATATTCCCTTTCCCAATGCGTTCAATCACGGAATACTGCGGATAACTAAGCAAGAGCTGACCGTTTACCGTAAGATATTTATCTAGGAATTCCGAACGACTTAATTTTAGACTTTCTCTAAAAGTAACTAGGTTTATAGCGGCCTGGCGTTTATCTTTAAACTGAGAAATATCTAAGTATCCTTGAACAATCAGCTCAGGTTCTAAATAACGACGAATGGCTTCCTGTGTCCATGAGCTGCGGTTAATACCACGCTTATTACTCTTTTTTTTAAGGTTAAGAAGGATATCATCGACCGATGATATCAGATCCGGGGGCATAGTAAGACTAAAACATCGGTGAGCCTGGTTTTTTCGGCGAGCAATGCCAGTTTCACTGGATTCCTCATAAAGTGTATTCACCGAAATATTAAAATTCCCACTGGCCAGCATCTTCGTCCAGGTTTCAGCGATAACTTCCCAAACTGGTTTTTCGAGTGCTTCAGCGTATTTTTCGATTGCAATTTTAAGTTCTTTCGTACCCACATAAGCTTTAACCTGAACTGTAGCTGTGGCCATGGTCTACACTCCTTGTTCTAATTCACTAACTCTTTTTCCTGTCTATAATGGCGGTCATCGCTACTATAAACCAGATACATTCCAAAGTGGTAAAGGAAAATATCTATCTCATCACTTATGTACTTATCTATAATCATTTTGATAAAAAGTCAGCCGTATGATTACCGGCCATACAGCTCCTGAATGCCCTGGCATACTATTAGCATTTACATCTCGAAAGAATTTATCTAATTTTAGGATTTTATCTTCGATTAATTCAGTTTTCATATTTTTATTCCTCCTTTAGAATTTTTGTTTATTAATATTATTATAAATGATTACGGTTTATATTACAATATTTCAACTGCAGATTTAGAATTTTAAACATCAGCCAAGCTTAAATGGGTATCCCTGGACGAAAAATGATCTTGCGAAGCTAGATCTAAGGTGATTTAAAAGTGGCTGCCAAGGGTATGGTCTTTTAACCTCCCCTGCCTAGTCCCTGATTCAGGGTTATGCACCACCTTTAAGACTATTTATCTGTACAGCTCCGTAACCTTCACACAGAAAATCTTTCCTACACATACCCGCCTGCAGTATCTGTTTTACCACGTATGCAGTGACTGATGTTACTGTGCGATATTCCTATTATGGATTCGGCTTCCAAAGTATTTTTAAAACGAGCTACTTCATTAACCTATGAAAGGTTGATTCTATTTGGGGTAAATCCATACGTTGCCCAACGTGAAGCTAATCGTGAACGAATCACTAAGGTTCCGTCCCGGAACCATTGGAACATCCGTCCGGAATAGTTGGAACCAACCTTCCGAACGGGTGGAACTTTAAACCGTAATATTCACGTAGATCCGGTAATAGTTAAGCCGTTTACTTCGTGTAGCTGGAAATATAAATAGGAAAGGGAACAAATATTGTGTTGCTCCCCTTTCCTTCAGCAGAAACCAACCGAGCGCTCAGGTTGCTCTTCAGCATTGCCTTACCCTCTCAAGTTGGCAAGAGCCACCTATAGTTTAACCAAGGAGAATGAAAGCCGCTGGTTGCACTTATACTATCTGCCTGCCCCCAAATTTATACTTTCTGTTAGTATAAAGAAAACCCGGCTTTCGCCGAGCTTGCGAAAGCGAAAACCGCTGGTTGCACTTATGCTATCTGCCCAAAACTTATACTTTCTGTTAGTAAGAAAAAACCGCCCTAAAAGGCGGCAAAACTTGAATACAATGAATTCCTATTCTGTTATAACCTTTTCCCACGCCCGAAGAATCTCCTCATCACGAGCGTCTCGTACCACTAAAGCATGACCAATCTTCTCGGGCAGAATCAGAACTTTCTGGCCATCTTGGTTTTTCTTGTCTGCTTCCATCAGGCGGAGGAGAACTTCAGGATCTTTACCCTGAATGCTGACCGGTAACCCTAAGCCTTTGACTAAGTTCAAAATACTCTTAACCTCTTCCGGATTTATTAATCCTCGTGCTTCGGCCAGATAAGTCGCGGCGATCATGCCAATACTGACCCCTTGGCCATGGGAAATTTCCTGATAAGCAGCCTCCGTCTCCAGCGCATGTCCGAAACTATGCCCTAAATTTAAAAGCATCCGTTGTCCCTTTTCCTTCTCATCTTCCATCACTAATTTGACTTTGACTTGAAGAGAACGCACAGTTAGCTCCTTGTAAATTTCGGGTGTCCAAGCTAGGATTTCTGGTTGATGGCTTTGCAAAAAGGAAAAAAGCTCAGGATCAGCAATCACGGCATGTTTGATCGTTTCGGCCAGACCATTTTGGACTTCTTCCCACGGTAGCGTTTGTAGGGTTGAAAAATCCGTCCACACGACAAGCGGGGGATAAAAAGCACCTAAGAGGTTCTTACCAGCCGGATGATTGACCGCTGTTTTCCCACCAATGCTGCTATCCACTTGCGCGAGTAACGTCGTTGGGATCTGGACGAAACGAATTCCTCGCATAAACACACTGGCAAAAAAACCTGCGAGATCGCCAATAACTCCACCTCCAAGGGCAAGAACCACACTATGGCGATCCGCACCGTAAGCAACCGCTTCGGAAGTTAAGGCGCTGAGCCGTTCGAGTGATTTTTCCTCTTCTCCGGGAGGAACAACTAAAACATCACAGCGAAAAGCTGAAAGCCCTTTGAGTAAACGTTCCAAATAATATTCCCCGACCTGGGGATGAGTCACAATGAGCAGATGTTGTGATCTGCCAACTTTCTCCTCCAAGTATGCGCCTAACTCTTCGAGGGTCGTCCCTAAAAATATGGAATAGGGACGCGAGGAGGCCACCTCAATTTTTTGTTTCATCTTTAATTCTCCCCTCGATTTTGCCAAGAATCTCATCGACGACTTCATCAATATCGAGTTCTGTAGTGTCAATAATGAGATCCGCTTGATTATAAATCGGCTGCCTAGAAAGCAAGAGCCGTTGGTCTTCTTCTCGGCCTGCTTTAAGGAGAGGACGATCATTTCGATTCCCAATGCGCTCGAGAATGGTATCAATGGGTGCAAATAACGCAATAATGAGTCCGAGCTGAGAGAGGGCCTCCCAGTTTTCTGGCTGCAAGGGGGTACCGCCACCGGTTGCAATGACCAGCTTTTTCCGTCCCAACAAGTGTTTAATCAAAACTGTTTCTTCCGAGCGGAATCGCGTTTCTCCATGTTTGCGGAATATTTCCGGGACACTTATCTCGCTAATTTCTTCAATGGCAGCATCGGTATCAAGAAAATCCCAGTTCAAATGCTTAGCCAACCTTTTACCTACCGAAGTCTTTCCAGTTCCCATAAAACCAATTAAAACTATATTTTCTATATTCACGCCCTCAACCCCACTCTCAACCAGCTTGCTCTTTTACTGTAATTTCAAATATTCGCGGTACTCCTGCCAAACCCTTTTCAATTCGAGCATCGTATCGGCTGGAAATTTCTCCAAAACGGCTTGAGTGATTTCCCAGGCAACCACGTGTTCTAAGACAACAAGTGCAGCTGGTACAGCACAAATATCACTACGTTCAATGCTCGCCTGAACTTCCGCCTTCGTTTCCAGGTTTACCGTTCTTAAAGGATGATAAAGAGTGGGAATGGGTTTCATCGCGGCTTGAAGGATCACGGGCTCCCCATTGGTCATTCCACCTTCAATTCCTCCGGCATTGTTCTGCGTCCGTTTATACCCTTCGCCCGAACAATAAACAATCGGGTCGTGAACCTCAGAGCCGAAACGCTTCGCTGCCTCAAAGCCTAATCCAAAGGAAACACCTTTCATCGCCTGCACCGATAAGACAGCATGTGCTAATCTTCCGTCCAATTTACGATCCCATTGAACATAGGAACCGAGTCCAGCCGGCAGGTTCAAAACCTGAATCTCTAATATCCCACCCAAAGATTCCCCTAAACGCCTAGCCTCGGCAAGCTGTTCAAATAAACGCTGTTCTCCGTCCAAATCCCCGACTTTCCATTCTGACTGGGCTACGCGCTCCCATTCTTGTTCGGTATTCTCCCAATGTAGATCAACGGATCCCACGGTAACGACACGGCCACGGATTTGAACCCCTAAATCCGTTAATAACTGACGAGCAAGATTACCCACAGCCACCCGCATTGCAGTCTCGCGCGCACTTGCCCGTTCCAAAACATTCCGTATCTCCGTCCGATATTTAAGTGACCCTGTTAGATCTGCATGTCCTGGACGCGGGGCTAGTACTTTCTTACTCTCCCAATCTACGTCTTTTCCTGAGGTCATTACGTTTTCCCAGTTCGCCCAATCCCGGTTCTTTACTTCCAACGCGATTGGGGCTCCTGTCGTCAATTCGCCACGAACACCAGCCGTAATAAGCACTTCATCCTGCTCTATCTTCATTCTTCCGCCTCGGCCCGGACCTTTTTGTCTTTCCTGGAGCGCTCGGTCGATTTCCTGCTTCGAAAGCGTTAACCCGGATGGTAACCCTTCCACAATTCCGGTCAGTTTAGGCCCATGCGATTCTCCTGCTGTTAAGTAACGTAACATCACTATTCCCTCCGCTTAGTTATGTTGATCTGCTCTATAATTTTGGATCAATTCACGATTTCTTCGCGAACCCTGGCTGTTACGGGCATCATAATCACATTCCTTTTTAATTTGTCCGCCTTTAAATTAATTGTCCCGCCGATATTCGGGGATCCCGACGCATAAAATCTGAAATCTGCAGGGGCATTTTCCATAATTACTCCCTTAGGCAGATAAATATCCTTAAGCGGTTTGCCTTCGCGGGTAATCCGATAAAAACCCTCAGCATAGAAAAATTTAACCTCGTACCACGTACGCTCGGAAAGCGCTGCCTGGCGAGTATCACGTATTTCCTGGACAAGTTGGGTTGATGCTAATGCTAAATTTCGTTCATTCTGTTGGACAGGCAGCTTTACCAATAAAACAAAGCCTGCGCCGGAAAGAAGGACAAGCACGAGCAGCAACTCAATTAGGGTATAGCCCGAACGTGAACGGCTTAGCATCAAAAGCTCCCCCTATCCTTTTTTCGGTAGCGCCTCCAATAACCCTTTTTTCATACCCTCAACCGGGGCTTGTCCCCCGAGCCAAAATTCCCAGGCGAGAGCACCTTGGTAAAGAAGCATTCCCGCTCCATTCAGCGTACGGCAGCCCAGCTCCCGTGCTTCCCGTAAAAATGGGGTTTCCCAAGGATTAAAGATAATATCAACAACCAGTGTTTCCGCAGAAATTCCTTTTAGGGAAAAGGGATACTTCTCCTGTCTTAAACCGAGAGATGTCGTTTGAATTAATAATTGAGCAGATTTAAGCCAGTCTCCATTTCCCCAAGATTGGACAAGCGCTTCCCCTCCATGGCTATTAATTAACTCTACAAGTTTTTGAGCACGTTCTGGGGTCCGATTTAAAACGGTGATTTTCACTTCATAAGGCAAGAGCGCCATAGCGATTCCTTTCGCCGCTCCACCCGCTCCTAAAATTACAACTTGTATGCCTTTTTCTAACTTTAAATCGTCTTGTAGCGAATGAATAAACCCTTGTCCATCCGTGTTATGTCCGAGTAATCGTCCATCCTCTTGCACTTTAACGGTGTTAACTGCGCCTGCTTCCAAGGCTTCAGGAGTCAACTCGTCGAGCAAAGGAATAATCTGTTCTTTAAAGGGTACTGTAACATTCCACCCTGTGAAGCCTACAGCTTTCAAGCCTTGAACCGCTTGGGACAACGCACTGGGTTCAACCTGGAGTCGTAAATAATCAGCCTCTAATTCCAGTTCTCGATAGCCTCCACGATGCATCGCTGGAGAAAGGGAATGTGCAATTGGATTGCCGATAACCGCAAAATGTTTTTCCAAAATCCCTTCTCCTTTCGATTTTTTGACGATAAATTTAACAAAACGGAATGGTACCCCATTCCGTTTCTTATTCCAATCAGCGGGCTTTTGGACTATGGAGCTTAGCTGTTGTCAATCGTTTGATGAACCAGATGAGAACCCGCTCGGCCATGCGCATCAAGCGCGTACCGATAAACTCCCGATCACTGATCGGTAAGACAAGAATGGTCGAAAGGCCTAAGCGATTTCCTCCCATAATATCTGTAAACAGTTGATCTCCAATGACCACCGTATCCTTTTGTCCAGTACCTAGGATCTTCATTCCCGCCCGAAATGCCCGCCGACGCGGCTTAGTCGCCCGAAAAATGAAAGGAATCCCTAAGCGTTCGGCGACGACCGCTACCCGTTGTTTCTTTTTGTTATTCGATACCACACAAGCTTTAATACCCGTTGCATGAAGTTTTTCAAACCACTCGACGACTTTGGGCCCAACCTCCAAGTCATTCCAAGGGGTCATGGTATTATCTAAATCAATGATCAGTCCATGAATTCCACTCTCAGCCAATCGTTCAACGGATATGTCATCCAAGGATTGTGCTTGAAAGGTGGGTGTAAATAGTTCGAACATGTTACCCCCCAAAGTCGCCAGTTTTTACTTATTATATCCCAGCACGCAAGCTGTAGCAAGCTCACTTTCACATCTCTAGGCTATATTCTATTCTTCAAAATTTGGGTCGTGTAGCTTCTGGTCTCTTTTGGTCTTTCGTGAAGTTTTTAGAATAGTCATTATTTCTTCGTTACCCTCTTCTATTCCTGCACTATTTACAGCCCATTGAACTTTTCTAATGAAAAACACTCCCGATAAAAAGGGAGTGTTCATGGAACCTAGGTCTATTCGATTATTACCAGAACTACTCCTGTGGAGGACTAAGCCAGGTATCCTTTCCTTTATAGGGATCTCGTATTACCGCCAACTCCTTGCGGCGGGAAATGAATTCCTGAACTTTGCCGCGTAACCAGCCCTGGAAATGTTCCTTTAAATGCTCTTTATCAAACATGCGCTGCGAATCACCATAAATCCATTCGATCCCTTTTTCGCCTGGAACCAGACGTGCTGATTGACCACAGATCGGGCAAACTGCTGTCGTAGGTTCGGGAAATTTCCATATTTCCGACCAACACGTTGGACACTCTCCTCGCTTGGCTTGTCGCGCTTCGCCAAACAAAGATTGACCCATTTCCTGAACTCGGGATAAGGCTTCAGAACTTATAATTCCTTCACCAGGTAAAGCTCCAAAGAACGCATGACTGTCTTTCAGCCCAAATCCCATGAACCTGGCCATGGCGTTAAGCGCGGTTAACGTATAGCCGTCCCATCCCTCGATGCCATAAGTAGCGATAACCACACAGGGCTTGCCCCACAAATCATCGATATATTGAGTCAGGGCAATCATGCGATCCGCCAACACTTTGGTCACTGCAGCAGGCCCAAGAACATAACAAGGAGCGGAAAGAATGATTCCGTCGGCAGCTTTTATCTTTTCTAACAAAAAATACAGGTCATCATTTTGGGAACATTGTTTACCGGGTATCAGGCAAGTATAACATCCGCGGCATAGATCCAACTTTAGATCAGCCAATCTGATGAGCTCCAATTGACAATCCTCTCCAGCCGCAGCCGCCACCTCTTTGGTCAGAATTTCACCATTGGCGAGCTTGCGTTGAGAAGCCACTAGACCTAGAATTTTCTTCATTTTCTACCCCTCTTCTCGTTAAATCATTTACAAGTCCATTGGTATCTTTTAGTCGATGAATTTAGGAGGTAAACTCTCTCCCTGTGATAATCCAATAGCTTGATTGATCGTTTGCATGCCTGGAGTGATCATCAAAGTTGATGTTCCCTGGGCCAGAATTCTCCCTTCAAGATTGGTGACTGCCGCTTCCGCTAAACTTATCGTTTTGCCGACCTTGATTTTTTTCCCCTTAACAAGGATTTTACCGGAGCTGATTGGGGCTAAATAGTTCATTTTAAGATCCAACGAAACTAATCCAGTATCTTCATCCTGTTCACAATAGGTTGACCAATATGCGGCAGTATCCACTACTGAAGCATAAACTCCGCCATGAGTAGCACCAAAGGGATTATGATGTTTTCTTTCTAAATCAACTTCTAAGAGGCAGTACCCCACACCTAAGTCTTTAATGACCATTGATAAGAGTTCAAAATACGGTCCATGATTAACGAGATCTATTAAAGCTGAAATATGCCCCGGGTTAACCTTTCGCAACAAAGTCCCACCCCTCTGAACTATCGATAACTTCCATTCCCATAATAAACTGAATATTCTACTCTTTTTTAAGTTTAATCAATTTTCTTCTTTAAGTCAATCCTTGAATATCGTTCATAAAATAGATTGTTATCGACAACGATGGTAGATGGGATAGAGTAAGCCAGGCTATACCGCCTGACTTACTCTATCCCCTGATTATTTTCTAGGATTATGATCTTCCATTTCAATCATGAGCTTTTGAATAGCTTTCTTTTCTATTCTCGAGACATATGAACGGGATATGCCTAAAGCTCTCGCGATCTCACGTTGAGTCCTGCGTGGATTGTTCATCAGCCCGTAGCGAAGCTCAAGCACCAAGCGCTCCCGACGGGTGAGCTTTTTTACTTTATCCAAAAGGGCACGTTGTTCAAATTCGTTTTCCACTTTATCCGAGATCGCTTCGCCCTGTGAGGCTAAAACGTCCATCAGCGAAATTTCATTACCTTCCTTATCAACCCCAATTGGATCGTAGATTGAAACTTCTCCGCGCGACTTCTTAAGAGACCGCAGATGCATCAGAATTTCGTTCTCAATGCAGCGAGCGGCATAGGTCGCCAATTTCGTCCCCTTCGCCGGATTAAAGGTATCAATTCCCTTAATTAAGCCAATCGTACCGATCGAAATTAAATCATCACTGTCTTCCCCAGTGCCATCGAACTTCTTCACAAGATGGGCCACCAAACGGAGATTATGCTCAACGAGTTCATTCCGGGCATGTTCGACCTGCCTTAAATCTTTCACCTCACAATCCGGACTTTTGATTGCTCGTAGAATTTGTAGATAGCGGGCTTCGTCCACTTCATTCAGAGGCTGGGGAAATGCATTATTATTAATATACGATACAAGAAGGGTTACCCCTTTAAGCACTGATAAAGCAATACTGACCGCTAAGATTTCCGTCAACATGTTGTCCCACCCCTTTCGCGCCTTGTTTTAATTTCTATGCGCTGAGAGGGGGAATTCTGCTTTTCCCATTGAGAATTTTCAGTACTTTTTGAGATCAGCTTATGGGGTAAACATTTTCGCCGGCGAATCGACCCCGAATGATGATTTCATAAAAGCGGGCTTGGTGCCAGGAGTCAAGCTCGAACTTGGACTGGAGTAGGCTGCGAGTTTCAGCTCCGCTTTCATTACCCCTTTTTGTGTTGACAAATTAACACCTCTTACCGCAACTCGGAGAGAGGACCCTTGCTGTAAATTTTGGATGAGGGTAAGTACAGAAGCGGGTGAACCCTCACACGTAAAGCTCATATTGATCTCTTGATAACTTTCTATATTTTGAACACTATCAAAAGTTAACGATTGAGGATTCACCCCCTCTTGTTTCGCTAAGACATATAAATCGACTAGGAGTTGGGCATTGTCTAGCTTCCCATGCATCTGTGTACTCTGCTGTTGCATTTTGCTCTGTAAACCCTGAGCCTCTTTCTGAAGTTGGGGAAGATTAGACTGAGCCTCCTGTAATTTTTGATAATAAGCTTCTCGTTTTGTCAGCTCTTGGCTTTGCGCTTGCAAAGTCGCCCACTGAGGTAAAAAAAGATAAGTCACGTAGGCATAGATGACGCCTGCGATTACTATACCTGCTAAGATTACCTTCTCAAATTGTTCCTTTTTCAGACGAGTTCACCTACCTGTCTGTCTATTCCGTTTAATTTTGGTCATTACTTTAATTTAAGATCTAAAGACATTTTCTGAATTTTATCCTCTAGTGAAACCGTCTTAATATCGACTTTTTCAAACAACCCCGAGTTCTGGAAGCTAAGCCAGAAGCGCGCAACATCGACAGGAGTCGGTACACTGAGCGTCATCTTGACGCTTTTATCTGGTTGCAGGGAAAAAGAAGAGATCGTCGTTCCTGCCGGAAGAAGATCCTTTAACTTTTCGAGGAGGGGACCAGGATCTACCGTATTCTGCTGAACTAGGTTAATCATTTGCTGTTGATTTTGCATCTGAACCTTGAGATCATCAACCTTCTTAACTTGTTGATCAACCTCGCTCAGAGCACTGATTTTCTGATTCATGGCGTTAAGGCCGTATTGGATTTTATACGACCAAATCCAAGGTAAACTTCCCAAGAGAGCTAACCCAAGAACTCCTCCCCCAATTCGCAAAATAATCCGGCGTTTCCGACGTGCCTGATGGACTCCGCTTTGAAGAGCTTGAATCTGTTCCCAGCGTAGTGCAAAATTAAAATCCTTATTTTCTCGCATTTAGTCCTCCCGCAAGGCTAACCCATACAGGCTGCCATACTTTACCCAACCGTTTTCGGAGAACTTCACTTTTCTGCCATAGGAAGGTTTCCATTCATCTATGAATCCTAAATGTGTGGGAATTTCTAATTCCGTCTCAAAGAGTTCCGCTAGATACGGTAAAGGGGCTAATTCTCCGGTGAGATAAATTTCATCCACGTTTTTTCCAAAGTGTCGCATGGCAAAAAAACTTAAGAATTCCGCTAAGGTTCTAAAAACTGGACTAAACGTCTGTGCCAATTCCAACTGAACACGCTCTGCTTGTTCAGGATCCTGCGGGGTTTCTTCTAGATATTGTGGCAACTCTGCTAGATCTGCCGCTAAATCTGAATAGAGGAAGAAAACTCCATGTTCCAGCAAAAGAAATTCAACCCCATCCGAGTTGATATCTACGATGGCCAAATCTTTGGGTTGCTCCCCAGAATTTTTTTTCAGGGTTCGCCTGCTTAACCGAGCATACAGCCGAGCTAAACAATCTGACGCTAAGTCGACGACTTTCGGTTCCAGCCCAACTTCTTGCCACATCGTCCACATCGGTTCCCAATGATACTTCGGTAAGGCGGTGACAAGAACCTTGAGTCGTTTTTGTCCCTCATCCTCGATCTGCTCAACAATCCGGTAATCCACCAAATAATCTTCAATATTGACCGTAAAATATTGCGCAACCTGTTCAGTCAACAATTTCTCTAAATCTTTGTCAGAAAGCACAGGCAGAGTAATCATCCGCGTGATCACACCTGGGCAAGATAAGGTGAACTCTAATTTCTTGAGCGGTACTTTTTTCTTTTTAAGCCACGTCCTCAGTTTTAGAATTTTAGAGACTGGCGACTCCGCTTCTTCTTGCTCATATTCACTTAGAGCTAAAATATTCAGGGTCGTTTTACGCTGCGCTACTTTCACTTTAGCGATCACCCAACGATTTCCGCGCACGAAGGCGACCCACTTTTTCTTCTTCAAGATGCTTAATCTCCTCTATAAAGCTAGATATCCTTAAGGGAGAAGTTCCTTCTCCCAAACTGGCCCCTCAACTTGCTGAGGAGGAGGGTATTTGACAATTTGCCCCCATGTTAAGATACCTGAAACTGATTTCAAATACGAGGGAATGCCTGTTGGTGTAAGCGTTTTCGTCACATTACTAGCCTCACTGCTAACAGTAACCACGCCACTTCCCGCTCGGAATTTAAAATCGGGTGTCGAAACTGTTGTCCCACTTAAATCCCATGTACTCACTGAGGTCTGAGAATCTTCTTGGTTCTGAACAAATTTACCTTGACTATCATCATATTTTTCCACATACACTTGAGCGTTACCAATAGATTGGTAGAAATAATCCTGGGCAACACGAATCTGCCCACCATATAAGGTAAATGTTGTCCCTTGATTCTGCACCGCAGCTTGCGTTGGTGCCAAAGGCGTAACATCCGGCCTATCCTTCGGTTTTACAGTTAGACTTACATTGCGGATGACCTTCTCTTTAATGGCATCATCCTGATAAATGACGAACTGCACATGCAATATTGAATTCCCATCAATAGTAGGACTACTGAGCATAGAATATCTAAAATAAGAAGGATTAACAAGCGTTAGTGGATCAAAACAGGCAATATCCCAATTCGCAGCACTTCCAAACCACGTGGTATCCCAAACATAATCTTTGATGGGAGCTCCAGCTTTTGTATAAGCCTGTAAGTATACGTCAAGAAGCATGGGCTCCCCGAGATATGACCAGGTTGATTGATAAGCATTTGCCGGATCTACATCGTACCGGAGCTTTAAACTCGGAGTACTAATGAAGCCGAAATGGTCGAGGGTTTGCGCTTTCTGAACAATCAAGGTTGTAGAAGCACTCATTCCATTGTAGGATGCAGTGATCGTTGTGGTCCCGGCCGATAGACCTGTTGCTAAGCCTTTTTTATTTTCATTGTCTATAATCGCAACCGTTGGAACTGAGCTAGTCCATTGAGCAGAATTGGTGACCTCTTCGGTCTGCAGATCATAATGAGTTATTTTTGCAGCGTATTGCAGCGGATCATTTATATTAATCGTTTGATTTTGAGGGATAATCTCTAACTGCTCTACCTTGAGGTCAGCAGAGGCACTCATTCCATTGTAGGTTACAGTTATCGTTGTTTCACCGGGCGATAAACCCGTAGCCAACACTTTATTGTCCACATTGGTTACACTCGCAACCGATAAATTCGAGCTTGTCCATTGGGCAGAATTTGTGACATCTTGAGTTTGGAGATTAGAATCAGTTAGCGTTACTTGGTATTGCAGAGTTTTCCCTATATCGATCGTCTGAGGTTCAGAAGGGATAATTGTCAATTGCTCAACTGAAAGAGACGTTGTAGCAGTTCCCATATCAGAAGTCCATGACCCAATATCAATATAAAAACAATACGCATTGATCGTACTTGTCCCAGGCTTTATAGCCGTTGCAGAAGCCGTTTTCCCCAAAGATAAATTAAATGAATTAATTTTTACTATTGATGGATCAGAAGACCACCAAATCGTTAAATCTGATACATCCTTAGTCACTCGATTATTTCCATCGTAATAAAAGTAGTATGCTCGAAATTCTTGAGTATCGCCAACGTTAAGCGTTGAAGTTGACGGAATTATTTCGAATCCTCTATTAGGTTTTACTACGAGTTGTGCCCCTGTAATCAACCCTGAAAATGGATCTGTAGCAGTTATGGTTACTGTTCCTGGCGAGATCCCAGTTGCCAAACCCGTAGAATCTATGGTGGCAAAATTGGGCTCTGAACTCGCCCACGCAACACTGTTACTTACATTTTTAGAAGTATTATTCGGATAATTTAAAGTCGCTGTAAACTGCTGTGTTTGGCCAGAAATCACACTAGCATCGGAGGGGGATAAATTCAGTTGAAGCCCTACCCAGAATAAGTTGGTCGTATAATTAACTGCTATTTGCTTCTTATCATTCTTACTATTAATAACGCCCTCAGCGTAGATTTTCCATTGCCCACTTGTTGGAAAAATAACATCTACAGAGCCGGCAGATTCATTTGCAGGAATTGTGATAAAATACGGATCACCAATTCTCTGGTTCTGCGAATTTTCAAGGTAAATTGTTAGCGTAACATCAGAGTCTACAATAGCATCGTTCTTCTGACTCGGATTTGTCGAAAAAGCCCAAATTGTAGTCTTGATATTGCTTTGGTGATTATTGCCAATATCATTCACTTTATTTGTTCCAATGAAAGTGGAAGTGTCCTGAAGGGTAATCGCTTTAGCCGAATCCGCCCAAACTGGTTTTACAAAAAAGCACACACTTAGGATAGCCATAATCGGTAAAAGAAGGGATATTTTTTTTATTTTCATAACCTCCACCTCCTTTAGGCTCAGAGCTTCGCTAAGGTTGAACTAATGTTTGGGATAAGTATACTGTTCCTCAAGTACGCGTATAATTCCTTGCTTATCCGGATAATATCCAATGCTGGTTAACGTAAAAGTATAATTTTGTTCCGAGGGATGTATTTCCAGAGAAACATCAAATTCTCCTTTATCTTGAGGGTCAAAAGGATTAATCTTAGTAACCAAGTCCTTCTTGGTCAAATAGGGTGAGTTATCCATAAAATATGTCGCTGGATCATTGCGCACCATAGCTACCCCATAGTTAATTCCTGCTTCAGCCAAATAGAAGGCCTTTAAGCCCTTTTCTTCAGAGGTTTCTAACTTAAACTGATAGTTCACAAATGTGAACAATACTCCGGAAATCATTAAGAGTACCATGATGGCAATAACTGAAGTTAAAAGTGCCGAACCGCGTTCCCTCACGCCTACCCCTCCTTAATAAAGACGAACCCAAGTCACCAAGTTAAAGTTAGCCGTTGACGTGGGATCCTTGGCGTTCAAATTAATCTTGATCAAATGCCCACTTTGATCAGCAGGAGTAATTGTGATTGAGTCAATATATTCAGCTATGCGGTAGTTAGCATTTGGATTCTGAGTAATATCACGATACCATACTTCGTGTTTCACTAAATCGAAATAGATCCCCGTCCCTACCGGAAGATTATTTGGCTCTAACGGTACTGTGGGATTAAGGTCAAATAAACATATTTTCGTATCCGCTCCTGCGCTAGGATTACGGAAATAAATTCCCTTATCAAAGTCCGTGCTTCCATCATAATATGTAGCTTGATGTAAACGAATTTCATCAAGAATATGCATCATGGTCACACGGGCATTTTGTTCAACCGTACTTTGGCGTGTTACCGTATTCAGCACGTGAATTTCACCACGCATCATTTGGGAGACATATAACATTAAAAAGCCAAAGATAGCGATAGCTATCATCACTTCAATCAGGGTAAAGCCTTTAGAGTTTATTGTGGCTTTCTTTTGAAAGGAGCGCACAAATTTTATAGTTCTCATTTTAAATCACCCGCTTAAGGCCATACTCGGTAAGTCTTCATCGTAACTTTCAGGTAATCATCTTCGGGGTAAGTTAACGAGGATACTGTGACTTCGATCTCTTGAAGTGGTAATCCATCAACCGAGGTATTCACTACTTTAACATCGGGTTTGAAGGTATTAAAGGGAGGATCCGTCTCGGTTGGCTTATCTATCTTTTCAATTGCCGCTTCCAATTGACCTGCAGCGTAAAAAATCATTTGCTGTCGGATTTCCTGGCGTGCTCGGTAATGGAAAGCTACGCCGTTGCTTTGCGCAATAAATCCAACGCCAATCAGGAATATCGTAATCGCGACCACGACTTCTAAAATTGTCATTCCCTGATCACGATGCTTCATTTAATCACCTCACCTGATTCACTAAGCCTTAGGGCCAGGAAATTACCATGTTTGCTGTACCCGCCTCGATATTGACCATCACCAGCTGTGAAGTCTGGTTACCTTTTATGGCAATGGTTCCAGCTGATCCTGCAGGATTCGTCTGCAAAAATCCTCGATAATCAAAAAAAAGATACTGCTGTTCTGAGAGATTCGTCAAAAGTCCAATGCTTGATGCACTGTCAAACGCAAGCCTTGGATCAAACGTAAAGGGCTCTTCCAGTGAAGTCAGTTGTCTCGTCCCTGGATCAACGCTTACAAGTTGAACCTGATTTGCGGTTAATTCAACCCCAATATTTTTCCGTTCATCCATAGACATTTGTTTAGCCTGTCTTAGTCGGACCAAAACATTATTGGAAGCGGTCTCCATTCGGTAATGGTCCATCAGCGACTGATAATGGGG
>NZ_DATLJA010000038.1:0-9406 GCF_035539115.1 Desulfitobacterium sp. | reverse complement strand
ACGTCCGTGAATAAGGTTATCTTTTCTCATGTATATAGTATAGCATAAATACCCGATAAATACTATTATCAACAGGAATATCAACCATACACATAGTACGAGGGACAATTCATCTCCCCATTGAAATGGGGAGGATTCTTGTCTTTACGTCCTAAAAACCGATAGAGATCCTTTTTGCGAAACCCGCGCATGTACCGTTTCAATTCTAAGCGAACCGTTTCCGCATTATATCCAGTCAGAGACGGCAGAACCTGCTCGGCAATTTTACGAAGAGGGTAATTGGGGTTCAACCAAAGTTGAACGGCTTGATCAATACGCTCAATAATTTGCTGCGTCGTTAACTTCGCCAAGTAGGCGCTGCGCCGAGTCAGTACTTCATCACAAATCACGGCTAATTTCTCCCCACTTAAGACCGGAAATTGCAGGGTATATTCGCCATACTCTTGTTCGCGATACGCATCAAAGGTGATTCCGTCGGGAACAAAATAAGCAGGGATCAGGGAATGTTGTTCTTTTTCTTTTGGCAAATTTCTCACTTCCCTCCTTTGGGTTTTGCAGATCGTTAACTTTTTTTCTGTTCCGCAATGAGCTGATCAACCGCTATCGAACAGCCGCGAGGTTCCGCTCCCTTCGATCTCCCAAGTAAGGTAAAACCCTCTTTGGTCTTGTAGCCGATATCCTCCGTCAGAACCGCTAAGCAAGAATTCCAATTTGCTAAGTCATAATGGGCCAGCAAACCGGTTTCCCCGTCAGGAAGAGCTTCCAGCGTATTCGGATCTAAGACCTGAACTTGCGTCCAGGCGGGTCCTATTTTATCATAAATCACCGGGCCCCCGGAGAGATAGGTTTCAATTGTGCGATCATACATCTGTGAACAGAGTTCCGTCATCCCATACATATTGATACAGAGTTTCCGAGGGACATCAAAGAATTCCTTGAACCAGGCATATAATTCATCACTCGTCACTTCGCGAGCCTGCCCTTTTAACCCGCCTGTATCAAACACTCTGCTTCCTTTGGGCAGTTGGAACTTCTCCCCTTGCTCTCGGCAATAATCTACGAAATGCACATAAGCAAAGGTCGCGCCCAGCAGAAGAACGGGCTCTTGCTCTTCTGCGCTTTGTTTGAGCGCAGCAACTAAGCCTGGCATATCAAACCCTGTTTCTTCATGAAAGAAAAGCTGACTCCCTTTACTCCCCAATTCTCTGACCGCTAGGGATAAGTATCTTGACAAAGATGACTTCTGATTCACATCTTCACCGGGGGATAGCACGAAAATCCTCATTTTCTCCCGATCGGGGAGGACATAATTTTTGAAAGGAAAAATCATCGACGCATCCCAGACCTTAAAGGTCGGATGGTAATTACGGCCTTTTTTTTCTGGATTAGTACTGCCACTCGTCATAAAGACAGGAATCGTCTCGTCAATAGGTTCACACGCTAGGGTGGACTCCTTAAACATTTGATAAGAAATCGGGGGAATATCCTGCCAGCGCTTAACCGTTAGCGGCAACTTGCGGCGAGCCTGACAATATTTTTTAAAAACAGGATTCCATTGATATTGAAATTGAAAAAGTTTTAAGGCTAAAGCATTGAAGTCTGCACTAATATCTGGAGAGGTACTCGCTTTATTTTTAAACCTCTGGATATAGTCAAAGATGTCTTGAACCATTTCTTCAGATTCTGCTCTCATAGAGTTCTACTTCTTTCTTTTTAAAATTTATAAAGTAAAAATAAAAACCGTTCATTCGAAAATGAGCGGTTTTTTACTCCAATATGTCTGTCCCTCCGCTGGCATTATCCAGATCAGGTATCACGGTCGGCAGTGGTCTCAACTACCCTCTCAGCTCAATTCCTCAAGCTCCCTCTATTCAGTTAAATTCTTCTTCTAAATTCTACTTCGTATTGAGTAAAGATTAGCACGTTTGACGGAAACGTTCAAGTTTCAGCCTGATTCAGCTTGCGTTTTAGTCCTTTCTAGCATCTGGTAATTTCCTTGACTTTCGACGTATTACATGCTATTTTAATCAATATCTAACCTGATAGTTAGGCAGGGGAGCTGGATAAGGTCGGCTGAGATTTAGACCTGTTAAAGTCTAAGACCCTTTGAACCTGATCTGGATAATCCCAGCGTAGGTAAGCAATACTCTGTATTAAAAGAGCACACCCCGCCTGGAGTTGTGCTCTTTCTCTATGTTTAAGTCATTAATTTTTATTCCAAAGGAGGAATTTCTGGTGAAAAACGTTTTAACCATCGCTGGCTCTGATAGTAGTGGCGGTGCCGGAATTCAGGCTGATTTAAAAACCTTTTCTGCTCATGGTGTTTTTGGTATGAGCGTGATCACTGCTGTCACTGCCCAAAATACCCAAGGCGTGTTTGCGGTTCAGGATATTGATCCTGACGTCATTGCCAAACAAATTGATGCAATCTTTGAGGATATCGTCGTCGATGCGGTTAAAATCGGGATGGTTTCCCAAATTCCCACGATTAAAATCATTAGCGCAAAGTTGAGAGAATACGCTCCGGAGAAGCTGGTTGTTGACCCTGTGATGGTCTCCAAGAGTGGCTTCCATCTTCTCAATCCCGATGCAGAGCAAACGTTAATTCAAGAATTGTTACCGTTAGCTACAGTGGTTACCCCCAATATTCCCGAAGCAGAAGTAATGACCCATCGATCGATTCATACCCATGAGGAAATGGAAGATGCAGCCAAAGCCATTTTTCAGATGGGCGCTAAAAATGTCTTAATTAAAGGGGGACATCTTGAAACAGACTCTACGGATATTCTTTATGATGGTCAGGAATTCATTCCTTTCTCATCTGCTAGGATCAATACAAAGAATACCCATGGAACCGGGTGTACGTTATCCTCAGCCATCGCCTCGAATCTTGCGCGTGGAATGAACATTACGGATGCGATTGCTAAAGCGAAGGAGTATATCACGATCGCGATTGAGCATTCGTTAGACATCGGCAAAGGCGTAGGCCCAACCCATCATTTTTATAGTCTGTATCAGAAGGCTGGACTTCTCGACGATTAAAACACGAATAAAGATTTTCAGAGTATTAGGAGGTTCTATATTGATGAACATACCAGAAAAAATGGCGGCTGCTTTATCGGCCGTAAAAGAGAAAAGCCCGCTTGTCCATCACCTGACGAATTATGTTACGGTCAATGACTGTGCCAACATCGTTATCGCCATCGGAGCCTCTCCTGTAATGGCGGATGAACTAACTGAAGTTGAGGAAATGGTGAGCATTGCTTCGGCCTTAGTCCTCAATATCGGAACCCTGAATTCCCGAACGATCGAAAGTATGCTTGCTGCCGGTAAAAAGGCGAAATCTCTTGGCATTCCTATTATTCTTGATCCCGTAGGTGTTGGGGCAACGACTCTACGCACAAATACCGCTCAACGAATCATCGACGAAGTTCAGCCCACTGTCCTTCGAGGCAATATGTCGGAAATTAAAGTGTTAGCGGGTCTTAATGTTCAAACCAAGGGAGTCGATTCCGTCGCAAGTGAAGAGAATGGCAAAGTCATTGCAAAAAAACTCGCATTGGGATGGAATTGCATTGTTGCCATTACCGGTAAAACAGATATCGTATCAGATGGCAAGCTGGTCTGCCAAATCGACAATGGCCATCGCATCTTATCGGATGTTTCCGGCACAGGATGTATGGCCACTTCCCTCATCGGGGCTTACTGTGGTGCCAATCAAGATTATCTGACGGCGACCGTCGCCGGAATCGTCTCCATGGGGCTTGCCGGTGAGCTCGCCCAGCAATCGCTTACTCCTGAAGAAGGAATTGGTACCTTCAAGATACGTCTATTAGATAAAATCTATAATATGACCCCTGAAAATTTAGCGAAAGGGAGTAAGGTTACCTGTGAATAAAGCCGAAATTGATTATCGTCTATATCTCGTCACCGACCGTGAAACTCTAAAAGGTCGTGATTTATGCCAATCGATTGAACAAGCGATTGTTGGCGGAGTAACGCTCGTCCAACTCCGGGAAAAATCCGTTTCCACTCGGGAATTCTTAAAACTTGCCCTAGCTGTCAAAGAAATCACGACGCGTCATGAAATTCCTCTCATCATCAATGATCGTCTAGATATCGCTTTAGCGATTGATGCGGATGGACTTCATATCGGCCAGGATGATCTTCCTATGCCCATGGCTCGTAAATTGTTCGGTCCTGACAAAATCATTGGGGTCTCTGCTGGTACCTTAGAAGAATCGCTTCTCGCGGAAAAACAAGGTGCCGATTATCTCGGCGTGGGTGCGATGGTAGCGACCCCCACTAAACCAGAGGCCAAAATCGTGACCTTTGACGAGTTAAAACAAATCAAAAAATCCGTCCATATTCCTGTAGTAGCCATTGGCGGTATACACGAATGGAATGCCCCCGAGGCGATAACTTCAGGAATTGACGGGATTTCGGTGGTCTCCGCTATTTTAGCTCAGGATAATATCCAAGGCGCAGCTCATCAATTGAGAAAGATAATCTCCAAGTAATTTCAATTATAAAATGAAGGATACCATACTAGGGATGTATGGTATCCTTCATTTTATCCCTTTATCTCACCAACTTTCATAGTGTACTATTTCTTCGAGTTTTTTTCTTGGGCGAGCTTTGGGCAACTCATTCGCATAACCAACAGCCCACTACATATTTATCACAAGGTATATTTAAGATGGGTCTAATTTCTTCTTGGATAAACCAGGCCTCCCAGCAAGTACCTAGTCCTAAGTTCTCAGCTTCCAGTAATATATATCCGATGGAAATCGCTGTATCTCTGATTATCTGTTTAACCTCTTCTTCTGGACTAGTTTCATCTACCGAAATGTTTACATCTTCTGGTATTCTACAACGAATATCTGCAATACATACAATAAAAACTGGAGCTGTAAGCATCCATTGTTGATTATGGGATACTACAGCTAATTTTCGTTTCGTTAATTCTGATTTTACGATGATAAAATTCCAAGGCTGTGTGTTACTACCAGATGGAGCAAGCCTTGCACTCTCAATTAGCTTAACTATTTTTTCATCTTCAACTGGTTTATCAATATACTTTCTTATACTTCGACGCATTATAATCTCTTTAATCATGCTTATTGGCCTCCCGTTATATTAAATCTTGTTCCTCCGACTTTCTTTTCGATCTCCCTTACTTCTTCATAGTAATTCCATACATCAACTTTAAATCCTCTATACGAACAGGAACTTCAGTGTCAATACCCCATCTGGCTTTGAGAATCTCTTCCGCTTTAATTTTTCGATTCTGCGAATATTTTTTTGGTAAATATTGAAAGCTGCCCCCGTAAAATACATGAGTGCCCACGAATATATAGTTAAGTGAATCAATTCGAGACCACAAAGGAGAAGGAGGAATAATTAGTGAAACGCAAATCTCAAGTTCTAGTATCCCTTATCTGTACGGCGAGTCTTTTCTTTTCATTCTCTTTAGCCGTTCAGGCCTCACCGGGTAAATCAGCTTCGCATCGCTTTTTCGGTGAAGATCGGTTTGAGACGTCCACTTCTATTGCGAATACGCTTGATGCGGGTCAACAGGTCCAGAATATTGTCTTGGCTTCGGCTCATAATTTCCCGGATGCTTTGTCTGCCAGCACTTTGGCTTTTCAACTGAAAGCACCCATTATTTTGGTCAGCCCGGGGTATAAAGACTCGCTGATGAGCTATAATTATGTGAAGGAGCATTTGGTTACAGGGGGTACGGTTACGATAGTTGGTGGAAATGGGATTATTTCTCACAGCTCTGAGCAATGGTTACTTAATAATGGCTTCCATATCAATCGTTTAGGTGGGGAAGATCGTTTTGCGACCAATGCTCTAATCGTTAATCAGTTAAATGTTGCTAAAGGAACTCCGGTCATCCTTGCTAGCGGTACGGACTTTCCGGATGCTCTGGGAATCTCCTCGCTGGCAGCAAGTAGAGGTTGGCCTATCTTACTGAGTAACTCTTCTAACCTAACGCAGTCGGTTCAGAACTTTTTGACTAGTGACCAACCGACTGAAGTTTATGTCGTCGGTGGCAAAGAGGTTATGCATAATGGCTTGCTTGACCAAATCCAAACCCTATCTCCCAATTCTCAAATCCAGCGGTTAGGTGGTGCTGACCGTTTTGAAACCTTAGCTCAGATTCTGAACAAGTTCTATCCAAATCCTACTCAAATTTATGTTGCTAATGGTTTTGATTTCGCTGATGCCCTTTCCGGTAGTACGCTTGCTGCTTCACAGGGTTCTCCTATTCTTTTGGTAAATCCTCGGAGCGAAGATTTGCCGAAGAGTATAGAAGCCTATTTGGAAATTCTAAGAAATAACAAAGTGCAGCCTCAGGTTAACGTTTTAGGAGGCGAAGGCGCAGTTTCGGAACGTCTGGTCGATAAAATTAATCAAGTTTTACAAAACGGAGGAGAAACGACAACAACCACATCAGCGCTAACAGTAAGAAATTCATCGACCACAGGCTTTATCGTAGCCGTGAATCCAGCCGTGGATGACTTGAAGGTAAATAACTTTACACTTCTTAACAGTTCAGGAGACTCAGTAACGATTACAAGTGCAACTGCTTTAGATGACGGAAAAGCATATGCTCTGACCGCCTCTTTGACTGCTGGTCAAATCTACACATTAACGGCAACCAAGGAAGGTCATACCTTCGGAACTGCTCAGAACGTGGTCGTACCTACGACTAATTTCTCGGAAACGCTGACTATTAATGAACCATCAACAACAGGTTTCTCAGTGACAGTGAACCCGGCACTGTATGGTTTGAACGCAAACCATTTTATACTCCTAGATGGCAACTCACCTGTAACGATTAGCTCGGTAACGACAAGCGGTGGCGCGACCTATAAGATTGGAGCAACGCTGGCAGCGGGTCATACCTATACCGTAACTGTGGCTAAAAACGGCTATTACTTCGGGACAGCACAAAGCGTAGTTGTACCTTCGGCCGCTACCGTTTCTAACGCGGTGATATCGAACAGCAGATATATTGTCTTAACAATGAGCAGTGCTTTAACAGGCTCGCTTGGCAATCCGGTAGCTTTTAAGGTGACAGGGGTAGCTTCGACACCGACAGTTACTAACATTGCAGTATCCGGCACAAAAGTAACCCTGACGCTGAGTTCGGCAATTGTAAGTACTGATTCCAATGTCCTAGTAAGCTACGACAAGACAGGAAGCTATGATCTGTCCAACGGTGCTCCAGTAGCAAACTTCAGTATCCAGGCCGTTAACGAATAAAATAGCATGCATTATGCCTGCTTTAATTCAGGTAATTTTAATATTCAAGTTGAATTTAAGTTCCTCTTTCTTTAATGTCTCTTCAATGTGTTTTATATCTTCTATTTCTTGTTTATATATGGATACATCCTCTAAAGCCACCCTGTGTTTAGTGAATTTAACCTGTTCTTCACTAAGGCGTATACGGATAACTTCTGTGGGCCCATCTATGTGTTCCTGGGTAGTTGAAGCCAGTGTTTTCTTCTCTATTACGAGCTCTTCGCGTTCAACAGGCACAGTAAAGCTTTTTTCCTCCGTGAAAGAATCCCTATAAATCTTAACTTCTCCTGTTTGCATCCACTTTTTTGCTAAATTGAGTTGTTCCTCTTTAATCTGAAGGGTCACCTCTTTACTGTCGTATATGCTTTCTATCGGTATACTTGTTTCTAGCATATCTTCAGCATTTATATTTTGTGTGGCCTTTGTCATAACGTTGCTGCCCTCCACTTATTCGGAAAAACACCACACCAATCCTGCTCAGGATTGGTGTGGTGTTTCCTGCTTTATTAATGGTAATCTTGATCAGTTACTTCGTCTACTAAATCGGGGTTACCGATCTTATTTACCCGAGCTTCTTCTCGTTTAAGGGTTTCATCTATATGCTTTGTATCTTCTACATCACGTTTGTGAGCAGAAATTTCCCCTGATACCACTGTACGTTTATCTACTTCAACTCTCTCTTCACTCACAGGAATTCGGATGGTTTCTTCGTCAGTTATGGGAGAATCACTTTGTTCATTGTTTAAGGTTCTTCTTTCAATTACAACTTCTTCACGTTTTATTGGAACATCAACTATCTTTTGTTCTTCAATAATTTCCTTACTAAGCTCCACTTCACCTGTCTGCACGCTGCTTTTGTCAATATTAAGCTCTTCTTTGCGGAGAAGCAGTGTTGCGTCCTCATTATTAGTTTCTTTTTTAGTGTCCTCGCCGTTTCCAAAAATAGCATCAAATATACCCATGTATTAAACACCCCTTTCTTTATATATATTGCCCTTCAAGGGCTAAATTATCCTGAGAACGTTCGTCAATGCATATAGAAGCAACTTTTTCTTTAATTGAATAGTATAACCGGGGTGGTAAAATGGCGTATTCTATTAACGTTTCTCTAAGTAACAGACAACTCCACTTATTACAAGATGGCCGAGTGGTTCGGTCCTATCCGGTTGGAATTGGCAAGATCGCTACTGCAACACCTTCCGGCACATTTAGGATAATAAACAAGGCCCCAAACCCTGGTGGAGCCTTTGGAGCCATGTGGATGGGACTCAATAAACCTCACTATGGAATTCATGGCACCAATAATCCTCAATCCATAGGTCAGTATGTATCTAAGGGATGTATAAGAATGCACAACCATGATGTATTAGAGCTTTCACGAATTGTACCGATTGGAACCACTGTCACTATTCGGCCTTAATCAACGATTGCGATGCTCCAGTTGACTCCATAACGACACGGGTTTCCTCTGTTAGTGTGTTGATCTGATTTGCCAGATGTTTCAAGTCACTTTCCGTGTGTTGCACCTCAAATGCTTTATGAAGCACCTCCCCATACGTACTAGTCTGCCCAGATCAACTTCTGTTGTTCACAGAAGTCTTTCATGAAGGAACGCTGTGAGCCGTCTTTGAAACGAACATTAATCACGTTCCCCACCTCACTAACGATGACTCCCTTGCCAAAGGTTTTATGGGAGACCACTAACCCTGCAACGAGATCACTCTGGAGGACTTCCGCTTCCTTTTGGAGGATCTCTTGCGGAGGTTTCCCTTCCATAACAAGCGCTGCCTCGCGGACAAAACGGGACGCTTTAACCCGTTTATTATGATAATAATCCATTGTGCATAGGGTTACCCGCCTTTTAGCCCGCGTCATCCCGACATAGAAAAGACGCCTTTCCTCTTCCAATAATTCGTTCTGCCCACTTTTTTCAGCCTTTATCGTCTCTCGTTCAGGAATGATGCCTTCGACAAGGTCCACAAGATAAACCTGTTCCCATTCTAATCCTTTAGCGGAGTGGATCGTTGAAAGGGTCACGGCCTTACAGTTTTTATTTTTATTGGAAGACTTCATTTGTTCTTCGAGATAG
>NZ_DATLJA010000037.1:0-11926 GCF_035539115.1 Desulfitobacterium sp. | reverse complement strand
TGGAGATGACTTGTTTGTGACGAATCCTAAGCGTCTGGCCAAAGGAATTAAAGAAAAATGCGCGAATTCAATTCTGATTAAGCTTAATCAAATTGGAACGCTAACCGAAACTCTTGATGCGATTGAAATGGCAAAACGTGCAGGTTATACTGCTGTTATTTCCCATCGTTCTGGGGAAACAGAAGATGTCACACTAGCTCATATTGCAGTTGCGGTCAATGCAGGACAGATTAAGACGGGGGCCCCTGCCCGCACCGAGCGCGTTGCAAAGTATAATGAGTTGCTGCGGATCGAGGAGGAACTTGGAGATTCTGCCATTTACCGTGGAAAAGAAAGTTTGGCACGGTAGAAATATAGCTTTTAAATAAGAGCAAGCAAGGGACTTAGTCTTTGCTGTTACCGGCCTAAGTCCCTTGCCTTTTCTCGCTTTTCTATGCTAAAATAGGTCTACTAGTTATTGTAAAAAGATTATGACACAGATATGGCATTGAGTTGAGGAGGTGATAGCATCATGGTGATTTTTTTAACGGTTATTTTGGTGATTAGCTCACTTGGATTGATCGCGACTGTGCTTCTCCAATCTGGAACTGGCGCTGGTCTTGGCGCGATTGGCGGGGCTGGTGAAGCCTTTTTTGGACAAAAGAAAGGTATGGATGAATTGTTCGGGAAAGTAACTATTATTTCAGCTGTACTTTTTTTATTGAGCTCATTAGGAGTGACCTGGCTTTTAAAATAAAGCCAGGGGCTCCTTTTTGCTTTTTCATCGCTATTTTTATATTCTTATTTCGACTCAACCGTTCATTTGCTCAAAGCTCAAAGACATGATTTGATCTTACATAATTATCAGCAAGGAATGTGGCTTAGACGTCTAGGACTCGGGAAACTGAATAAATGCACATAGTGGGGCAGGCTCAGGTTTATCCATCAAAACATAGGAGGTTTTTTTACCATGGATTTTGCTTCAATGCCTTTCATTGCCATCGTGGCAGGTGTAATTGGTCTTATCTTTGCATTTTACTTTGCAACCAGTGTTTTAAAAGAGAATCCGGGAAATGCCCGGATGCAGGAAATTTCGCAAGCCATCCAAGAGGGAGCGATGGCTTATCTCAATCGTCAATATCGAACACTCATTCCTTTCGTTATTATTATCTTCTTTCTCTTGTATTTCTTGAAAGGGCAGACGGGATGGCAAACAGGAGTTTCCTTTTTGTTTGGTGCCATACTCTCTGCTGCAGCGGGTTATGTGGGGATGTCCATTACGACCCGAGCTAATACCCGAACCACAGAAGCGGCTCGAACAAGCCTTAATAAAGCCCTCGGCGTTTCATTCCGCGCCGGTGCGGTCATGGGTTTATCTGTTGTCAGCTTAGGTCTTATTGGAGTCGCAGTGCTTTATCTGTGGTTCCACGATGCCGAAATCATTAACTCGTTTGCTTTTGGCGCGAGCGCGATTGCCCTCTTTGCTCGTGTTGGTGGAGGAATTTATACCAAAGCAGCGGATGTTGGCGCTGACCTTGTTGGT
The DNA here is from genome assembly GCF_035539115.1 of Desulfitobacterium sp. Classification (GTDB taxonomy): domain Bacteria; phylum Bacillota; class Desulfitobacteriia; order Desulfitobacteriales; family Desulfitobacteriaceae; genus Desulfitobacterium_A. The sequence goes on along the minus strand of NZ_DATLJA010000037.1, from coordinate 10,404 downwards.
AAAGTCGAAGTCGGGATTCCGGAAGACGACCCCCGTAACCCGGCTGTTATCGCAGACAATGTCGGAGATAATGTCGGAGATACCGCGGGCATGGGTGCTGACCTCTTCGAATCCTTCGCAGCGTCCACGATTGCTGCAATGTTAGTCGGAGTAACGATCTATAAACAAGTCGATAATGGGTTACCTGGATTGATGTTACCGATGATGCTTGGCGTAGTCGGACTGCTTTCCGCCATTATTGCAAGTTTCTTCGTGCGCACCAGTGAGAATGCCAATCCCCAGATGGCTTTAAATAAAGGACTTTGGGGTACGAATTTAATAACGGCCATCGCGGCTTACGGCCTGCTCCACTTGATGTTACCTGCTAGTTTAAAAGTGAGTGATATCTTGACTGTAACTCCGAACCGAGTATACATCGCGGTTATTGCGGGGTTAGTTGTCAACGTACTTATCGGCATGTTAACAGAGTATTACACCTCGAACCAAAAGAAGCCTGCTCAAGCCATTGCCAAGGCTTCAGAAACGGGAGCGGCGACCAATCTCATTGCCGGGTTGGCGACAGGGATGAGGAGTACGGCACTACCCGTTATCGTGATTTGTGTTGCCATCTTTGTCTCCTTCCAAGCGGCAGGTGTTTTTGGAATTGCGATGGCGGCTATGGCCATGCTCTCCACGGCGGGTATGGTTGTTGCAATCGATTCCTTCGGACCGGTTGCGGATAATGCCGGTGGCATTGCCGAAATGGCTGAACTCGATCCGAGTGTCCGTAAAACGACCGATCAGCTGGACTCGGTTGGCAATACCACGGCTGCCGTGGCTAAGGGCTTTGCCATTGGCTCGGCTGCTTTGACAGGTCTTGCCCTGTTCAGCGCCTTCTCTCAGTTGGCTCAGGTGGATAAAATCGATCTTCTTGTCCCGACGACAATTATTGGTTTATTCATCGGAGCGGCACTGCCCTTCCTCTTCTCAGCGTTTTGTTTGGAAGCGGTGGGTAAAGCTGCCTTTGAAATGATTGGCGAAGTTCGTCGGCAATTCCGTGAAATCCCGGGTCTGATGGAAGGGACGGCCAAACCAGATTACCGGGCTTGCGTGGATATTTCCACAAAAGCTGCAATTCGTGAAATGGTTATCCCCGGTTTGCTCGCAGTGGGAACTCCGCTGCTGGTTGGCTTTGGGCTTGGTAAAGATGCCATGGGTGGAATGCTTGCGGGCGGAACTGTTTCCGGTTTGCTGATGGCGATCTTCATGGCGAATGCCGGTGGAGCCTGGGATAATGCGAAGAAATACATTGAAGCTGGAAACCTTGGCGGAAAAGGAACGCCGACTCACGCAGCAGCGGTTATCGGCGATACCGTAGGAGACCCATTCAAGGATACGGCTGGTCCTTCCTTAAATGCTTTGATTAAGGTTATGGGCACAATTTCTTTGATCATCGCTCCATTCTTAAGATAGGTTATCGGTGAATACAAGATTGCTTAAGCCTGAGTTTAGTTTTTCGACTAGATTGCTATGATAATGATGGCTATAGAAGTGATAGTCTTGCTTCAAGAATGTCGGACCGAAAAGTGAGTTGAGAAGGGTGCACCTCTGAGAAGAGTTGGTGCCCTTCCTCTATTTCAGCCGAGTGAAAGGGGTATGGTCGATGAATGCTGAAAGGAGATTGACTGAACCATTTTACTGAGTCAGGAGCGCACGGTGAACAAGTAGTCTGAGGTTGTGATCTTCGAAAAGTCTGGGAATATCCTACACTTAGGTTCGGAGCGGAAGAAAGCAGCTGCTCGGGCAGTGTTCATCCGAACGCTTCATGGGGATTGAATTGAGAAATGAGGGAGCAAAATGAGCCTACGCGAGGTATCATCTGATCTCGATCATTTAGACATCTTTGAAGCAATCAAAATTGGAATTATCGTAACGGATAGAGAAGATAAGATAGAGTACTGTAATACGGTAGTTGCGGATTATTTGGGTAGCAAGCTTAACGCAATTCTTTATCATAAAATCACAGAATTTATCCCTAACTCAGAACCAAATACAGAAACGGCCGAGCGCTTTGTAAATGCGGAACGTCCCATGATCAAGGGACGCATGATCCTCGTCAATCGCTTTCCCTTAGAGAAGAAAAGACAAAAAGTGGGGACTGTGGTAATCCTTCAAGACGGAAGCGATTTCGAGCGACTTTTGTCCCAACTGAATAACACTCAGAGTTCGCTCGAAGATTGGGAGAATATCTTTGAACATGCTTATGACGGAGTTATGGTTGTTGATCCCAAAGGAATCATCACTCGTATCACTAACGCATATTGCTATTTCTTGAATGTTAAACAGGAGGATGCGATCGGAAAACATTGTACAGAGGTTCTACCGAACAGCCGGATGGAGATTGTGGCGCAAACTGGGGTAGCCGAAATTGGTGAACCCATGATTATCACTGGCAAAGAAGCTTTAGTCATGAGATTGCCTTTACGCGAGAATGGAAAACTCGTAGGTGCAGTTGGTAAGGTCATGTTTCGTGATGTTCAGGACTTGCGAACTTTGGCTGAGAAGCTTGACTTATTGGAAAATAAAATTAAATTTTATGAGAAGGAACTTGTACATTATCAAAGATATCGATATACATTTTCCAGTATTATTGGCAATAGTCCTGCGATCTTGGGTGCGAAAACGTTTGCAGAAAAGGCAGCTGCTGGAAAATCGACAGTTCTGTTACTCGGTGAGAGCGGAACCGGTAAAGAGCTCTTCGCTCATGCGATTCATGCCGCAAGCTCCAGAAATAATAAGCCCTTTGTCCGCGTAAATTGTGGAGCGATTCCCGGAGAATTACTGGAATCGGAGCTCTTCGGTTATGAAGAAGGGGCTTTTACAGGAGCTAAAAAGGGAGGAAAACCGGGTAAATTCGAAATCGCAAATAGTGGGACGATTTTTTTAGATGAAATTGGAGACCTCCCTTTGGCAATGCAAGCTAAAGTACTACGGGTGCTCCAGGAAAAAGAAGTTGAACGCGTAGGGAGTAATCAGATTCTGCAACTCGATATTCGAATCATTGCAGCAACCCATCGTAATCTGGAAAAAATGGTGTCAAATGGGGAATTCCGAAGAGATCTTTATTATCGACTTAACGTTTTCACGATTAATATTCCTCCTTTAAGAGAACGAGAGGGAGATGTCATTCTTTTGAGTGATTATCTTCTGGAAAAGATCGAACGTGAAATGGGCGCTTCGCCGAAGGTTTTGGACCGAAAAGTGAAGGATCTAATTAAGCTTTATGCTTGGCCAGGGAATGTTCGTGAATTACAGAATGCGCTCGAAAGAACCATGAATGTTGCCGAAGGGGATAGAATTTGCATCCGCGATCTTCCTTTGTATTTACAAGATCGTGAAGGAGGTCAAAGCCTTAAAGTACTCCAACCGTTAGCATTCGAAATTGCGGAGGCTGAACGTAAAGCAATCTTAAAAGCCTTAGAATTGACGACAGGAAATAAAGCAAAAGCGGCCGACATATTAGGAATACATCGAACAAATTTATATCGCAAAATGGAAAAGTACGGGCTAACAGAGTAGATAGGTCGAGTTAAGATTGCGATATTACTACATGTAGCGATAGCGCAACGGAGACTGCGGAATAGGAAATATAATCATTTTTCAGTGTTTTCTGAATAGTTGTGTAGCTATTCCGCAACGTTTTGCATCTATAAGTACAAAGAAGCCATGCATAAAAGCCTAGAAGACAAAGGTCTTCTAGGCTTTTATGCGTGTTGGCATGATATTTGCTTATATATTCTGAACAAGGGAGCACTGTTAAGTGGATCCTCCACCAAATCGAGACAGGAGGGATTAAAGTGAAAAAACGGTTTCTTACAGCCGATGAAGCAGTTGCGTTGATTAAGGATGAAAGTATGGTTGCTATTGACGGCTTTGTTACTATCGGGCACCCAGAAGAATTGACAGAAGCCTTGGAAAGGCGATTTGTAGAAACAGGAAGCCCTAAGGGGTTATCTCTTGTCTATGCAGCAGGACAAGGAGATGGGAAAAATCGAGGAATGAATCACCTTGCTCGAGAAGGCCTGATTAAAAGGGTTATTGGAGGGCATTGGAATCTTGCTCCGAAATTAGGAAAGCTCGCTGTCGAAGAAAAAATTGAAGCCTACAATTTTCCCCAAGGTGTTGTCTCTCATCTTTTTCGGGATATTGCAGCAGGCAAGCCTGGAACGATCACGCATGTTGGGCTTGGAACCTTTGTTGATCCTCGGAATGATGGCGGTAAATTGAATCAGGTTACTCACGAAGATTTAGTTGAACTGATCACGTTAAGAGGAAAAGAATATCTTTTCTACTACAGCTTTCCGATCGATGTTGCATTGATCAGAGGTTCCTTAGCTGATGAAGACGGCAATATTTCGATGGAAAGTGAAGCTCTTGACATTGAGGTTCTTGCTGTGGCACAGGCCGTTAAAAACAGCGGGGGCTTGGTCATCGTCCAAGTTGAGCGTGTGGTTCAAAAGGGATCTATAAAACCCAGAAGCGTGAAGATACCTGGAATCTTAGTCGATGTAGTTGTGGTTTCAAGTGACCCGAAATATCATATGATGACCTTTGGCGAACAGTATAATCCAGCTTATAGTGGGGAACTGAAGCTTCCCCTCGGTAATGTAAGTCCTATTCCCTTGGATGAACGAAAGGTTATTGCGCGGCGATCCTATTTGGAATTGTTCCCGGATGCAATCGCAAATCTGGGAATTGGGGCTCCTGAAGGAGTTGCCGTTGTAGCTTCAGAAGAGGGAACTCTGGATGAAATTGTTTTATCGGTAGAAGCAGGGGCAATTGGTGGCATACCTGCAGGGGGATTAAGTTTTGGGGCGAGTTATAATCCATCATGTATCATTGACCAAGCTGCTCAATTCGACTTTTATGATGGTGGCGGACTGGACATCTCAATTCTGGGAATGGCTCAAATGGACAAGGAAGGAAATGTCAATGTAAGTCGTTTTGGTCCAAGAATTGCGGGAGCAGGTGGCTTCATTAACATCTCTCAAAATGCCAAAAAAGTCGTTTTTTGCGGCACGTTTATGGCGAGCGGATTAAAAGTGAACGTGGGTGAAGGACGCTTAAGAATTGACCAAGATGGAAAAACAACAAAACTTCTTGAAAAAGTAGAGCATGTGACCTTTAGCGGTCATTATGCTCGGAAAAATAAACAAAAGGTCCTTTACGTTACAGAACGGGCTGTCTTTGAATTAGGGGATGAAGGCCTCATTTTGACGGAGATTGCACCTGGAATTGATCTCGAGAAAGATGTCCTGGAGAAAATGGAGTTTCGTCCTATTGTTTCTAAGGAATTAAAAATAATGGACCCCAGAATTTTTACAGACAAGCCGATGCTGCTTGAAATGTCTGCTAATGAAAGGAATGTTGCGAAATGATGACCAAAGATAGAGTTGCTCTCATTACAGGAAGTGGTCAAGGATTAGGAAGAGCGATCGCGTTAACCTTCGCGCGGGAAGGTTCTAAAATTGCAATCAACGATATCGCTTTAAATGAAAAGAAAGCACTGGAGACCGTTGAAGAGCTTCGTGCCATAGGTGTAGAAGCTGAGGCGTTTTTAGCGGATGTGACGCAAGAGGGCGAAGTCGGCGCTATGGTTGAGCAGGTTTTAGAACGCTTTGGTCGGATCGATATTCTTGTTAACAATGCAGGAATTAATCGAGATGGTTTAATTCATAAAGGGGATCTGAAAAACTGGAGTGCGGTATTAGGGGTCAATCTTACAGGCCCTTTCATTTGCACAAAGGCTGTACTGCCCAGCATGCGCCAAAATAAGTATGGTCGAATTATCAACATTTCATCCCTTACCGCGCGCATGGGAATTTTCGGGACAGGGTATTATGCAACTTCCAAGTCTGGTCTAATAGGCCTAACAAAAGTTACAGCTGCCGAGAATGTCGTCAAGGGAATAACGTGTAATGCTTTGGCTCCGGGTTATATCAAAACGGATATGATGGTGAAATACCCGGAGGAGCAACTTCAGGCTCTCATCGCCAAGATTCCTGTAGGCCGTCTAGCGGAACCTTCAGAGATTGCCGAAGCTGCAGTCTTTCTGGCAGCAGACTCCTCCTCCTATATTACTGGGGCAGTCCTGGATATCAATGGAGGTTATTTAATTTAAGCTAGATTAAAATGAAAGGAGGGATAAATATGCAAGAAGTCGTGATTGTGAGCGCCGTTCGGACACCTGTCGGATCTTTCAATGGTGCGCTTAGCCAGGTTGCTGCCTCAGATTTGGGAGCGGGGCCAGAATTCTCGTCACTCTTCTTCATGAAATGAAACGGCAAAATGTCAAAAGAGGCTTAGCGACGCTTTGCATCGGCGGAGGTCAAGGGATTGCAATGGTCGTAGAGAAATAGTATCCGCTGGCTAAGCCAGGAAATAAATTATGGAGGTGTTTATAAGATGGAGGTATTAGGTATTCTCCTCAGTCTTGCGCTCTTGATGTTCATGGCCTACCGTGGTTTCTCTGTTATCTTTTTCGCACCCGTATTTGCCATCTTGGCCGCAGTGTTTTCCGGAATGGCCATTATGCCAACTTATACAGAAATCTTTTTACCGAATTTAGCGAGCTATGTAAAAGTTTACTTTCCATTCTTCCTATTAGGCGCTGTCTTTGGTAAGGCCATGGAAGAATCAGGGGCCGCGAAAGCGATTGCGCGTTTCATAGTCCAAAAACTCGGTAAACGCCAGGCCATTCTTTCGGTGGTGTTATCCGCTGCAATCTTAACGTATGGTGGTGTAAGTCTCTTTGTCGTTGCTTTTGCAGTCTACCCATTTGCGGCATCGATCTTTAAAGAAGCCGACATTCCCAAAAGGCTGCTTCCAGCAACGATCGCTTTAGGTGCCTTTACCTTTACCATGGATGCTCTTCCCGGAACACCTCAAATTCAAAACTCAATTCCAATGAAATTTTTTAATACAGATCTTTATGCCGCTCCTGTTTTCGGAATCCTCGGGACAATTATTGTCCTCGGATGCGGGCTTGCCTATTTAGAATGGCGGAAACGGTCTGCACAAGCCGCTGGCGAGGGATATGGCACAAATCATAAACAAGAACCGGAAATAGTTGAAGATACGAATCTTCCTCATCCATTGCTTTCGGTAGTCCCGCTCATTTCGGTATTAGTCATAACCTTAATCCTCCAAAAAGTTGTCTTCCCTAATTGGGACATTACAGCTTGGGCGACACAGGCACCCTACAATATAGCTAAAGCGGGTGTCGTTGGGACGATGAATAACTGGGCGCTCATCATTGCCTTAGTTATCGGATCAGTGCTTGCGCTTATCATCAATCCTAAACGGATCAAAGGAAATGTGGCCAAAGCAATTAATGCCGGAGCAATTGGTTCCTTATTAGCTGTTATGAATACAGCATCAGAAGTTGGGTTTGGAAATGTTATCAAATCTTTGCCCGGTTTCCAGAGCATTGCGCATGCCCTAACGGGGATTAATGGAAATGGAAGTCCTCTTCTCTCAGAGGCAGTAACGGTTAACGTCTTGGCAGGTGTTACAGGTTCAGCCTCAGGTGGAATGAGCATTGCACTCGACACCTTTGGAAAATATTATCTGGATTGGGCGACTCGATCAGGGATTAGTCCCGAACTACTTCATCGCGTAGCATCAATGGCCTCAGGAGGAATGGATACCTTACCCCACAATGGAGCCGTGATTACCCTTTTGGGAATTGCAGGACTGACACACAAGGAATCTTATAAAGACATTTTCGCAATTACGTTATTGAAAACGGGTACTGTTCTTGTTCTTATTTTGCTTCAAGGTGTTTTTCACTTCGTGTAATCAGATTTGTTCAACCAAAAACATTATCCCTGAAGAATGGGGCTGCCGTGTAGGCAGCTCCATACTATTTGGTACTAACAGAAAGTATAAATTTCCGGCAGATAAACTCTAAGTGCAACCAGCGGTTTTCGCTTTCCTACGATGCAAGTAGTTAAGTCCGGCAGGATAAGGCGACTAAGGCCATCGCTTTGGCGCTGGCCAAGTCTTCTTATCGCCAAGCTCGGCGAAAGCCGGGTTTTCTTTATACTAACAGAAAGTATAAATTTCTGGCAGATAGCATAAGTGCAACTAAGGCTTCCGCCTACACCAGAGGCTTGGCGTAAGCCAAGTTTTCTTTATGGCGATTCTAAGTTCTCGCTTTCTTTAGTCATTCTTGTGAGGGAGAGCAGAACTGGGAAAAAACGAGAAATTATGCTATACTGAAACTCGCAACAGAGAGGAGGGTCATTGTGGCATCTGAAGGGATTAAGGTCATCTCCGAAAATAGAAAGGCCTATCACGATTATTTCGTTGAAGAGAAGCTTGAAGCCGGGATCATTTTAACAGGAACAGAGATCAAGTCGATTCGTAATGGTCGAGTGAATCTGAAAGATAGCTATGCTCGGATTGATCATGGGGAAGTATGGCTTTATCAGATGCACATTAGCCCTTATGAAGCAGGAAATCGGTTCAATCATGACCCTTTACGAAAACGGAAGCTGCTTCTGAACCATTCCGAGATTATCAAGCTCATCGGCAAGATTCAGCTCCAAGGATTGGCTCTGATTCCGACACGGATTTATTTGCGACGAGGTATGGCGAAGATCGAGCTTGGGGTTGGTAAAGGTAAGAAAAATTATGATAAACGCCAAACTATTGCCGAACGGGATGCTAAACGGGATATGGAACGAAGTTTAAGAGACCGTGAAAAAGGATAAAAATAAAACAGCTATTTCGCGTAAAGCGAGATAGCTGTTTTTTAAGTTAAAGGGCGGTATCCTTAATACGAGATCACCGAGCTTGCAAATATGAAAAGTATGATGTATCATACTAATTGGAGGTGGCAGGAATGAGGCATCATGGTAAATTCTATGGATCGACAGTTATGGGAGAACGAGGTCAAGTTGTAATTCCAGCCGAGGCGAGAGAGGAAATTGGAATCGAGCCGGGCGAGAAATTCCTTGTCCTAGGTAATAAGAGAAAAGGAGTTATCATCTTGTTTAAATCCGAGGTGATGACGAAGTTCGCAGATATAATGTTTAGAAAGTCCCGATTTTTTGAGGAAATGTTTAATTTCTCGGAAGGCGACGATGAAAAGGATAATGGTAATAAAGAGGATAAGGAAAAATAACAGTTGGGGCTACTTTGATTTTCAGATATTTGGTTAAGATGGCTTGCGCGAAAATTAGGAGGAAATCATGTCACTTATCATAAAATATTTTCGAGACAAACGTTTTCGCAAAATTATCACCCTATTCTTAAGTTCTGTGTTCCAACTATGGTGGCTTAGTAAAAGTACGCGATTCAGCAGTGCGGAGAAGCGAGAGCTTAAGCAGAAAGCCGTTTATCGTAAACAAGCTCGATATTTTGCAGAGACAGCCACAGAACTCGGGGGGCTACTAATTAAGCTCGGCCAATTTTTTAGTTCCCGAGTGGATGTTTTGCCTGAAGAGTACACGAGTGAGCTCTCAAAATTGCAAGATGCGGTTAAGCCAGTGGCGACGAAAGAGATTATCCAACGTATCGAAGCAGAATACAGTTGCGGTATTAACGCGATTTTCAAGAATTTTTCCCAATTGCCTGTGGCGGCTGCTTCATTAGGACAGGTTCACACCGCGGAGACGAAAGAACATAAGAAAGTAGCGGTGAAGATTTTAAGGCCTGGCATCGAGGAGATTATCCGGATCGATTTTGATGCCCTCCGTTTCGTGGTAAATTTTGCAAAACGCTATCCGAAGATCAATGCAGCAGTCGATCTGGAACAGATTTATAACGAATTTGTTGAAACGACCCTGGATGAATTAGATTACCTTAAAGAAGGTCGGAATGCAGATACCTTCCGAGCGAATTTCTCCGCAGATAAGAGATTTTATGTTCCCCAAATCTATTGGGAATACACAACCCAACGTGTCTTGACCATGGAGTTTATTGAAGGGTATAAAGTGAATGATCCTGAAGCTTTAGAAAAGGCAGGCCTTGATCGAGCACTCCTGGCAGACACCTTGATTGCTGCTTTTGTCCAGCAGTTACTCCAGGATTCCTTCTTCCATGCGGATCCCCATCCAGGTAACCTGCTTGTTAAAAAGGATGGGACACTTGTCTTCTTAGATTTTGGGATGATGGGTCGTATTGAAAAGGACATGCGTGAAGAGCTTGTCGCTTTAGTTATGGCGATATTTAAAAAAGATGCTGATGAAATGGTCACGGTTTTTGAGCATTTAGGACGTAAAGGCAAGAATCCTCCCCATTTCAATGGGGAGATGAATTGTCCCTCGTACTATGTGTATGGTTGATATTCCTGTTGATAATAGTATTTATCGGGTATTTATGCTATACTATATACATGAGAAAAGATAACCTTATTCA
>NZ_DATLJA010000036.1:0-89300 GCF_035539115.1 Desulfitobacterium sp. | reverse complement strand
GAACAGGTGCATACAAGAACCTTCAACTGCTTCACAGTTCATGCCACATAGACTATCACAAGGCATTCCCAGCAAAGGGAGAAATCCCAACGCCAGCACAAACTGCCCAGTATTACAAAGTTATCAAGGGCAAGAGAATGGCGGGAGTGCTTTAAAATCACTTTTGGATAAAGGTATGCCTGAGCCGTATGTTGGGAAATCAACACGTACGGTTCTTAGGCGAGAAAGAGGGAGCAATCCCTCCGACTTAGCCGGCAAAAGGTGGAGATAGTATCAAAGCTTTACCTATTGCTATTCAAATGCTTACGCCTAAAGAAGATGTAGTAGAGGTTTTAAATGAATTAAAATATAGTGGATATAAACTCTTTTATTTATCTAATTTCCATTTATTGGCATTCGAAGATGTTTTTAAGAGATATGATTTTTTCAGCAATTTTGAGGGGGGCATCGTTTCATATAAGGAGAAACTTATGAAGCCAGAGAAAGATATTTATGAAAAATTAATCAATTCGTATGAAATTAATCCAAATGAATCAATTTTTATAGATGATACAAAGGAAAATATTGAAGGCGCGTTAAAGTTGGGATTTCAAACGATACTTTTTACAACATCTCTTGAACTGAGGGAAAAGTTGATTAGATATAATGTTCTGCATAATGATTTTGAATGAGAATGCACTGCGGATAAATTATTAGACAATGTTGATTGATTCGAAAGGATAAAGAAATATTAAAATGAGGAGGAAAAGTATGGATAACGAGATTATTAATCATAATAGATCCGCTTGGGATAAACGTGTTCAAGATGGTTCAAAGTGGACAATTCGTGTTAGTAGTGAAGTGATTGAGTTAGCACGAAAAGGTCTTTTTAACATAAAACTTACGTCACAAAAACCTGTACCACGCGCTTGGTTTCCAAATGACATCAAAGGTCAAGATATACTATGCCTTGCAAGCGGTGGTGGACAGCAAGGACCCGTGTTATCTGCTACAGGTGCTAATGTCACGGTTCTTGATATTTCTGGCTTACAACTAAAGCAGGATGAATTTGTGGCTCGTAGAGATAATCTTGACTTAAAAACAGTTCAAGGAGATATGTGTGATTTATCACGATTTGGAGATGAAACCTTTGATATAGTATTTAATCCTGTTTCAAACACCTATATTCCAGAGTTAACCCCAGTCTGGAGCGAGTGCTATCGTGTTCTAAAAAAAGGCGGTATTTTAATGACCGGTTGTGTGAACCCATATATTTATATTTTTAACGGTGAAAAATGGGATGATGAAATTCTTGAGGTTTCAAACAAATTACCATATAATTCATTGGATGAAATTGATGAAGAAGGAAGAAAAGAATTTTTAGAAAAAGGTAATGCCATTGAGTACAGCCATACTTTAGATGAACTTATTGGAGGCCAAGTATCTGTAGGATTTCATATCAATGGTTTTTATGAGGATATTGATAGCGATTTAATTTGTAATTACGCTCCTAAATATTTTGCAACAAGAGCGGTAAAACCATTATTACAGGAAATATTGAGAAGTTATTAGTTGAATCGGGTAAAGAATTCGAAATTTTAGGTATTGATCTTTAACGGATATGATGAGGAGGATTAGATGCAATATCAAAGGTTTATCGATGAAAAAGTGCATAAGTATTATTGGAATGATAACTTGAATTGCACAACAACTTCATTACTAACTCTCTCTGAAATATTTCATGCCAATTTGTGCTCTCAAATTCTTGATGCGGTAACAGGAATGCCAGGAGCAGGTAGGTATGGGGCTCAGTGTGGCTTGGTAGGAAGTTCTTTGATGTTCATTGGAATTCAGGGCAAATCAAAAGGATTAGAGCATGAGGAAATAGTAACTATATGCCATGATTTTGCTAAGGGGTTCGAAGAAGAGTTTGGAAGTTTAGATTGTCGAGATCTCAGACCACAAGGATTTAATCCGGACAATCCACCACACTTATGTGAAGATATAACAAAAAAGGCAATTCTGTTTACTCTGAGTTATTTGAACGTCAATAATGAAGATCCAATTTGCAAGCATGATTTGGGGTCGCCATCCATCACCTAACTTAGTAGAGATTTATGCTTTACTATAGAATAGCTCTCCTTTTCGCTGGAAGAGGTCTGAAATTGTTACAGAGTGCAGCTATCGGAAAATCCGGCCGGTGGAACTCCTAAAGCCTGTAGCGTTCTAGCCCAATAATTGACCTGCGCGGCCGTAGTCGCCAGTATGACTATTTCTCGTTCGGAAAAGTGTTTTTTCAGTTCCTCGATAAGTGGTGAGGGAAAGAAAAGTGGGCTTTTAGATATACACTTTGCATATTCGATCGCAAGTTTTTCTCGGACAGAAAATGATTTTACGATATTTAACTCAGTGCGCCCTTGAAGGACGGATAACTCTTCCTCAGTTATCCCGACCACATCAATTTCAAAAGAGTTCATGTCAATACAAAAGGGGCATGAAGCTGCAAATGACGCTTGTAATCGAACCAGTTTTAGTAATCTTTTGTCCAAATCCTTTTTACCGTTTGCTACAAGGGATTCAAGGATTCCAGAACTTATCGCCGCTTTAGGATACCAGGCCAGAAGTTTCGGTGGGAGAAGATCTTTTCCTGTTACAAGCTTGGTAATCCAAATACCTATTTTTAAATAAAAAGGTATTTTTCTTGGTGGTTTAATGAAAGCCATTATACATTAACCTCATTTCTAATTGAATTTCGTCTTAATTATAATCCCAAAATTAAATCTGGTCAGTATGGATTAAAGATAAACTTGAGAAGGCCAGTATATCGAAAGTTACAGCCTGACGTAAGTGACTAACATCAGCCCGGTTATCCTGTTCGCTTCGTTTCGCAAACTTAAGAAATATTTTTTGGGTCAATGGATCTAAATCAACATCAGAATACTCTAACTGTTCAGATAAAATGACGAGATTTTCATTTCTATTCATTCTATTCACCTTACGCTTTCGTGAGCATTACATTATTATTCAACCTTTTGCTTCTAATCGCTCACTTAAAAAAGTGGATCCGAGGATAAGAATTCCTCCCATGATTTGCCTAAAACTCATACTCTCGCCTAGGACTAATGCGGCAATGATCACTGCCGAGATAGGGTCAATATAGCTGAGAACAGCGATCGTTTGTCCCTTTAATTCCTTGATTGAGGTAAAATAGAAGAAGTAAGCAATTCCGGTATGGAGAATACCAAGGATTAGGATAGAAATTAGAGAATTTGAGGTTATACCTGAAAAATCCATATGATCTTTAATCAGAACGTAAGGTAAAAGTACCAGGCTTGCTAGCATTAATTGAATGACAGTAGTCTCAAAACCGGGTAAATTTTTTATGAATTTATTCATCAAGATTACACTAGCATAGAGTACTGCGGCTGAAAGACCGTATAATATCCCGAGCACGTGATTATACGAGCCATCCGGGCTACTGCCGCCAATATTAACGATCAGAAATAAGCCAAGCATGGCACTAACAATACACCCTATTTTCACAGGTGTTAGTTTTTCTTTAAGGACAAAAGGAGCCAAGATTATTACGAATATTGGTGCAAAGTAATAGCTTAAGGTCGCATTGGATATTGTCGTATACTTGTAGGACTGGAACAGTAATATCCAGTTAAAACCAATTGCAGCACCCGATAAGAGGAGAAGGACAATATTTTCTTTGATTAATTTAAAAGAGGGCTTTTGTCTTACGATAAAACTGACACTAATCAAAAATAAGCTTCCGATGACTCCCCTCAGAAATGCGATTTCACTTGAGGATAGATCAATATTCTTGACAAAAACTCCAATGCTTCCAAAAATGAGCATAGCAGTTACAAGTCTAAATTTTCCGTTCATAGTTCCTCCACTATCTGTTAATTAACACTAATCCGATGATACAAAAAATGGCACCAAGTACCTTATTAAACCCAAAACCTTCTTTGAAAAATAGGATCCCAATTGGGATAAGTATCACTGCAAGTGCAATATTTGCGACTAATGAGCCAACACTGATCTTCCAACCCGCTCGGTAAGCCATCAAGTACCCAAATTCGAGACCAACAATGGAAACTCCAAGCACAATACTTGTCCAATTCAATTCTTTTAAAGAAGAAAGTATTCCTTTGTCTGTTCTAGTGAATAGGAATATAATGAAAGCGATAATTGCAGCAGTCAGATAAGAAATAATTAACGTTAAGAAAGGATTTACTTTTGACGGCGTTGATTTCTGGACAATGTTATATAAGACATTTGAGGCAATGATAAGTAAGATTGAAAATAGATACATAAACATATGAGCTACTCCTTCATTAAGGCTTAATACTTATATCATACATGCCCAGAGTTTGAATTCATAGAAAAAAAGTGAGAGGACAACGATGCGATTATTTATAGGAATTGATCTTTCCGCTGAACTTAAGCAAGCAATCTTAGTATTTCAATCAGAGCTAAGACAGCTTGGAGTCAAGGGGTCATGGAAAGCACCAGAAAACTTTCATATAACCTTAGAATTCATGGGTGAGTTAGAACCCAATATCCTTCCGACACTCACGGAGACTCTGACCATAGTGGCCCAAAATCAAAGACCTTTTATAGTGAACATCGGTGGGCTAGGTGCATTTCCTTCTTTTAAACGACCGCATACCTTGTGGACCGCTGTAGGTGGAGGATTAGACGAGCTGAGCAGACTTAGAGATAAATTACATCGTGAGCTCACAAACAAGGGATTTCTTTTAGAGGACAGGCAATTTAAGCCCCATCTAACTCTTGCTTCCCGTCCTGAGCTTGACGATCTTGACTTATCCTCTGTTCAACTGAAGAAGCTCGGCGAGTTCTTTGTTGCGGAAGTTACCTTATTCGAGAGCAAAGCTATCCGTGGCAAAAGAATCTACACGGATTTATTCAGAGCATGCTTAACGAAGTAATTGCTTGGTTTTATTTATCCCTCCGGCTAAACGAGATAAAAGAAACATGCCAATGATAATTATCGAAGTATACATCTCATAAAATCTTTGGGTTTTCCCGATCTTCATCACTTTTCGATACAACACAGGGGAGAGTTCTTCAAGAGCCTTTACTTTGTCGGGAAAATTGTTATAGGGCCTCGTAATCGCTTGATACTGGTCACATAACAGTTGATTCTTGCTTTGAATCAGCTTATCCGTTTCCACTGTGCGTGTCATGGGTTGCAGGGTATGCGGGATATCAAAGGTAAAACGGACGGACTTTCCAGCAATAAAGAGTTCAGAGTCTGAATACCCGGAATCCCTTAATCCAGATACAAACGCATCACGCATCATCACATCTTCGAGAGTTATCATGATTTCCATGACTAATTCCGAGGGCTCAGAAAACTCTCCGAGTTTGAAACCGGTGAGCCACCAATGTTTTCCTTCGCGTGTAAAGAGCGGATTGCCATTCTTTTTTAACGTATAGGACATTTGTAGAAGATCATCGTTGTTAATAGGCATATAAAAAGTCCCTGTAAAAGCCTTAGAAATATTGAGCTCTAGTGCCTCTCGATATATTCCTATCTCGCAACCTGTTACTAAATCATACTGCCCCTTCCAAAAGCTAATCATCCATTTTATTCCACGATATTCAAAGAAAATTGGCTCACAATCAATAATCATCCCCAAAGGTGCTGACACTTCATCAAACAGACGGCAATAGCCAACCTTTCTTTGCCACGGATCCATCGTTGAATAAAAGATATCTTGTGCTGGATCATAGGAATAACCTGCAAGTTCAATGGCTTTATCCAGTTCTTCATTACCGGTCCCTTGAGGTAACAGGCCTAATTCTTCAACGCTTTTGGACATATAAAGCACTCCTTTATACTAGTCCTCTCTAGTACATAGTATTGGGTTGATGCATAGTATGGTGCATTAAAATATTTGATTTTTGGAAATATTTTGGAGGCATAAATCCCCAAATAAGTCGTGATTGAGGGGGAAGGGAATACATGAAAAGAGATGCCCATTATTATGCTATTTTGGCCTTTTGTCGAACCTGTGGGTTTAGCAAAAAGAGCGCTCAGATCATAGCGTATGCTTCACAACTTGTGGATGATGCGAAGATCAATCTGATTTTTTTTAATCCTTCAAATTCGATTATCGAGTATGATCTTGTGAATAATCGGCCTGCTTTTTTCAATATGGCCACCTGTCATTCCTACTTTCGGGTTAAAACGTTCAATTACGAGGCGATGGTCAACAACACGGTCGCCTTTCATTTTGTTCCAGGCTGTAAGGGTGAAAACTTTACGAAAAAACTCCGCTGCAGGGCGGAATCCCCAATAATTATGGCAATATTAAAAGATGTATTACTTGAGGACAACCTTATTAAGCTCGGTATCGTTTTGCATGTATACGCCGATACATTTTCTCACCAAGGGTTCAGTGGAATGTTAAGCAAAGTCAATGACATTAAGAACTGTGAAGCGAGCAATAAAAAACCTTTAGGGCTATTAGACAGAACCCTAAAGATTTTTAAGCAATTAGGTCAGGAAAAATACGAGAATTATTTTGACCACATTATGCCAGCCTACGGACATGGTCAAGCCCTTGATTATCCTGATCTTCCTTATTTGGTGTGGTCGTATGAATATGATTTTAGTGATGAATTTAATGGTTCCTATAAAAAGGTAGTAATTGATAATAAAGACAGATATCAAGGCGCTTTCATGGGAATTCGAAACTATTTGGAGACTTATTTAACAAATCATCAGCAGTACGTGGATCAGAAACTAAAGTTCAAAAACTTTGATACCCTTAGAAATGCTCTCGTACTAGAAGCTCACGATAAAAACAGGGAAAAAAATTGGCAAAGAGTTTTAGTTGAACAAGGACTAGTGAGTAAAGATGACCAGGATTTGCTGATATACGAAGATGATCAATGGTTGAAAGAAGCCTTTTATAATTACGATCGAAAAGTGTTTGACAATCGCGAGGTCGATGGAGTGCAATTGGCGGATAACTTTGTAACTTCGAATTGGTATGGCTTTTATTTAGCGGTTAAATGGTATAAGAAAAAGTTTTTCCACTACTGTGAAAAGTATCAATTGAATATTCCAAACTAAACGATAAGGATGATCGACAATGCAATATTTTGAATATGGACAAATGGAAATCGATTACTTAAAACGCAAGGACAAAAAACTGGGCGCAGCGATTGAAAGGATCGGCATGATCCAGCGCGAGGTGACTCCAGATCCGTTTACGGCACTGATTTCAAGTGTTGTTAGCCAGCAGATTTCGAAAAAAGCGGCGGCTACGGTCTGGCAGAGATTATCAACACTGCTTGGAAGCATTACCCCGGAAAGCATTGCCCAGGTGGATTTAGCGGCAGTCCAAGGGTGTGGCATGTCTGAAAGAAAAGCGGGTTACATTAAGGGAATCGCAGACGCGGTAATAATCGATACTATCGATTTTAAGACACTGCATACACTACCGAATGAGGAGATCATTAAAAAGTTATCCTCATTTAACGGGGTAGGTGTTTGGACAGCCGAAATGCTGCTTATTTTTTCCCTGTGTCGTCCTGATGTGGTGAGTTATAAGGATTTGGCAATCTGTCGGGGAATGATGAATTTATACGGGCTCAAAGAACTCCCTAAGGAAAAGTTCGAGCGTTATCGAAAAAGGTACTCTCCCTATGGATCAGTTGCATCCTTGTATCTATGGGAGCTTTCTCTAAACTAATTTTGGCAGCAACTGCTCCGTTCTATGAACGGCTATCATTGAGGTCAGAAGGGGCAAAAAAAGCTGCTCTATAAAAATACAGAGCAGCTTCGTTATTTGAGCTTGTTTGATTTCTTTTAATGAGTCTTACAGCTGACTTGCCAATTTGTTCCGAATTTATCCGTAAACTTTGCATAGAGCGGGCTGAAAAAGGTTGCTTGGAGCTCCATTTCGACTCGTCCGCCCTCGGCTAAAGATTCATATATGGCTTTGGTTTCTTCTTTGGTATCGAATTCTAAGGAAAAAGAGATCGTATTTCCCGGATTAAAGGGAACACCAGGGAACGTATCAGAGAAACGAATGACATGACCATCTTTTCTTAATTCGGCATGGAGAACGAGATCCTTTAGCTGCTCCTGAACCGGAAACTCAGGATTGGGGGGAGCATCTTTAAAATGGAGAATTTGAGCTTCTCCGCCAAGCACTTTTTGATAAAAATTGACCGCTTCCTCACAATTCCCGTTAAAGACTAAATAGGGGATTAACCAGTCACTCATAAACATCCTTCTTTCTGGTAAATTTCTTTAGTGTAATATGTAGAAAATCGAAAGATCCCTGGTTCATTATATCCCAAAAATAAAGAAAGCAAAATTCGGGATAAAGAAAACCGATAAAAAACGAATGATTTTTAAAATACAAAAAAGTGGTATTCCTCGGTTAGAGTCATACCACGAGAATTTTCACTCTTAATGAGTGCGTTATTAGCTGTACAGAATCAGCCTTTAGCCTTTGGGCTGGGAGCATAATAAGATGGACTGAGTGCAGGTTGAGCTAGTGGCCGCGTCAACGGTTGCGGCTGGGGGTGAACGCAGGGGCTAATCGGATAACAACATAATGCTTCATAATACTCAGGACATTTGTGGAATAAGACCATGATAATCACCTCTTAAAACTTTACTCTGTGGTCAATACCTAATACTAATGTATTCCATAAAAATCCAGATGAAAGTTGACCATTTACCATTTGATGAAGTTGCCCTATTTTTGCATCAAGAAACTTGATAACGGATCTCAATCTAACGGTCTTCGAAACGATGGCCTACAACTTTTCCTTTGGACACCTCTTGGATCGGGGCCTTTTGTTGAAGTGTGTTATCTTTTAGCTGAAAACTAGCTTCATTATCACTCCAAATTACCTCATAATATGACGAACCGATTTTAATGAGGTCCCCTTCATAAACATCCTTACTCTCTTGATCACTTAGGCCTGTCCATTGAAGCAATTCAAATTTTGCGATTGGTTCCCAAGATCGTCCCAGAACACTCACGGCAAAAGGAGCTTGACTCTGAGTATCAAATGTTAAGGCAAGAATATTAAACATCTTTTTTCGAACTTTATCCCATACTCGGTATTTTGTAGTTTTCATATCGTATCTAACCTCTTTCTATATCGAAATGCTTGCTTTAGGCGAAGTAGCTTACTCCATCTAAAGTAGAAAAGAACCCAATTAGCTATACGAAAATAGGATGCAGTTTTATGGGTTGCAAGATCATCCAAACTATGGAAGTTCAGATTCTGTACTAAGACAGGGAGAAGATTTACTCTAATTGAGCTGTCTGTTATGTAAGTTTTTATTGCCATGAATTGAATTCTGAGCTATTCTATACATACATAAATGTACAGTAAGTGGGATTTCATGTCTTCTGTAAGGAAATATATTTGGAGGTAGTGGATTTGCTGACGGTAGAGAAAATTGGTGGAACGTCAATGACTCAATTTCAGGATGTACTAAAAAATATTATCGGAAACCCGGAGAACCCCGATTTCCGTTTTGGTCGAGTGTTTGTAGTCTCGGCTTATGCAGGGATAACGAATTTACTCCTTGAGGACAAAAAAACAAAAGCCCCAGGTGTCTATCAACACTTCGTCCTAGGTGAAGATTATGAAAAACCTCTCGATGAATTGCTGAATCATCTTTTGAATATCAATGAAGAATTTGCTGATTTAGGGCTTGATTATGACGTTTGCCGAGACTTTTTAGCTGCGAGAATTGCCCAAACGAAATCATATCTGAATAGTATGGGAGAAATCATTGCTTCTGGGTATGTCGAACGAGAAAGCATTTTTTCTGCTGCCCGCGAGTTGCTAGCCTCGATCGGAGAAGCGCATTCGGCATTTAACTCTGTAAATATTTTGCAGAATCGGGGTATCTCTGCCAAATTGGTGGATCTCACTGGTTTTCGCGATTCCCGGCAGCTTACCATCAGCGAACGGATTGAGCAATCCTTTAAAAATATTGATCCGTTTGCCGGAATTGTTATAGCCACGGGGTATACGAAAGGCCGCGAGGGCATAATGCGTCAGTTTGCTCGTGGCTATTCGGAAATTACATTTTCGAAGATTGCTACGCATCTGCATGCGGATGAAGCAATCATTCATAAGGAATACCATTTATCCTCTGCGGATCCCAAAGTTGTTGGCGTGGATAAGGCGGTTCCGGTTGGGCATACGAATTATGATGTCGCCGATCAATTAGCGGATATTGGGATGGAAGCAATTCATCCTAATGCGGCTAAACCTTTAGAATTAGCGGGGATTAGTTTGCGCTTGAAAAATACCTTCCAACCCCAACATCCTGGAACTTTAATTTCCAAGGGATATGTTGGGCCAGAGGCCAAAATCGAAATTATCGCAGGGTCAGACAAGGTCGTGATTATCGAAATTCACGATGCTTCGATGGTGGGGCAAACGGGTTTTGATTTTGAAATCATGAAAACTTTTAAGCAGTTTGATATCAGTTATATTACGAAGGCGACGAATGCAAATAGTATTTCTCTTGTCATTTGGGAAACGGATCTGAATGATGAATTGATTAATGAACTCAAGGAAAAATATCAGACCATAACGGTTAAACAAGTGGCTATTGTCTGTGTGATTGGCTCGAATATTGCTTTACCAAATATTCTGGCGCGTGCTGCAACAATCTTAGCGAAAAATAAGATAAACATCAACTGTGTGTCTCAATCCTTACGTCAGGTCAATATGCAATTTGTCATTGACCGGGATAAGTATACCAAAGCGATCATTGAGTTGAATGAAGAATTATGTCTCAAGTAAGAAATACGTAAAAAGTGAAGATGAGGTTGACATTTCTTTGATTCTAGTCTATCATGTTCAATGAGCTGACATTGGGGAATCGCAATTTATTGCGATTCGTAAATGGAAACCACCTGTTATGGACGACAGGTGGTTTCATCATTTTCTAGTGAATATTCACATCCAATGAGGGAAAGCTCGGAATGAGATTCCCCGAAACAGGATTGGACACATTCAGAACAACCACGAATCGATTTTAGAAAACAGCGTCTAGGGTTAAAAACACCATCTTCAAAGGCTTTTCCAGGACAAGACTGAAAACATTGATCGCAATTGACACAGGAGTCTGAGGAAAGGTCAAGTCGACTTGTTTGATCTGTAGCCTCGAGGGGGGCGTCCGTAAATAAAGCAGAAAACAAGAGCTTGGAGCCGTAGGTTTTATTAACCACAAGCCCATTCTTGCCCCATTGTCCGATCCCGGCGGCAATGGCTAGGGGGCGGATATCCCCAAAAACAGATAAGGAACTCTTAACTTTGCAGCGATACCCCTCCTTACGGAGAAGGGTAGAGAGTTCTCCATGGGCCTTATGTTCGTACCAGAGTTCTTCGCCAAATCGGCGCGTAATATAAAAAGGATGGTTTAAGATCCAAGCATTAGAGAAGGGAAAGGCCAGGACAATGACGGGTTGAGTCTTCCTGACTTTCGTGTAGCCAACGACCAATGCTCCGTGCTTTAATGATGTTTGCGTGATGTACGCCTGTAGGTCTTTTTTTTCAGATAGCGCTTCACAGGAATTGTGAGAGTTGACAGTCTGATCATACATAAGTAGGACCCCTTTTGTTTCAGATTCAAGATATAGATTACCCGCAAATCCCCAAGAAAATGTTGTGGAGCTAAAGAAAACTATGAAACATAGATATTTTCATCGTAGGACAAAGAAAGCTCTAGAAATTCACCGTAGTGCCGGTCAATTATCTAGAGCTTTAATTCACGATTGAAATTTATTGATCTGCGTTTTCCTCTAATAGTATTTCAGATGTTTGAGGGGTATCAAATCTCGGTTTGCGAGGAGGTTTCGGCCCGAAGAATTGAAAATAGTGACATTCAATACGCCCATTATAGAGTTTACGGCTCTTATCCCAGGGTCTTCTGATCAAATCCTCAGGTTTCTTCAACGAAGTAATCACATGAAGAGACCAGGTCGGCAGGGCTTTGAAGATTTGGCCTAAATCTTGGTAGAGCGTTTTTACTTCCTCCAGTTCGCCGAGACGTTCGCCATAGGGAGGATTCGTGATCAAATGGCCATATTGAAATCTCGAACGGACCTCAGCAACAGGTAATTTCTGAAAGAAAACATTATCTTTCAAACCAGCTTCTTCAGCATGAACACGCGCGAGCTGTAAGGCTTGCGGATCGATATCGGAACCATAGATGTGTAAATCCAGATCTGGATGCCAAAGTTCGCGGGCTTCTTCGCGGGCTTGTTGCCACAGCTGTTCCTCGATATTGCCCCATTTTTCGGAGATGAATTCCCGGTTCAGGCCGGGTGCCCGGTTCTGAGCAATCATCGCGGCTTCAATAGGAATCGTCCCCGTTCCGCAGAAGGGGTCGATCAAGGCCCGGTCGGCTTTCCAATAGCTGAGTTGAATCATCGCTGCTGCTAAGGTTTCCTTTAAGGGGGCTATCCCGGCTAACTTGCGGTATCCTCGCTTATGAAGTCCAGGTCCTGACGTGTCGATCGTAAGTGTCGCGACGTCCTTAAGAAGTGCGACTTCAACTTTATAGCGGGCACCTGTCTCTTGAAACCAACTGATTCCATAGACCTCTTTTAAGCGTTCAACAATGGCCTTTTTAACAATCGCTTGGCAGTCTGAGACACTAAAAAGCTTCGACTTAATTGATTTCCCTTCTACAGGAAATTCAGCATCGATAGGAAGCCATTGCTCCCAAGGAAGATCCTTAGTTTGTTGGAAGAGCTCTTCAAAGGTAGTGGCATTGAATTCTCCCATTTTTAAGAGCACTCGCTCTGAGGAACGCAACCACAGATTCGTGCGGCAGATTCCTGATTCATCGGCCGTAAAATTCACTTTCCCGTTTTCTACCTTTGTTTCGGTATACCCAAGATTTGATAACTCGCGAGCAACGATGGATTCAAGGCCAAAGGCAGAAGTGGCTATTAACTTCAGTTTCGACAAAAGGAAACACCTACTTTATTTAAAAGTCCCTATTAATAGTATAGGCCTTTGGGGAAAAAGGCAAGTTGTAGCTACCATTCAGGAAGTTTAATTGTTCTTTGAACCGACATCCCTTGACGAAGGTGAATTTCACAATTAGAATGATTGCCAAAGAGATGAAAAATTAGCAATCAACGCGGGAGGTGTCCTAATTTGGATGGCGTAAATGGACTCGATTTAAGGAAGGCATTTTATCGTTTAGAAGAAGAAAATCGGCGATTGAGGTGGGAAGTAGAGCAATTAAAAATTCGAGTTAGTCAGTTAGAGGGTAATAACACGCTTTATTTGCAAGGTGCAGATTCAAACTTCGACTCGGATGAGGAAGAACTTGATGAAGAATGGCTAGGAGCAGCCTTTTGGCACAATGAATATTAATAGCCAGCGCGCAGAAAGAGGATTTTAAATACCTTAAGTCGAAATAAAGTATAGCCAAGAACATAGAGAATGGCTAGCCGGTTATTGGCTAGCCATTCGTTTTGTCTTGTAAATTTAGGAAAGACTTCCGTTCGGGGTGAAGGTCGCACAATCTGTCATTTCAGTCGTTGTAGCATTGGGCGCTTGAACTTCGATTTGCTGCGCGAAGCAATGATCTTGTCCCCAGTAATGGCAGGTATTCACGACGCATTTAATCCCTTGAATAGGAGAATCAAGTTTATCAATTCTTCCAGGCATATCTTTTTCCTCCATTAATATTAGATTTTTTACGTGCGGTTTACATTGATATTTTCTCCGTTTCCTTCTAATTTATGTCTTGAAAGTTTAGTACGAAAATAATGAGATTGAATAGGTGACAACCATGGGTAAGATTTTAATTGTCGCGGAGAAGCCTTCTCAAGCCAGAGAATATGCGAAGACTCTTGGAGTAAATGGCAGAGGAGAAGGATATTTTCAAAATGAAGGCTATATTATTACCTGGTGTATCGGGCATCTATTAGAACTGAATCGACCTGAGGAGTACATGAATTTAGATCAAGTGGGGAAGAAATGGGGCTTACATCGTCTCCCCGTTTTACCTTCACTTAAGAGTTTTAAACATCAAATCAAAGCGTCAACACGCAGCCAGTATACGGTCCTTACTCAGCTTCTGAATTCCCCGGAGATTGACAAAGTGATCTGTGGGACAGACGCCGACCGCGAAGGGCAGCTTCTTTTTCAGGAAGTTTGGGATATTGTGCAATGTACTAAGCCTCTAAAACGGCTTTGGATTTCTTCCTTAACCGCTGAAGCGATTCGCGAGGGGATGAGCAAGCTTCGGACAGAAGCCGATGTGGAAGGATTAGCTCAAGCAGGCTATGGGCGAAGTTATGGAGATTGGGATTTTGGGATGAACCTTACGGAAGGGTTTTCGGCTCTGTTCGGGAGTTTTGACCCTGTTCGCAAAAAGCCTAATGTCATTTCCATTGGCCGGGTCCAGACCCCGACCCTGGCCTTAGTCGTTGAACGAGAATGGGAGATTGAGCAGTTTAATCCTGTGCATTACTGTGAAGTTGAAGCTGAGTTTAAGGCGAGCGCAGGTAGCTATACTGGGAAATGGGTGGAAGATCCCAAGGCTGGAGAGGGAAAATCCGAGCTGAGCCAACATAATTCCAACGGTTCAGAGCATGGATTAAATCTTGTAAAGGCTAAAGAAATCGTAGCGAAGGTCAAAGGAAAACCTGGAAACGTGCATGCCCTTGAGGCGAAGGAGGTTCAAGAACCCCATCCACTGCTTTTTGATCTAACTTCTCTCACAGTTGCCGCTTCGAAACGGTTCGGGATGAGTGCTGACCAGGTTCTGAAGATCGCCCAATCACTTTATGAAAAAAAAGCAACGACTTACCCCCGTACGGACTGTAACTTTTTACCTCCAGACATTCTGCCCAAATTGCCTGCGCATTTGCGAGCTTTGCAAATAGAACCATATACCGCATGGGTCGAGGAAGCCCTCAGCAAAGACTTACCGAAGGGTAAGCGTGTCATCAATCAAATCACAGCCCACCATGCTATTATCCCGACTACCGAGAAAATTTCGCCGGAAAAACTTTCCCTCGATGAGAGAAAGCTTTGGGATATGATCGTTCGCCGCTTTTTGAGCGTTTGGTTTCCACCCGCTCGCTATGAAACGACAGTTGTTCTCACACAAGTCGAGGAGGAATACTTCCGGACACGAGGTAAGGTACTGATTGATCTGGGCTGGAAAAAACTCTTCGGAGACAAACCAGAGGAAGAAGGTCAGCCCAAACGACAGAAGAGTAAATCGAAAAAAGACGAAAACGGAGACGATGGAGAGGACGGGAATTCAGAATTTGTCGCTTTACCTGTCCTGAGTTCTGGCGAAACGGTAACCGCCTTGAACGCTATGGTTAAAGAGAAAGAGACCAAACCTCCGAAACGCTATACCCAGGGTGATTTGCTAAAAGCCATGGAAAATGCCGGGAAAAGGGTGGAGGACGAACTCCTGCAGCAACAACTCAAAGGGAAAGGTCTGGGGACGGTGGCAACTCGCCCAGCCATTCTTGAAAATCTGCTGAACCGAGGATACTTGCTTCAGGAACAGCGGGCGTTACACCCTACGGAGAAGGGGAAAGAGCTCATCCGTTTAATTAAAGTGGAATTACCGAAAGCTCAACTCTTAGTGAGTGCAGAAATGACCGGACAGATGGAGTTTGAACTCGCGCAGGTAGAGCAAGGAAAAATGGAACTGACGAAGTACATGGCCCAAGTTGAGAAGGCGATCCTTGAGATTCTTGATGAGTTAAGAGCGTTTGAAAAAGCCTTTGGTAAACGTCCTCTTGCGCACGCTCCTGTGAAGGCAATAGGCGGGGGTACGAAAGCTACTTCAACTCGGAACAGAACCTCCACACTTACAGCAACAAAGGAGCATACAAAGAATACCAATACCCAACCCGAGGTCTTGGGGCTTTGCCCGTTCTGCGGTGGGGATATTATCGAGGGGAAAAAGGGGTATGGTTGTTTAAATTGGCGGCAAGGGTGTACCTTTGTTGTTTGGAAAGAACCAATCTGTGGTAAGGTTCTATCTCCGGCCCAAGTAAAAAAGCTCCTCAAAAAAGGTTCGACTGACTTAATCAAAGGATTTCGCTCAAAGTCTGGAAAACCTTTCTCAGCTTATTTAGTATGGGTAAAAGAAGGTTCGGCGAAGCTTAAGTTCGTTTTTGAAAAGGATTAATCAGAGAGAATGGAAATCCGGCAATTGCCAAACACTAATACCGCAATTTCAGGTAAGTAAGTAAATCTTAATGAGGCTAATAGAAGGAGTAAAGCAAGTAGGATGAGTAGCAGTAATCAGAATCAGGAAGGATTGCAACGCAGTCTCAGTGAACGACATATTCAAATGATCGCCTTAGGGGGAGCGATTGGAGTAGGCTTATTTTATGGCTCAGCAACAACGATTCAAATGGCAGGGCCAGCGATTACCCTATCATATACATTCGGGGGATTCATTATTTTCATTATTATGCGCGCTCTCGGGGAAATGGCAACCGCGGAACCTTTATCTGGTTCGTTTAGTGCATATGCTTATCGTTATGTCGGCCCCTTTTCCGGTTTTTTGACTGGCTGGACCTATTGGTTTTTATGGATTGCAGTCGGGATGGCTGAACTAACAGCTCTGGGCGTTTATGTAAATTATTGGTACCCGGGAATTCCTCATTGGGCTTCCGCGTTGGTCGCATTGGTTTTGATGGTAGCCGTCAATTTGGTCAACGTAAAAGCTTTTGGAGAGTTTGAATTCTGGTTCGCCACGATTAAAGTAGTGGCAATTTTGGGGATGATTGCGGCTGGGATTCTCATTATTCTTGGGGTAGGTCAGGCACATCCTCAGGGCTTAAGTAATCTTTGGCGCAATGGCGGGTTTATGCCCAACGGAATATCAGGATTGGTCTTGTCTTTAGTCATGGTTATGTTCTCCTTCGGAGGCGTTGAACTCATTGGAATTACCGCAGGTGAAGCAGAGAACCCTCAAAGCACAATACCTAAAGCTATTAACACTGTTTTTTGGCGGGTCCTAATTTTTTATGTTGGGGCAATTGGTGTCATGATGGCGATTTACCCTTGGAATGAAATCGGAACTCAAGGAAGCCCTTTCGTCTTAATTTTTGACCGGATCGGGATTCCAGCAGCAGCTTCGATTATCAATGCTGTTGTTATTACCGCGGCCCTATCGTCTTTTAATAGTGGTCTTTTCAGTACAGGCCGAATGCTCTATAATCTTGCTTTGCAAGATAACGCTCCTAAAATGTTTGCTCGCTTAAGTCCTGCGGGAGTGCCAAGAAACGGAATTCTTGTCTCTTCCTCAATTATCCTTATCGTCGTCGTCCTTAATTATTTATTACCGAGTCGAGCTTTCACTATTTTATCGGCGATTACGACCTTCGCCATGGTGATTACCTGGACCAGTATTCTGGTGACCCAGTTGAAGTTCCGGAAGTCTTTAAGTCCTGACCAAGTGGAACAACTTACTTTTAAAATGCCAGCGAATAAATTACTTTCGACGGTTGCGCTCATTTTTATGGGTGTACTCTTAGTTTTGATGTCGTTTATTCCGGATATGCGTTTCGCCCTCGCAGTTGGACCATTGTGGATTCTCTTGCTCTATCTGGGATTCCGTTTGAAAGGGTCTCGTTAGTATAATACTGTATACTCAATATCAAACAGAGGGATTTAGCTCATCCCTGTCGAATAGTTAAAAGCTAAGGATGATACAGAGAATTTATTTTTAACGAAAAGTAGGGAATACTAAAATTGGGGAGGTATTGAATTTGCGTAAATGGAGTTCTTTGGTCGCGAGTACACTAGTTCTAGGTCTATTATTAACAGGGTGTGGTGCAGCAAATCAGCCTTCGAAATCTTCCGCCACTGAAGGATCAAGTGCAGGAACAGCAAGTGCTCAAACTATTAAACTTGGAGCGGACGTCACTTTTCCGCCTTTTGAGCAGATGCAAAATGGTAAGGTCACAGGTTTCGATATCGATATTATTACGGCAATTGCCAAAGAAGCAAATCTCCAGATCGATGGAGATATTAAAACTATGGACTTTCAAGGGTTAATTCCTGCTATTCAAACGGGAACGATTGATGTTGCGGTTGCCGGGATTACAATTAAACCGGAACGCGCTCAACAAGTTAATTTCTCCAAACCGTATTATAAATCTGGAATTTCGTTACTGGTGAAAAAGGATAGTACGATTGCAGGAGTTGCTGATCTGAAGGGAAAAACTGTGGCTGTAAAATTAGGGACCACGGGCGATCTCATGATGAGCAATGAGCAAGGCGTAACTGTTAAACGTTTTAATAACATTGATGAGGCCTATCGTGAATTACAAAATTCGGGCGCGGACGCTGTCATTTTTGATAACCCTGTTCACCAGAACTATATCAATACGGGACATGAAAATGTAAAAGTTGTCGGTGATCTTTTAACCGGTGAAGATTATGGGATCGCGGTAACGAAGAAGGATGCTCAACTCGTAAATAAAATCAATGATGGTTTTGATAAGATTATCCAAAATGGAGAGTATGATAAAATCTATCAAAAATACTTTAAAGATGATTATGGAAAAGTCACTAAAAAGTAAGTTAAGGGTTTGTTGATCTTTAAGCATAAGCGCAGCCCGGGGCTGCGCTTTTTCCATTTTATCTAATTAATTTAGAGAAGAGGTGAAAGGATGAACTTTTGGCCAATTGTTTTGGATGCTATGCCTCAACTCCTCGAAGGGGCCAGGCTCACGATTCTCTATTCGATCGCAGCCGTCTTTTTTGCAACAATCTTAGGCTTAGTTTTTGCTCTTTTTAAATTGTCGTCAGTTTCCATCCTTAGGGGAATTGGGCAGGGGTACGTCCATATCTTTCGGGGCTTACCTCTTCTTGTTCTCATCTTTTATATTTATTTTGCCTTACCTTCCGTGTTCCCTCTCCAAGTCTGGTTTGGCAACAAATACATGATTATGGCGGGGATTACTGCGTTAGCCCTCAATGAGGGAGCTTATATTACGGAAATTATACGTGCAGGAATCTTATCGATTGATCGTGGACAGACCGAAGCGGCAATGAGTATTGGGATGACCAACTTTCAAACGATGCGATTTATTATTCTCCCGCAAGCCTTAAAGAGGATGGTTCCTCCTTTGGTCAACCAGTTTATTCAAACGATTAAGGATACCTCCTTGCTTTCGGCTATTTCTGTAGCTGAACTGACGCGGCGGGGACAGATGATCATTTCTGTTAACTTTGCGGGCTTGCAGATCTGGACGGCTATCGCCATCGTCTATCTGGTGATCATTCTTAGTTTGACTGCACTTTCTAGTTATATCGAAAGAAGGTGGCAAGTTGATCAGCGTTAAGAATATTACAAAGTATTTTGGCCGCCATGAGGTACTCAAGGATATTTCTCTGGAAATAGCTCCTCAGGAAGTAGTCGTTATTATTGGTCCTTCGGGTTCAGGAAAAAGCACTTTTTTACGGTGTATGAAT
This sequence comes from Desulfitobacterium sp., assembly GCF_035539115.1. GTDB lineage: Bacteria > Bacillota > Desulfitobacteriia > Desulfitobacteriales > Desulfitobacteriaceae > Desulfitobacterium_A. The sequence continues at coordinate 69,803 of NZ_DATLJA010000036.1, read as the reverse complement.
GGTCTGGAAAGCGTCTCCAAAGGCGAGATTTTTGTTAACCAGGCTGAAATCACTCATAGTAAAACCAATCTCAGTTTAGTTCGTAAGGAAGTAGGAATGGTTTTTCAACGCTTTAATCTGTTTCAGCATCTTTCGGTTATCGAAAATGTCACTATTGGACAGGTACAAGTACTAAAAAAAAGTAAGCAAGAGGCAGAAAAGAGGGCCTATGAGCTTTTGGATAAAGTAGGGCTTCAAGAAAAAGCCAAGGCCTATCCAGAACAACTTTCTGGCGGACAGCAACAGCGGGTTGCGATTGCACGGGCCTTAGCCATGAACCCGATTGTCATGCTTTTTGATGAACCAACTTCGGCGCTCGACCCAGAAATGGTCGGAGAAGTCTTGGCAGTCATGAAAGATCTGGCCAGAGAAGGAATGACCATGGTTGTAGTTACTCACGAAATGGGGTTTGCACGCGAAGTTGGGGATCGTGTCCTTTTTCTAGATGAGGGCCGGATTGTTGAGCAGGGAACACCAGAACAGATTTTTAACCATCCTCAAGAAGAACGGACCCAACTATTCTTAAGTAAAATTCTCTAAAGGTAGGGGACAGGAAACTGTCCTCTGTCTTTATTCTTAAATGTGTTCAGACCTATGATTTTTTGAATAGAATATAACACTGGCTAAAGAATATAAAAAAGCTATGAGGAGATAGGCGGTGGAGTATGCATAGCTCATGGGTAAGCATGGTCATTGCCCTCGTTTTGATCTTGGGTTTTTACTATGCACGAAAAATTAGTGGCCGCGAGAAAGGTTTGAGCCAAAAGAAGGCTGATTCGGGAAAAAGACAATCTGTGAAGAACGAAAAAGTAGGGGTGAAGGCTTCGAAACGTTTTCGAAAGCGGAAAGCTGTTATTCCGATACTAAACCCTAACTTTAAGCGCAAACATAAGAAAGATCACACCCAAGCGAATTTGACTAAACCTGCTTCGTTATTACTTCATCCCTACAGTCTTGAACAGGCAAAGCTCGAATATTATGCCTACGCTACCTCTTTTCAGGGACTTCATGAGCCTCTCTATCAAGCAATTCAAGGTAAAAAAGGCGAATCAGATTACAACAATTTGCTTAAGTCTTGGGATTCTAAAATCAATGCGACACATTCACAACATCTCATTCTTGTTTGGGAAAGCAGTGTATACCAAGTTTCTCCCAGAATGTCTTTGAGCTCAGAAACCGCTTATTTCGAAGTTTGGTTTAACCATCTAAAAGACTGGGGCTTGCAGCGTTCCTTCGAAGCAGGGCAGATCAGTTGGATGCTGAATGGAAGTATTATCGAGAAGAGCTTACAAAAAAACGAAAAAAGTTGTTAACCCGGCATGTGGATGTCTCTTTTCGTCTCTTGATAAATACAATGGGGTAGGTCTTGTCAAAACCTATAAAAGATGGGAAACTGAAGATACGATGTTAGTCCCCGGCTGGCTTATAAGATTGAAGCAGGTACGAATCAAGTGGAGACGGCAGGGATGATTATCAGCCTTTCGGCTGAGGGTCTATCTAATTTATAATCATCAATTTATTTGGCGACACGCCTAAAAGGTTGGGATACAATGAATAAAGAAGCGGGAATAGCTGAGAAGCTATGGAGCCGAAATTTCGTGATGCTTATCTTGCTTAATTTTGCCATGTTCATGGGCTTTCAGATTCTGATGCCAATTTTACCAGTTTACGCACGTGCTTTAGGAGGAGGGGAAACGTCGGCTGGCCTGGTTGTGGGCATTTTTACTATTTCAGCTGTGGTCGTTCGCCCCTTTATCGGTAGGGCGCTCGATGTTTTTGGACGAAAGAAGATATTCCTAATCGGGTTCATCTTTTTCTGTTTGTTCTCGCTTTCGTATACGACCGCTTCGACTGTTCTGGTCCTTTTACTTTTGCGTTTTTTCCATGGTTTCGGTTGGGGAACGACAAGTACTACCGCAAATACCGTAGCCTCGGATATTATTCCGCGGAGTCGTCTGGGAGAGGGAATGGGATATTTCGGCTTGACCTCGACACTGGCGATGGCGATCGCCCCGGCTCTAGGACTTTATATGATTCAACAATCGACTTTCGAAGGAGTTTTTATTTTCTCGGCAGCTGCCTTTTTGGTAGCCATGGGCTTAAGTCTAGGAATCCGCTATCCGACTGTTCAGCCTCAACCGGGTAAAGGTCACCTTTTTGAGAAAACTGCCTTCCGACCAGCCACCATTGTCTTATTCCTAACCATGTCGTATGGCTCGATTGTGACATTTATCGCGTTATATGCCCAACAACAGGGAATTGCCAATATTGGTCCGTTTTTTACGGTGTATGCGCTCGCGTTGATGATTTCGCGTCCGCTGTTTGGTCGTTTAAGTGATCGGAAAGGACTGAAGGTTGTCGTCTTACCCGGTCTCGTAGGGGTCATATGTGCCCTGCTTTTGCTCTCTTTCGCCAAATCCCTTCCACTTTTTTTGTTAGCTGGATTCTTGTATGGGGTGAGCTTTGGGGCAGCCATGCCTGCTTTACAAGCGATGTCTGTCCGTCAGGTTCCTCCTCATCGGCGAGGAGCTGCCAGTGCCACGTATTCCACAGGTTTTGATCTGGGAATTGGCTTGGGCTCTATTTCATTGGGATCTGTCGCTCAAGCTGTTGGGTATAGTCGGATGTATTTATGGGCCATTCTTCCGATTCTGGTGGCGCTTGTGATTTTAATTCTTCCATACAACTTATTCTCCAAGTTTATACATAAAACGCATAAAGAAGAGTAATCTTTAAGACAATATGGTGGACATGAATTAAAAAACCATCAGCTTATCTTCTTTAATTACAGAACCCACCTTAGTTATGAGGTGGGTTCTGTGTGTCCCAAGCACATCCTTAATTCTCTGGAAGTTCCTCTATCTCCTCTGAAGCGGCTAATAAGGCTATACTTTCTTCAACCGGTAAGGTTTGAACTGTTTTAAGTTTGCGTTCAATCGTCCGTGACTTCTTCGTTGCAGTTTCGATGGAATTGCTCGCCTCCTGAAGTTTTTTCTGCGTTCTTTCCAGGATCTCGGCGAACTTGCCAAATTCCGTTTTGACGGCCCCCAAGAGATTCCAAACTTCGCTCGAACGTTTTTCGATCGCCAGGGTTCGAAAGCCCATCTGTAAGCTGTTGAGAAGGGCGGCAAGCGTGGTTGGTCCGGCGATGATCACTTTATAATCCCTTTGTAATTGATCACTAAGCCCTGGACGACGCAGAACTTCAGCATAAAGTCCCTCAATCGGGAGAAAGAGAATCCCGAAATCTGTGGTCTGGGGTGGATCAATATATTTTGAATGGATCGTTTTCGCTTCTGATTTAATTCGGTTTTCAAGTGCTTTCCCCGCTTCTTCGATCAGAGCAAGATCACCTTTATCTTGAGCATCGAGAAGGCGTTCATAATCCTCCAGCGGGAATTTGGCATCGATCGGCAGCCATATAATCCCGTCATTGTCATCTTTAGCGGGGATCTTAATCGCAAATTCTACTCGATCATTACTGTCGTGCTTGGTGGCTACATTTAAGGCATATTGCTCTGGAGTTAGGATCTGTTCGAGAAGATTTCCTAATTGAACTTCTCCCCAGATGCCGCGGGTTTTAACATTACTCAGAACTTTCTTTAGATCTCCCACACCCGAGGCAAGGGTCTGCATCTCACCTAGTCCTTTATGGACCATTTCGAGACGTTCACTCACGAGCTTGAACGATTCTCCAAGTCGTTGCTCTAAAGTCGAAGTGAGTTTTTCATCGACGGTTAAGCGCATCTGGTCTAGCTTTTGGGCATTATCCTGCTGTAGCTGGAGCAGCCGATCTTCGACAGTTTTGCGTAATTGCTCAAGCTTTTGTTCGTTAGTCTGAGTTAATTGGTTCATCTGGCGGGAAAAAATATCGAGTTGACTTCGCTCTAGATTGGCGATCTCAACCATACGTGCAAGAACGGAATCGTTAAATCCTTTGAGAGAAATATTTTGTTCTTCACGTGCCATTCGGGCATTGCTACTCGTTTCTTCACGGTTCCGAGAAAGTTCTTCGAAAACGCTTGTGATCTGTTGCCCAAGATTCTTTTCTAAAAAATCCAACCGACTTTCTAGCCGGGTGAGATTCAGATGCATAACCTGATTCCAGAGGATGAGTAAAAATATGAGACCTAAACTGGCTAGAATAGTTATAGTTATGAGTAGAATATCGGACAAAGTTTTCCCCTCCAAATGATTCTTTAGTTCAAGTTTACTTTACCATAATTTGCGGACATTTTTGGGAAATGCTCTAAAAATGTCAAAAATCTCACTTATTTAAATTAAATTTAATGCTATAATTACTGAAGGAAATTCACGAAAGAAGGTGATAACAGGAATGTATTTCAAAATTTGGAATTTGACGCAATGGGCTCCTTTGATTCTACCATTGTTAGGTGTAGTTTTAGGGTTAGTCGGTTATGGTAATAATCATTTTCTTCCAGTTGAGTATGAATTTGAGGCCTGGTTAACGATAACTTTAGTCTTGATCTTTAATGGGGTTATCGTCGGGTGGACGATCAAAAATTTAGCCCGTCGCGCGACAATGGATTCGTTAACCGGGCTTGGAAATAAAGGGTTATTTTATTACTGTTTGCAGAACGAGACCCAGAAGTTTTTAAAAAAGTCAAAGAGTTCATTTTCTTTAGCAATGCTTGATATTGATAATTTTAAATGTGTAAATGACCAGTACGGTCACCCTGCAGGAGATTGTGTGTTAAAACAATTAGCGCAGATTTTAGAACGAAATGTTCGTTCCACCGATGTCGTTGTGCGCTGGGGGGGAGAGGAATTTGCCATTATCTTATTGGATACTGAAGTTGAAGGAGCTTTGGCTTTTTTAGAGAGAATTCGGGAAATTACCGAGAACTATGATTTTGGACCAGAAGTTCAGTCCCAGAAAATTACGGTGAGCGTAGGTGTGGTCTCGGTGAAAGAACTTGATCAGAAACTTGAAGAAGAAGATGTTATCACTGACGTGGTGAAATTTGCCGATCAGGCGCTTTATCAGGCCAAACGAACGAGAAATTGTGTGATTGATTATGCCCAGCTAGGGTTGACTTAATTTAAAATTAAGTCAACTTTTCTTTGTACTAACAGAAAGTATAAGTTTTGGGCAGATAGCATAAGTGCAACTAAGGCTTCCGCCCACGCTAGAGGCTTGGCGCAAGCCAAGTTTTCTTTATTTTGAAGATAAATTTTTTGTGAACACTTGCAGTCTGACCAAATTTGATTAAAATAGATTACGGGTTACATTTTGATCTATTTCTATTTTCTATCCATCTTTAACTCCAATTTACCCACTTTGTAAGGGGAGTTAGGATCATAATTAAAATCGAATCAAGGAGGAAAACCCATGAGTACAACAGAAACCAAAGAATTTCAAACCGAGATCCGTCAATTGTTAGACATTGTCATCAACTCACTTTACACGGACCGGGAGATCTTTTTACGAGAAATCGTCTCGAATGCTTCCGATGCAATGGAAAAGGTCCGTTTTCACCAATTAGCCGGTCAAGAAATTAAAGACAAAGATCTACCCTTGGAAATACAGATTTCCACCAATGAAGAAGAGCATACTCTTACCTTCGTAGATGCAGGTATCGGGATGACCAAGGAAGAATTGACTGAGAATCTGGGAACAATTGCGCACTCTGGCTCTAAGGCATTTATTCAAAACTTGGCAGAGGCTGGGGATAAGAAAGATATGAATCTGATCGGTCAGTTCGGGGTTGGATTTTATTCTGCTTTCATGGTCGCGGAGAAAGTAACGCTCTATACCCGTTCTTACCAGCTAGATGCTCCAAGTTACAAATGGGAATCCGATGGTAAGGGAAGTTACTCGATTGAAGAAGCCGAAGATCAAGCTCGGGGAACCCGAATCATTCTTCATCTGAAAAAGGACGCCGAGGAGTTTGCAAAGCCAGATACTGTAAAACGGATAATTAAACAATACTCTAGTTTTGTACCCTATCCGGTCAGTGTAAATGAGGAGAAAGTGAACACGGTTCAAGCTCTTTGGACCAAAAATAAAAAGGAGATTACGGAAGAAGAATATACCGAATTCTATAAGTTCATTGCGAATGCTTATGATGAGCCCCTTTTCCGTCTTCATTTTTCCTCAGATGCGCCGATCAACCTCAATACTCTTTTGTTCGTGCCTAAGAACAATATTGAAAAGTTCGGATTTGGACGGATGGAACCGAGTATTAACCTCTATTGCAAGAAAGTATTGATTCAGGAGCAAGCTAAGGATATCTTGCCGGAGTGGCTGCGTTTCGTCAGGGGTGTTGTGGATAGTGAAGAACTACCCTTAAACATCTCCCGTGAAACCATGCAAGATAGTGCTTTAGTCGCGAAACTAAATAAAGTTGTTACGACACGCTTCCTTAAGTTTCTCGAAGAACAGGCTAAGTCCGAACCAGAAAAATATAAAGAATTCTGGAAGGAATTTGGAATATTTCTCAAAGAAGGAGCGGCCAATGATTTCTCCCATCGTGATGAACTTCTGAAGCTCCTCCGCTTCGAGTCCTCAAAAACAGAGGGAGATGACCTTCTTGCGCTGGAGGATTATGTCAGCCGGATGAAAGAAGGGCAGGAGGCTATCTATTACATGAATGGCCCAAGTCGTGAAGTCATTGAAGCAGGACCCTATCTTGAGGTTTTCCGGAACAAGGACTATGAAGTGATTTATACTCATGAGCCGATTGACGACTATGTTTTTAGTACAATTGGTGAATTTGAGGGGAAAAAATTAGTTTCTGCGGATCAAGCGGATCTGAATTTGACCCCTAACGAGAATGAAACTGACAAACAGACAGGTTTGGCAGGGGACGAGTTGAAGAACTTTACAGACTGGTTAAAAGAGCTCCTGGGAACGAAAGTTACGGAAGTTCGCGAGTCTAAGCGTCTTGTCGATAGTCCAGCAATCATGTTGAGTCCCTATGGAACGCATAGTATGCAACGGATGATGCAAATGATGAACCGGGACTTGAAAGATGTCGCCCCGGGAATCTTAGAAATAAATCCTGCGCATGCATTGATTCTGCGTCTTAACGACTTGCGTAAGCAAGAGGATTCATTTGCACGCTTAGCAGCAGAACAATTATTTGCTAATGCACAAATCGCGGCGGGGATTATCGTGGATCCGCGCGGAATGGTCAATCGCTTGAATGAAATTTTAGAAAAGGCACTTGGTTAATGTTTGAATAATTTCTGAATCAAAGTTATGCTTTAGTATGTGGCTTGAAGCTGGTATTCCTCTTTGCTAGGGATGTCGGCTTCTGTTTTTGTCAAAACGAAAAAGGATTTCCTCAAATAATTACGAATTAAAGAATATCGACCATCGGATAAACGAGGTGAGATTGTGCAACAAGAATTTGTTGGCGAGGGTATGCTCTTAGTTAATGAACGAGGAATCATAACTTTTATTGATAATTCGGTCGCGCAGGCCCTTAAAGTTTTACCGGGAAATGCTCAGGGACGTCGCCTTACGGAGGTCTTCCCTGAGACCCGGTTACTAGAGGTACTAACCTCTCATCAAGTTCTTACCCAGGACCTGATGATCTGGAAACAAAAAGCGACCCTTCATTACTGTCCGATCTGCAAGGACGAGAAATTTTTGGGTGTTGCCGTCTATTGGCATGCTAAACCATCCCTTGTGAATCAAGAAGCGGATAATCCGCAGCTGAACACTTTGCTCAGTCTTTATGAAAGCATTCTTGGGGATCTCCCCATTGGGATTGCTGTAGTTGACCGCCAGGGGCGTATTGTGATGCTAAACCGGGAGTACCAAGAAACACTTGGAATTTCTTGTCAACCGGCTCGCGGAGTTTCCCTTCTACAGATTTTACCCTTTTCCAGAGTCCGTGATGTCCTGCGTACAGGTCAGTCTGTTCGAGGAATGGAAGTGAAATTTCAAGGGTCATCCTTTTTCCTTTCTGAAGCTCCCATTTATTGCGAGAAGGAACTCGTGGGTGGCTTAAGCAAAATTCTGAATCGGGAGCGCTTGGAAAAATATCATGTTAAGGAGTTATTCGACCGATTTCAGCTTTTGGAAAGCAAACTCCTTTTTTACAAGGAGGAGCTACAGGAAATTCGTCGATTATCTTCTCCCTTAGAGGAGATCATTGGGGATACGCCAGTGATGAAAAAAATCAAACAGGTCTCGGCACGTGTGGCTCTCCATGATGCCAATGTTCTGATTACGGGGGAAAGTGGGACTGGTAAAGGGCTGATCGCGCAAGTGATCCACAATCTGAGTCACCGGAGTAACGAGCCATTTATCAAGATCAATTGTGCAGCGATTCCTGATAATTTATTGGAGTCTGAGCTTTTTGGTTATGAGGAGGGTGCCTTTACAGGAGCCGCTAAAGGGGGAAAATCGGGTAAATTTGAATTAGCGGATGGAGGCACGATTTTCCTGGACGAGATCGGGGATATGCCTGCAGCCATGCAAGCGAAAATTCTACGTGTTCTGCAAGAAAAATCGTTTGAACGTGTAGGCGGCTGCAAAACATTGAATGTCGATGTGCGGGTGTTGGCTGCAACTCACCGAAATTTAGAGCAAGCGATTGATGAAGGAAAGTTTCGGTTAGACATGTATTATCGCTTGGCAGTCATCAAGCTGCATATTCCACCTCTACGGGAACGAAACGAGGATATACCCAAATTGACGGCAAGCATTATGCAAAAACTGAACCATAAATACTCCTTGAAGGTTAATGAACTCAGTCCTGAAGTGCGGCAACTCTTTTCAAAATATAATTGGCCAGGTAATGTTCGTGAACTAGAGAATGTTTTAGAGTACGCGTTTAACTTCCTCGAACCTGGAGAAAAGGTGATCAGCCTCGAGCATCTGCCAGGGGATTTTGTGAAACACATCCCCAATTCACAGTGCTCTTCAGAGTTGCGCTTAGAGACAGTTACTAGTTCCAATTCAAACCGTCGTGAGATTTCCCTGGAACAAGCTGTGTCGCAGGCTGAAATCAATACGATTTTGCAGTCGCTCAAGCTTAGCCAAGGCAATAAACAAGAAGCAGCTCGAATTTTGGGAATCCACGTTTCGGGGTTATACCAGAAACTTAAAAAATATAATATCACCGGACACTAGGGAGGACTTATGGATAAGGAAACAAGTATCAAATCAGCGCTGTCGATCCTTCAGGATCGGTTTGTAACACGTTCCTCCAGCGATCAAGTTCCGGATGAATGGGTTTATTCCACGTGTGGTTATTGTGCGGTGGGGTGTGGGCTCTATATCGGTGTGAAGGATGGCAAAGCTGTAGCCGTCGAAGGAAATCCCGATTCCCCAGTAAATCGAGGGCATCTTTGTGTTAAAGGATTGTATGAATGGAAGGTGCTTGATCATCCAGAACGGGCAACCACGCCGATGATTCGCAAAAATGGAGAGCTTGTTCCTGCATCTTGGGAGGAAGCTTTGTCTTTACTGACGGAAAAGATTAAAGCGAATTTAGAGCAAGTGGGTCCGGAAGCTGTAGGCATTTATCATACCGGCCAGTTCTTGTTAGAAGAATATTATGCCCTAGGGAAGCTTGCCAAAGGGGTGATTGGAACGCCGAATATTGATTCGAATACCCGGCTATGTATGTCGGCCGCCGTTCAGGGGTATATTCGTTCCTTTGGTACAGATGGCCCCCCAGGGTGTTACGACGACTTAGATCAGGCCGAGGTTCTTTTGATTTTCGGGGCAAATCCGGCGGAAATGCATCCACAACTCTGGCAACGCATTCTCAATCATCGTGAAAGGGAGGGCTGCACGATCATTGTCGCTGATCCGCGGTTAACTCTACCTGCCGAGGTCGCAGATTTGCATCTAGCGCTTCGTCCAGGGAGTAATGTGGCCTTGCTGAACAGTCTCATGTATGTGATTTTTAAGGAAGACCTTCTGGATTTAGACTATATTCGAAACTCCACCTTTGGATTTGAGGAATTGCGCCAAACCGTTTTAGCTTATCCCCCAGAGATTGGGGAAAGCTTGACTGGTGTACCTGCCGAGAAGATCGTTGAAGCTGCACGTATTTTTGGCCGTGCCAAGACGGCGACTACGCTCTTTTGCCAAGGCGTCAATCAGAGTATGTCAGCAACAGATACTGTAACCTTAATCAGTTCGCTGCACTTGATTACCGGTAAGATTGGTAAACCGGGATGTGCACCTTTTTCCTTAACCGGGCAATCCTCAGCCATGAGTAATCGGGAAGTGGGAGGAAATACTTACCTTCCCGGGTACAGAAATCCAGCCAATCCTAAGCACCGACAAGAAGTCGCTGAGTTTTGGGGAATTGATTCTCAAGTTCTGCCGACCCAAGTTCAAGATATTATGAGCATGTTTAAAGCAATTGAGCAAGGAAAACTCAACTTTTTATGGACGATGGGGACGAATCCGGCCGTCTCTCTACCCGATCAAGGTTATGTGCGGGAATTATTAGACAAGGTTTTCCTCGTGGTTCAGGATGTCTATTATCCGATGGAGACTGCGAAGTACGCGGATATTTTTCTTCCCGCCGCCCAATGGGGAGAGAAGACTGGAACCGTTACTAATTCTGAACGCCGAGTCAATCTCGCTTGTAAAGCCGTCGAACCTCCGGGTGAAGGAAAATCAGATTTTGAAATTATTCAGGCGGTTGCCAAGCGTCTTGGGGCAGAACCGCTTTTCTCCTGGAGAAATACCGAAGAAGCGTTTCAAGAGTGGCAATGCCTTTCTCAAGGACGTCCGAATGATATGTCAGGGATGAGTTATGCGCAGATCGAACGGGAGCAGGGGATGGTTTGGCCCTGCACTAACGGGGAGCCTGACGGAATAATTCAAGCTAAACGATTATATACTGAAGGGCGTTTTAACACAGCTCCAGAGATCTCGCAGGCCTATGGAGCATTTAATCATCCGGCAGGTCGAGCCAAGCTTTGGGGAATTCCCTATCAGGAACCTCCTGAAATTCCGGATGCTCAGTTTCCTTTTTGGCTCAACACGGGGCGGATTATTGAACAATATCATACCCGGACGAAAACTAAGCGTGTAGCTGAGTTAGATATTTCTGCTCCCGAAGGGTTTGTCGAAATTAATCCAGAGGATGCGCAAAAGCTTAGGATTCAAGACGACGAGAAGATCCGTTTAACCTCAAGGCGAGGCTGGATCATCGTTTCAGCTCATATAAAAAACAGTGTTAGTCCTGGACAGATTTTTGTTCCCTTTCATTTTGGAGATTTAGACCCAAGTGAAGCCCATCTTAAACAGGCAGCTAATCACTTGACTTTAAATTGGGTAGACCCACTCTCGAAACAACCTATTTTTAAAGTCGCGTCTTGCCGAATTGATAAGATAGTAAAATTAACCTGAAATAATTTTTCGAAAACCCTCTAATATATTAGAGGGTTTTCGTGTTTTGTAGAGGACTAATTCTTGTTTTCCCGAAATTGAAGATTTATAACACGTATTAGCCCTTCTAATCGATAGATCTCAAAAGCATCAAGTTCGCCTATCATCACTGTTTCGAGAAAAGTCTGTTTTCTTGTCAAATTGAGATCGCTCTTGGCATGAATCTTGCTTTTATATTTACAACGTCTGACCCTTTAAGTGAGAAAGTTTTCAAGCAAGGGCAGGAAATAAGTCATAACATTTTAATATTATGACTTACTAAATAATGCTTTAGGTAAATGAGTAAGAAGTGGAGGTATATCGAGTGGGTAAAAGTAAAATGAAGTTGTCGCGTCGTCAATTTCTAAAAGCGGCTACTGCTACTGGAGTACTCTTAGGGGGCGGCGGAGCTGTCGCTTTAACACAAAAGGCTTATGCTTCAGGAGAGGTAGGCGTACCCAATCTTAAGACAGTGCGTACGACCTGCTCCCCAAATTGTACAGGGGCGTGCGGAATGAACGCGGTCGTGGAAAATGATCAAATCAAATCGATTATTCAAGCGGCTGATTATCCTGACCCAGAATACAATCCGCGGGGTTGTCTCAAAGGACTCTCGATGATGAATCTGATCTATGGTCCAGATCGGTTAAAGACTCCGCTCATCCAAAAGGGAAAAGCGGGAAAAGATGAGTTACAAGAAGCGAGCTGGAATGAGGCCCTTGATTTTACGGCTCAACGGTTAAAAGAAATTGCCGAAAAGTATGGCCCTGAATCTATTGGAGTAGCCTTCCAGGTTGGAGGGACAGGTTATGTCCATAAAGGTGCGTTTTCTCGTCTAGCTACGCTGGCAGGCTGGAGTCTCCATCATGCTTACGATCAAAATGGGGACCTTCCTATGTTTTGGCCGATGACCTTTGGGGTTCAGTCGGAAGAACTCGAACCTGCAGAATGGTTAAATTCCAGCTATGTTGCAGTCTTCGGTTCCAACATCATGGCTACCCGTTTGCCGGATGCGCATTTCTTGGTTGAAGCACGCAATAAAGGCGCCAAAATGGTGGTCTTTGACCCCAACTACAGTCCTACGGCTGCGAAGGCAGATGAGTGGGTCCAAATCAACGGGAGCTCTGATGCAGCCGTTGGGTTAGGTATTGCCAAAATTATTGTCGAAGAAAATCTGTATAAGGCCGATTTTATTCGTACCTTTACGGATTTACCGATCCTTATTCGTACTGATAACGGAAAACGGATTAAAGCCGATGAGGTTCAAGGGCTTGTAAAGCCTGCTGATGTGCCGACTTATCGTGAGGCTTATGTTGTTTATAATGGGCAATTTATTATCGTTAACCCTGAAAAACTGGACTTACCGCTCGATACGCTTCTTGAAGGAGAAGTGGAGGTTCCCTTAAAGACAGGAGAAACGGTGAAAGCCAAACCAACCTTCCAATTGCTAAAAGAAAGTTTGGCGAAGTATACCCCTGAATATGTCCAACAGGAATCCGGAATTAAACCAGAGACCCTGAAAAAAGTGGCTCATGAAATGGCAACAGCAAAAGCCCTTCATGTCATTTATGGTGCGAGTAACTACCAATGGTATCATGGTGACTTAAAAGGTCGTGCCCTGGCTTTGCTGCCCGTACTCACCGGAAATATTGGTAAACCCGGAACAGGAATTTCCACCTATGCTGGGCAATACCGAATCCGCTTTAAGCTTGCCGAATGGTGGACACCTGAAGGACGGGCGCAAAATTGGGTACCTTTCCTTTATGTCTTAAACGGTCCGACCAAAACGATGAAAGCGAAATGGCCGAAAAACGGAATTAAGGCACTTGTCCTTGGTTGGGGAAACCCTTTCGACCAGCATAATATGGCAAATAAACTTCGCGACATGGTAGATAAAGGTGATTTGGAATTAATTGTGACGATGGACTTCCAGAAAACAACAACCACTGAGTACAGTCATGTCGTCTTACCTGCTGTATCCTGGTATGAAAAAACAGAGATGGTTGCTACACCTGTGCATCCTTTCTTACAGCTTCAACAGCCTGCCATCAAACCTCTCTACGAAGGAAAATCCGAACTATGGATCATCCGGGAGTTGGCTAAACGATATAATCCGGATTTCGAAAAGTACTTCTACCCTGGACTTGATGAGAATCAAGCGGCAGAAAAAGTTATTGAACTTCTTCTACAAACGGGGGGACCAAACGTTGCGGGAATTACCCTTGAACAATTGAAGAAAGGACCGGTCCGGCTTAAATCCACGGTTCCCGGCAACCGTCAGATTCCTTTCTACGACCAGATTCAGAATAAAAAGCCTTTCCCACCGGTTAGCCTGCCCGCGAAAATCGAGCAGACGGCACAGTTTGTTAAATCGGGTCGCATTGAATTTTATAAAGATGAGGATGCTTTTTTACAGGCCGGCGAAGCCTTACCGACTCACAAACCTCCCTTTGTAGAAAGTGAATATGCTTTAAATCCGCAGGCCAAGGAGAAATACACTTTTGCCTATATCACGCGCAACGCGATTTATCGGGTGCACTCCACCCATTCCAACAATGTTTGGATGAATGAACTTCAAGATGGTAAGCCTCGTGTTTGGTTAAATCCCCAAGACGCCGCGGAGAAGGGGATTAAAGAAGGAGACACCGTTGAGCTTTATAATGATCGCGGAACCTTAACCGTATTTGCGGTTGTGGATCCTGGTGTTGGACGTAAAGTCGCTGTGTTTGAAGAAGGATGGTGGGCCCGTTACCTTAAAGGGCAGTCCTATAATTCCTTAACCTATCCTTTTATCAAACCGACTAATGAAGTTTATTTCGTCCCTGGAATCTGGGCGCCTAATACGGCCTGGAATGAATGCCTCTGTGATGTGAGAAAGGTGGGTGATGCTCAATGAGACTCGGTATGGTCATCGATTTAGATAAATGTATAGGGTGTCGTACGTGCACCGTCTCGTGTAAATCCCATAATGCTCAACCCCCAGGCATCTGGTGGAACCGCGTTTTCACTCCAGGTAGTGAATTTCACCAAGCCGCCGTGGGTAATGATGGGCATTTGCAAATGAACTTTCTCCCAGTCTCCTGTCAAATGTGCGATAATGCGCCCTGTGAAAAAGTCTGTCCCGTCGGAGCGACTTATACGGATGAACGAGGCGTGGTTCTCGTTGACTATGATCGATGCATCGGTTGTCGTTATTGTCTCGCTGCCTGCCCCTATAATGTTCGCCAATTCAATTGGGAAGATCCCAAGAAAGCGAAAGCACGGGTTGGATATGAACAAGGGTATGAGTATGGTTATCCCACTGATGTTCGGGATAAAGAGGGGCAGTTGGTCTATACGCCAAGTCGCCCGGTAGGCGTCGTGGAGAAGTGTACCTTCTGTTTTCAATATACCTCTAAAGGAGAGCTCCCTGCTTGTGTTCGTTCCTGCCCCGCGAAAGCACGATTTTTCGGCGATTTAGATGACCCCGAATCTGAAGTCAGCCGTCTCATCCGCGAGCGGCAAGCCATACGTTTGAAGGAAGAACTCGGGACTCAGCCTAAGGTCTATTATCTACCAGCCAGTAAGCCTAATCGCTAAGAGTGGAAGTTAAAGCCTTCCCCTCAAAAAAACAGGAGGGAAAGGCTGAGGTTGTCAAAAAAATATGAGGGAGTGTGAAATATGAGAGTAGATTCGCAACCCGCAGCGTTCAGCAATATCGGTGCGGTAAATCCTTTAGGATTACGACCTAAAAATCTGACAGAAAAACCCTTGAATAAAGTAATCGGCATATCAATTATCGCCATACTCATTTCACTATCAGCCTGGGGCTATCAGTTAAGTCAAGGTTTGATTGTGACGAATATGCGAAACCCTTTTAGCTGGGGGTTATATATTGCCACATTTGCTTTTTTCGTCGGGATTGCAGCAGGGGGTTTAATCGTTTCCTCTTCGGTTTATCTATTTGATCTCGAAAAACTCAAACCCTTCACCCGGATTGCCTCTCTCTCCGCCTTTGCCAGTGTTCTGGCAGCGGGAGCGATGATTTTGCCGGATATGGGGAGAATCGATCGAATTCTTAATATCTTTTTTCATCCAAACTTTCGCTCCCCACTGGTGTGGGATGTGATGGTGATCAGCGCTTATATGGTTGTCACTTTTTTAAGTGTTTATGTTCAACTATTACCTGATTGGAAAAGTGAGGGACGGGGTTTCTTCAATGGCTGGACTAAAAGTCGCTCCCTTGAAGAAGTGCAAAAGTTTTCTAAAAAATGGTCCAAACGAATCTCATTGATTGGTCTTCCCTTTGCGATCCTGCTTCACACAGTCACAGCGTTGATCTTTGCGACACAGGCTTCGCGCGGTTGGTGGAATACGGCGATTCTTCCTCCTGATTTTATCGCAGTGGCGATAGCCTCAGGCACTGCCTTAGTCATGCTCATTGGCTTATTGGTAGCCGGCAAAGAACGGTTCACAGAATACAACGACGCCTTTAAAATCTTAGCCAGTATCGTTGCTGGCGCGCTCGTAGTTCACTTTTTCTTTGTCTTTGTCGATCTTGTGATCCATGGTTGGTGGGGGAAACAGGAGGCTCATGAACTTTTCTCTCTGCTCTTTGGCCGTTATAGTTTAGTTTATGCCACAGAACTCCTTCTCCCAGGTTTTACGATGTTTTATTTCTTCTCTGCCCGGGGCAAACGTTCTTACCAATCACTAATCTTTGGCAGTGTTCTTCTCTTTAGTGGCGTATTCGCCCATCGAATGATGCTCATGTTCCCAGCCTTTAACGCGATTCCTTTAACTTTAAGCTTACCTGCAGCTGGAATTGAGAGCTGGGCATACCCAATCTCGGTAGGTCAATTGCGCGATGGGATGCCGTCCTTTGTTACCTCCTGGTCTTACGTACCAAGTTTGGTCGAAGGCTTGCTCGCGATTTTACCGTTTGGCATTGTGACGTTTGTGGTTTCCCTAGCGCTTAAACTCTATGCTTTCTTGCCCGAAAAACATTAAATTTTAAATTACAAGTGGTGAAAAGAGTGAAGGCTACTTCTAATAGGAAGCTGCCTTCACTCTTTGTAATATTCTAAAATTCCCAGACTGCTAGCCCCATGATCCCGATCTGTCGCAGTTTTCGCTTATGAAATAAAGGTTTCATCGTAGGATAAAGAATACTAAGAATTCTAGCCCTTTCCCTTGCATAATGTTTACTAAGCAACTTAGCATTTCAGAATGCAGGGGGAAGGGTGGAGCTACTATTGAAGAGTTTAAAAATCGGAGTAAAAGAAGAAAAGTCTGAGGAATGTTATGCTATTCCAGACTGGGAAACCTTAGAACTTCCTAAGCCGGTACTTAGAAGACTTCGAGTAAAACCCTTATCTTGGTTTAAGAAAAACTTCAACTGGGCGGATAAGTATTTTAATGAACAGCGTTGTGAAAATTTCGACATGGTTGCCACCTATCGGCCTTATCATTTCAATGGGACTGAATTTGGACTTTACATATATGCACGCTTTTTTGCAGCCTTGCTCATAAATATCCTGGAAACGACAGGGTTATCTTTAGGTAAAGCTCATGCATTTGCCTTAGAATGTGTCCAATCTCATGGGGCCTTTCATTACCTTGTTGAACGTTATGCTGAGCGAGGGACTCGTTCTTGCTTCGCATTAGGCCGAACCAGCGCATTGTCGCACTACCCACGTTATAAAAAGGAAGTCTATGCTCCGATGTGGGGAACGCAAGATTGTATAGAAGAAACGCTCGCTAATGTTTACCTCTTTCAGAATCATCCAGAATGGGATGAAGAGAAACGACGATATGTGCTCCAGCTCTATGCTCGACAACGTGACGGTTATGGTCAAGCTGCTGAGCTAGAGCCAAACGCCTTATCTGCTTATTACACCCGACTTGAAAAGTCGATCGGAGGTCAGGGGACACAGACCCTAGAGCAATGGATCAGACTACAGACACCCTTTAGAGCGGATCGATTTCCAATTTATCTTGTGAATGACGACCTCGAGAATTCAAAATTTGAAGAGATCCTGGAAATTATATTTCCAAGCTGCCTAGAATTTGAACCCCAATCAGAAAAAAAGTTTAATCCTTTGAAACTAACTTAACATATTTTTACATAATTAGTTATTGACATAAACTATTAGTGCGGCATATAATTTACCGAGGATCGAGGTGCTAATGATGATATCTAATTTAATGGAGACTGATAGTGTAATACACTCAATAGGACAAAAATATCAAAAATTTCTCATACCTACTGAAGAAAAGATTTCTCTTCATCAATTTCATTTTCTTATGTATCTTAAACGGCAAGAGAGCTGTACACCGTCAGAGATCGCTAAACTATACGATATTACACTAGGGGCGGTGACCGGGTTTGTCGATCGATTATATAAACTGGGATTGATCACTCGCGAACGAAGTGATCAGGATCGACGACTGGTGTTGATCAAGCTTTCGGAAGAAGGAGAGAGTCAATTGGCTTTTTTCGATCAGAGACTTTCCACGATTCATCAACACATATTAAATCGGTTAGGTGAAGAGGAGATTGAACTCCTTAATCAACACCTAATTCGTTACCTTCAGGTGCTTGACGAAGTATCAGATTTGAGATAGAAAAACAGGGAGTAGAATAATGAGCTTTTTTGAGAAAATCGTGAACGTTGTTTATGCTTTTGCGGCGGATCAGATTGGACAAACTAAATTACTATTCTGGAAAATTACCCGTTTATTCAGCGGTCTATGGGGCCACGGAAGCCCTGATAGGCTTAGCAGTTAACGTTAATGAAGCAACCTATGTTATCACGCCTCGATCAGCTTACTATGAATTTATTCCAATCAAAGAGTCCGATTCTTCGAAACCTTCTACCCTTGAACTAAAGGATTTACGAGTCGGTGAAATGTATGAAATTGTTGTGACCAATTTCTCGGGATTTTACCGTTATCGTCTCGAGGATGTGGTCAAAGTGGTAGGGTATTATCATCAAAGCCCAAGCCTTGAGTTTATGAAGGAAGCTGTAGGGCATTATCATTTCTATGTTGAAATCGCTTCTTCTGATATTAAAACCTTTCAGACAAACCTTGAACATTACCTTGAAGAGATGAATCCCCGTTATCGAGCGGGTATTGAAGGAAACCGGATCATCTCCCTGAAAATGGATAAAGTACAGCCAGGAACGTTTGCTAAACTACGTCAGGAATTGCTTCGACGGGGTGCGTCCCTTAACCAGGTGAAAATTCCCCGCTTGGTTAAGGATGCACAGCTAATCGCACTCCTTGAAGACAATCGTGTAGCGATCAAGAACTAGAATAGAGGATAGAGAATAGGAGATCATGAAACTTATGGAGAAATCATATGTACGCCCGATGATTATCTTGTTGATCATTCAGTTTTTAGTGATGGTCGGTTTTGGAATTATTATTCCGATCCTACCGTTCTTGGTTCAGGATCTTGGAGGAAATGCTATTTCTCTTGGACTCTTCATGTCTGCCTACTCCATTATGCAATTTTTCTTCGCTCCGTTTTGGGGACGTCTCTCAGATCGGATTGGGCGTAGGCCAGTCATTCTTATTGGTTTGAGTGGCTATGGACTCACTTTTTTCCTTTTTGGCTTCGCACACAATCTTTGGCTCCTTATCGCCATCCGAGCTTTATCGGGGATGATCTCCTCTGCAACTTTACCCACGAGTATGGCTTATTTAGCCGATATTACTGAAGGTGCTGACCGTTCCAAAAGTATGGGGATGGTTGGTGCGGCAATGGGGATGGGGATGATCTTTGGACCGGCTCTCGGCGGATGGTTGGGTCATTCAAGTTTTACAACACCCTTCTTTGTCGCAGGTGCCTTAGCATTAGCCGTTCTCCCGTTTGCTTTGGCCTTATTACCGGAGACTTTACAAAAATCAAGCAAACCTTCAAATAAAAAAATTCCTCATTTCAGCATCGAAATAGTGAAAGATCCGCTATTTGCATTATACATTTTCAACTTTGTCCTCAGCTTTGCTATGGCCATGTTTGAAACTACGTTTGCCTTATTAGCAGCGGCTAAGGTTGGATTTGGACCGAAAGAAATGGGAACAACCTTCACTATTCTTGGGATATTCGGAGTTATCGTACAAGGCGGGTTGATCGGGCAGTTAGTGAAACGGTTTGGTGATGCCAATTTGGTTAAAACAGGGGCTTATTTTTGTGCCATTTCACTTTTTCTGATTTTATTGGCTCCTAATACGGTGACATTAGTCCTTGCAACGATCCTTTTCATGGTTGGGAATTCCTTAATGGGTCCAACGAGTTCGAGTCTAGTGACGAAACAAGGCAGCCAAGGTCAAGGAGCTTCGCTCGGCTTGTTTCAATCCTTTGGTAGTCTGGGACGGATTCTTGGACCTATAATGGGCGGGGCTCTATACGGGTTATATATGGGGTTACCCTATATCACAGGAGCGATCCTTCTTTTGGGAGTTGTTTTAGTGGCGGGTCGTAAGCTTAATAGTTTTGAAAATAAATCGACTCCCCTTAGACAAGAATCTTAAGAGGTTAATAAAATAGGAAGTAAATAATTCTCAAAGATAAAATGGAAATTACTGATTTTGCGTGAGCCTAGTTCAGCCGTATGGCTGAACTAGGCTTTATTTCTATCTTCATAAAGGAGGAACCTTATGTCAGATACTAAAACTGTTATGGTACAAGTCTAAATTATTCAAAAAAATGTAGACAGTTTTTTAGCTTTATGGTAAGTTTAGCTTAGAAAATGTCCATAAAGAGAGGGGAGGATAGAGATTACTTATTTGCCAGGGTGAATTAATTGCTATTATTATTTCGTTTTAGTTTTGAAAAAAAGATTATGGACTTTTCTATTATCGGAATCTTCTGCGACTACGTAATATTACGGATTTTTTATGTGTAATTAATAGAAGAAAGTTGGTGAATGTTCATGAATGCTTTGACGCTAGTCATTGCAGCCGCGTGTATTCTTATGCTTGCTTATCGATTCTATGGTGCATTTATGGTCACCAAAGTATTGGTTATTGATGAAAATCGAATTACGCCAGCCCACCGCTTAAATGATGGACAAAACTTTGTCCCGACAAATAAATGGGTTGTTTTTGGCCACCATTTTGCAGCAATCGCGGGTGCTGGGCCTCTTGTTGGACCTGTTCTAGCCGCTCAATTTGGTTACTTACCAGGAGCAATCTGGATTTTAGTGGGAGCAGTTCTGGGTGGTGCAGTTCATGATATGATTATTCTTTTTGCCTCTGTTCGTTATAATGGACGTTCACTTTCAGAAATTGCGAAAGAAGAAATTGGTAAGGTATCAGGTCTAACTACTGGTATTGCTATTCTCTTCATTCTCGTACTCGCGATGGCAGGCTTGGCGGTTGTTATCGTTGGTGCAATGAAAAATAATCCTTGGGGCTCCTTTATTATCACCATGACTATTCCAATCGCCCTTTTAGTTGGACTTTATATGTATAAAATTCGCCCCGGAAAGATCGGGGAAGCATCGGCACTGGGTGTTGCACTTGTCTTTTTGAGCATTTGGGCAGGCCAAGCCGTCGTTTCGTCAGGGTTCGGATTTATATTTAACTGGTCAGAACAGATGATGTGGATTATTCTTCCCGTTTATGGTCTGGTCGCTGCGATTTTGCCAGTGTGGTTACTCTTGGCACCGCGTGATTATATCAGTAGTTATTTGAAAATTGGTACAATCTTAATGTTAGCAGTCGGGATTATTTGGGTCCATCCCCAAATCGTAATGCCTGCTATAACGGAATTTGCTCGGACGGCAAATGGTCCGATTGTTAAAGGCCCGATTTGGCCCTTCGTGAGTATTTCCATCGCCTGTGGCGCGATTTCAGGTTTCCACGCTCTAATTAGTTCAGGAACTACTCCTAAAATTATCAATAGCGAAAAAGATATCCAAATCGTGGGCTTCGGCGGAATGCTCATGGAAGCCTTTGTTGCGATTATGGCCTTAATTGCTGCAACCGTGCTGCAACCGGGAGACTATTTCGCTATCAATACAGCGCCTAAGGTCTTTGCGACCTTAAATATGCAAACAGTAGATCTTCAGAGCTTATCCTCTATGGTGGGCATGGATTTAGCAGGACGTACAGGAGGCGCTGTGACCTTAGCCGTTGGAATGGCCCACGTTTTCTCGCAAATGTTAGGAACCAATTTGATGAAATATTGGTATCAGTTTGGAATCATGTTTGAAGCCCTCTTTATCTTAACGACTATTGATGCTGGAACCCGGGTTGGTCGTTATATTCTTCAAGATTTCTTGGGACGTTATGTCTATAAACCCTTCTCTAGTATTCATTGGTGGCCTGGAGTAATTATTACCAGTGCAGCTATATCTGGAGCTTGGGGTTATATGCTGTGGGGAGGGAATGTTTCTTCGATTTGGCCAATCTTTGGTGTATCTAACCAGTTATTGGCGACCATCGTATTGTCAATTGGCACAACAATAATTTTAAGAAACTCCAAAAAGATGATTTATGCTTGGACTACGCTTGTACCTTTTACTTACATGGTAGTAACGGTTTTCTATGCTGGATTATGGTCCATGATGAATCAATATATGCCGGCTCATGATTACGTAAAGGTGGGACTCATCGTCATCATGTTGGTGTTGGCTGCGGTCATCCTTATTGATGGAGTTCGCAAATGGTTTGAAATTATTGCTGAACGTAAAGCTGGACATCCTACTGCTACAATTTCTTTGCCGGCGAGTAGTATTACCGGTAAATAATTCGAGAGTCGATTAAATGAAAAGACGAAGGATGAGAAAATTATTTCTTTGATCCTTCGTCTTTTCCATATTCTTCGTTTTTCTTAAGTTGTATCACTGAAACCTAACGAATCGCGGCTTTGGTGTAGATCTCGATTACTTTAAGGATGACTTCGACTCCTTTTTCAAGAGCAAAGGTTGGGATGAATTCATATTTACCGTGGGCATTATGTCCGCCTGTGAAGAGGTTAGGGGTGGGCAAGCCCATGAACGAAAGACGCGCTCCGTCTGTACCTCCGCGAATCGGGCGAATATCGGGTTTGACTCCAACCTCTTCCATCGCGTGCTGAGCGGTCTTCACGATATGCATCACAGGCTCGATTTTTTCGCGCATATTCTGGTACTGATCCGTGATTTCTAACGTAAAAGAGTTTTCACCGTATTTTTTCTGTAACTGTACAATCGCTTGTTGCACAGTCTTTTTACGGTTTTCCAAGCCTTCACTCTGAAAATCACGGAGAATATAGTCAAGAACAGTGTCCTCAACATCCCCCTGAATGCTGTTTAGATGATAGAATCCTTCATACCCTTCCGTATGTGAAGGAGTCTCCTGCGGAGGAAGAAGTAGAATGAACTCATTGGCTAGAAGCAGTGAGTTAATCATCTTACCTTTTGAACTTCCGGGATGAACATTGCGACCATGTACTTTAACCACAGCTTTAGCTGCATTAAAATTTTCATATTCCAATTCGCCAAGCGGTCCGCCATCAACCGTATAGGCAAATTCTGCGCCAAAGCCTTCAACATCAAAATGGTCTGCACCGCGACCAATTTCCTCATCTGGTGTAAATGCGATGCAAAGTTTGCCATGTGGAAGCTCGGGATGCTCAGTTAAATATTCTAGTACGGCCATAATTTCCGCGATACCGGCCTTATCATCTGCCCCAAGTAGGGTTGTTCCATCTGTGGTGATCAAGGTGGCTCCAATGTATTGGTTCAGTTCGGGAAATGCTTCTACTGAAATCATAAGGTTTTGTTTAGAATTTAAAACAATGTCTCCACCAGGATAGTTTTCGATGAGCTGAGGTTTAACGTCGCGTCCAGACATGTCCGGGCTTGTATCCATATGAGCGATGAAACCGATTGCTGGAACGGTTTGAGTTACATTGGCGGGAAGGGTGGCATAAACATATCCTTTATCATCCAATTTTGCCCCTTGCAACCCTAAACTTTTGAGTTCATCAAACAGTACTCTGCCTAAATTAAGTTGGTTCGTGGTGCTTGGAACCGAGGTCGAAACTTCATTTGATTGGGTATCAATCTGAACATATTTAAGAAAACGTTTAATTACATTGGACATGTGCTAACCTCCACTTATATTCTTTTAATTAATACCATTATAATTGTTATTAAATTTAATACTAAGATAATGTTTTATTAAAGTTATCTTAATGACGACAGTTACTATTATATAGGAATTGAGCTGTGAAAGTATGGAATGCCCCGAAAAATTATTTAAAAATATTCATCAAAATATTCATCATAGTTCACAGAGTTAACGCGAAGTTAACTCTTATTTCAAAAAGTTAACAAATTGTAACCCGCAGAAGTGCATATTATGGTATTATAGTATGGCACGATTCTTGCAATATTTAAACAACATAATTTTATCCTAAAAATTATTATATCCATTACCGAAGGAAAGTTTCTGTAAAGGGTAAGATAAATTTATTTTCAAGTTTAATAATAATGCCTGTTGTAGACAGGGGACAGAGGAGAGCTAGTGATATGGCCTTGAGCAGAGAGCAGAGTGAGCATAAAGAATTACTTTTGGAAATTGGTCGATATATTAATGAATATAGAGTTCACAAAAAAATATCGCTCCAGCAACTAAGTGTACACGTGGGAGTGAATCCTTCCTACCTGCGTGAGGTAGAACGCGGTGAGAAGGTTCCAGATGATCAATTTATTCGGAATTTATCGGAAAACTGTGGACTTGATGAGAACTATATTTTCAGTTGCTTAGGTAAAGCTCCACTTATTGCTCGAGAAGAACTGGAACAACATACGCTTTTACAAGAAACGCTTAAAGCGATTGGAATGTCCGAACTTTCCAAGCAAAAGAAAGAAGAGATTTATCGTAAGTTTTATTTTATAGCTAAGACTTCCTTATTGGATGCAAAATAAAGTTAAAATTTGATATGAACTTTATTAGCTAATCCTCACATTTTGTGAGGATTTTTGTTTCTATTAAAATTTAACAAGAAATTTAATAAAAAATCAAGTAGTAAATGTGCCAAGGTCTTGTATAATAAGAACAAGAATATTAAAGTAATTATTCTAAATTAACGGCCTAAGAAGAAAATAATAGGTCATTTAGCTTGTCAGAGAGGTGATGAGTATGCTAAAAAAACACAAACGAAAGTCTCTTTCGAAATTCAAAGAAGAGAAATTTAATCGATTGCAAATAGCGGCGTTAGAGGCGGCTGCTAATTCGATCGTGATCACAGACGCTGAGGGTCATATTAACTGGGCCAATTCAGCCTTTACTGCCTTAACGGGTTATAGTTTGACTGAGGTCTTCGGTAAGAATCTGCGGTTTTTGAAATCTGAGGTACATCCGACCGAATTTTATAAAGAACTATGGGATACCATTATGGCTAATAAAGTTTGGCATGGAGAAATGATTAATCGGAAAAAGAATGGAACCCTTTATACAGAAGAAATGACGATCACTCCTGTTTATTTTGAGCCAGAGCAGAATTTATATTTTATTGCCGTCAAGCAGGATGTTACCCAAAGACGTAAGGACATGGAAGAGATGCGCATGGCGGCTAAAATCTTCGAAAACACCTTAGAGGGTGTTTTGATAACTGATGATAAGGGCGACATTATTTTTACGAATCGATCCTTTCAAGAAATTACAGGCTATAGCACTGAAGAGGTATTAGGGAAGAATCCCAAAATTTTAAGTTCCGGCAAACATAATCAAGAGTTTTACAGACAAATGTGGAAATTCCTTCTGGAAAAAGGGGAATGGCAGGGAGAAATTTGGAACCGCCGTAGAACGGGAGAAATTTACCCCGAGTGGCTGACCATAAGTGTGATCAAGGATGATTGTGGAAAAACGGTACAATATGCGGCTATTCTCAGTGATTTAACGTTACGCAAAAAAAATGAAGAACGAATCAAACATTTAGCCTATTATGATGCGCTGACAGATCTCCCCAATCGCTACCTCTTCCTTGATCGCCTAACAATTGCTTTAGCTCATGCTGCGCGGCACGATAATACACTGGCTGTTCTCTTTTTGGATTTAGATCGATTTAAGGATGTTAATGATACCTTAGGACATGCAGCGGGTGATCAGCTTTTGCAAGAGGTCGGTCGACGGATTACAACGTGTATTCGGGAAGAGGACACAGTAGCCCGGATGGGTGGAGATGAGTTTACTGTACTTCTTCCGGATATTCGAATTGAAGAAGCTAAGGACGTCGCCCGACGAATCCTGGGGGTTTTCAGGATGCCCTTCATCCTGGAGGGGCTGGAGCTGTTCTTAACCCCTAGCATTGGCATTGCGGTTGCTTCCGATAAACTGATTGATGCGCAAACGATCTTACGCTATGCCGATTTGGCGATGTACAAGGCGAAGGAAAATGGGAAGAACCGTTACTGGCTCTATCAATCGGATATGGATATCCAGGCGCAGGATCGTTTAACATTAGAACAACGGTTAAGAAAAGGACTCGATCGGAATGAATTCGTGCTCTATTATCAGCCTCAAGTCGATGTTACCAGCGGTAAACTTCTCGGAATGGAAGCTTTGATACGATGGCAGAATCCTGAAACGGGATTGGTTCCACCACGAAAATTCATCCCGATTGCGGAGGAAACTGGTCTGATTATTCCGATTGGTGAATGGGTTTTGCGTACAGCCATAGCACAAAATGTGGCTTGGCAAGAAAAAGGCTTACCTCCGCTGCGTATTGCAGTTAATCTCTCTGTCCGCCAGCTTCAGCAAGAAGACTTAGTCGAGCGAATCAGTGAGATCTTGGAAGAGGAAGGGATGAAGGGAGTCTGGCTTGAACTCGAGATCACAGAAAGCATGGCCATGCAGGATATCGAGCTTACGTCTCGTGTGTTAGGACAATTAAAGAAATTAGGAATACATATTGCTATTGATGACTTTGGAGTCGGTTATTCTTCTCTTAACTATCTAAAACGCTTCCCAATCGACACCTTAAAGGTAGATCAGAGCTTTATCCAGGACAGTTTGAGTAATTCTGAGAATGGTGCGATTGTTTCCACTATCTTAGAGCTGGCCCGTGAATTAAACTATTCAGCAATCGTTGAAGGGGTAGAAACAGAAGCCCAACTCGAATTTCTTAAAGTTAAAGCCTGTGAGGGGATCCAAGGTTATCTCATATCACGACCGCTTCCCGCGCGCGATATGACGATTTTCCTCAATTTTGTCCATGAAAATCAGGACACAATTTTAGTTCCGAGTGAATCAAAGAAGACCACAACGTAAACTTAAATCTTGAATCCATTTTCAAAGTCGCTTAGTGTTTGACCAAAATTCTGTAAAAAACTTTGCTGTACTCCATACAGTTGTACTTGATTCAAGAACGCCTGTAGATGATCGAGGCCATGTTGCGAAATCAAATGCTCTGTGGCTAGATACCCTTGAAATTCCACATTATATGGCGCGGAAAGAAGTCCTTGATCGATTTTACTCAACGGTAAAAGTCCTCCGCTTTGCGCAGTCTTTTTAAGACTTGTAGTAAGGGCTTTGATCTCCAGTTTGGTTTGAGCGGGGCTTATTTTTTGCTGGGCGGCAAGGCCATTATGCCAGCATGTTCCTTCATTGAACCAAAGGGGAAGTTGGGCACCAATCCCGGCTTGGTTGAACGCAACATGGGTGAGCTCATGGGTAAGAACATTGGCGAGGTCAGCTTTTCCTTGAAGGTTGAATAAGGGAATCCAAATTGAAGAGTTTACCGTAATTCCTCCGGTCTGACTCACGATGGCCGAGATTTCTTGTGTGGAGATCCCGGCACGAAGAAGTGCGTCGCCGTACATTTGTGGATTGGAGTAGAAAACGATTTCTGTAAGCCGATTCGGGTTAAGATTAATGCTGTTTTGGATAATCGGTAGCGAGTAGGTCGTGATCAGCGAACTTGCTGATTTTAGTGTGTCGACCGTTACCCCTGTATCTCCTGCGTAGAGGGTAAGCTTTGGTGATACCTGTTCTTTTAAGGACGAAGGATTAACGGAGGGTAACGAGTTAAGTTGAATCTGAAGATGCTTCTCAAGAAGCCGCATTGATTTTTCTAGGGTAGGATTATCACTACTTATACCGGAGACGACTTGGAGTATGGTTCCCAATGTATTTTGCCAGACTTGGTCCCAACCCTGAGTGGCAATATAATTTTCGACCTTAGTTACGGTCTGCTGAACAGGCTCACTTTGAAAAAGTGTCTTCATCCCGGTTTGAACTTGGGGTGAATAAGTGTAGGCAATTAAATATAAAAGCAAAAGAGCGATGATTTTTTTCATGAATTTTACCCTCAGTTCTTTTGGATGATTGAAATATTAGTACGAGATTACAAGCTCAGATTAATTCTATCATTTTTAGACAGCCTTACCAAAGGGAATATTAGGCTAAAATAATCTGGAATAAAATACGCAGGTTTAAGATGAGAGGTGGATATCTGCTCTTGAATTGATAATATATGATATAATAAGAGTTTAGTAAAGAAAAGGGACAAGGAGAAGCAGAGTTATGAATCTTTTAACTGCGGAAAACTTGACGAAAAGTTATGGGACGAAGGTTCTTTTTGCCAATATATCCTTTGGCATTCAAGATAAAGAAAAAATCGGAATCATTGGTGTCAACGGGATTGGAAAATCCACACTTCTGAAAATATTAGCGGGAATTGAAAGCCCGGAAGAAGGTCAAATTAGTAAGAAAAATGACGTATCGCTAGAGTATCTACCTCAAGATCCTGAGTTCGAAGAACAAGCGACCGTGTTAGAGCAGGTTTTTCGTGGTAACTCCTCCTTCATGCAGCTGTTAAGGGACTACGAGCGGACCCTTGAAAAACTGAACCGAGATCCGCAAAATCCAGCCTATCAAAATAGGCTCCTGGACTTGGGGCAGAAGATGGATGAGCAAAATGCCTGGCAACTGGAGAGCGAAGCAAAAACGGTTCTGACGAAGCTCGGAATTACGGAATTCGAAACACCTATGGGCAATTTATCTGGCGGCCAACGCAAACGGGTTGCTTTAGCGAGCGCGTTAATCAATCCTTCTGACCTTCTGATTCTTGATGAGCCAACTAACCATATTGATAACGCTACGGTCGATTGGTTGGAACAATACTTAAATAATCGTAAAGGCGCTCTGCTGATGATTACGCATGATCGTTATTTTCTCGATCGTGTGGTCAATAAAATTTTCGAACTCGACCAGGGCAAACTTTATCCCTATCCAGGCAACTATACCCGCTATTTGGAGCTGAAAAGCGAGCGTGAGGAGCAAGAAGAGGCCTCGGAACAGAAACGACAAAACCGGATTCGTAACGAATTGGCCTGGATTAGAAGGGGAGCCCAGGGTAGGTCAACGAAGCAAAGAGCACGGATTGAGCGCTTTGATGGGTTGGTTGCTGATAAGCCAACAGGAGTGACAGGAACGGTGGATATTTCAGCTGGGGCGAGTCGTTTAGGGAAAAAGGTTTTGGAGTGCAGTCATCTCCACTACGAATTTCCTGACCGAGGAACTGTGATTGAGGATTTCAGTTATATTCTTGCCAGGAATGATCGTGTGGGAATCATCGGACCGAATGGGATGGGAAAATCCACATTGCTAAACCTCTTGGCGGGGCGGCTTCAGCCAATTCGAGGAGAAATTGAATGGGGTCCGACCGTTAAGATCGGTTACTTTGCTCAGGAAAACACCGAGATGAATCCCAACCAACGCGTGATCGACTATCTTAAGGAAATAGCAGAAGTACTGCCAACGGTAGATGGTGGGACAATTACGGCTTCACAGATGCTGGAACGTTTTCTTTTTCCGCCTGAACTCCAGTGGGCTCATATTGGAAAACTTTCGGGAGGAGAAAAAAGGAGACTCTATCTTCTCCACATCCTCATGGGTGCTCCGAATGTCCTTTTCTTAGATGAACCGACGAACGATTTAGACATTCAGACGTTACGAGTTCTGGAAGAGTATCTTGAAGATTTCCCTGGAGCGGTCATGAGCGTTTCACATGATCGCTACTTCCTTGATCGGGTTGCCCAGAAAATCTTTGCCTTTGAAGAGCAGGGCAAGATTCGATCCTATGTGGGAAACTACTCTGATTATCAGGATCAGGCAGCGAAAGCAGAACGCACTAATACACCTGAGCTTGAACTCGCTCACCGAGAAAACCGTTCGCCCGAGGATTCAAAACAGAGACAGCAAAAGGAACGCCCCCTAAAGATGACCTTTAAGGAACAGCGCGAATTTGAACAGATTGATAATTTAATTGCCCAAAAGGAAGAAGAGCTGGCCAAGGTTAATCAAGAAATGAATACAGCAGGCAGTGATTATGGAAAGCTAAACGAGCTTGTCAATCAACAGCATGCCGTGGAACAGAAACTTGAAGAATTTATGGAACGCTGGGCATTTTTAAATGAGCTGGCCGAGAAAATTGCTCAAGACAAGAGCTAAGTTATCCAAAGTAAGTAAGAAAGTAAGAAATATGCTATTTCGCTAAATAGATTATTTTAAATAATAGAAAAAAGAATGGAGAACAAAAAAATGGATGATATGATTAAACAAATGAAAAAGATCATTGCTGAAAAACAGAAAAAAAGTGCCCAACAAGGCATGCCCCAGAAGCATACGAAAAAGATCGGAGAAAGGCGCAAAGGGATTAAACGCTTTAAACAAGGCGGTATGTTTGATAAGTAAAGAAAGGGGACTTACGTGATGAAGATTTTAGTGGATGCAGACGCTTGCCCCCATTCGGCACTAGAAATCTGTTTTAAACTCGGCCATCAGTATCATTTTGAAGTATGGACGGTTGCTAATTTTAATCACCATATTCTTTCCGAGTACCACATTACCGTTGGAGATAATTCGCAAGAAGCTGACCTGAAGATTCTAAATGTCACGAAAGCTGGAGATATAGTTATAACCCAGGATTTTGGGCTTGCGGGCATGGTTTTAGCTAAAGGTGCCTATGCGATGGGGCCGAAAGGTCAAGAGTATCGAACCGAGACGATCGATTTTCTGCTCGAAGAACGGGAACTGAAAGCAAAGTTTAGACGCTCTGGCGGGAGGACTAAGGGACCCAAAAAGCGTACGGACGAAGATGACCTCGCTTTTACACAATGTTTAATCTGCCTTATTAAGGTGGCAATAAAACAGGCATAAATGAAGAGTGATAATCAAAGCATTGAAACAATACCTTTCATGTTTTGAGTAGAAGCAGACACAAATTAGCGGGTCAGTACATTTTAGACCAAAACAAAAAAGGCTCTAACGAAGAATTAAATCGTTAAAACCATTAATATGACAGTATTAAAGTAAGGTTGGCAGGGGATGAGGGAGTCGAACCCCCATCAGCGGTTTTGGAGACCGCTGTTCTACCATTAAACTAATCCCCTAAGGGTTAAAAACAAAATAGCGACATTGAAAATTATACTCGAGTAATATTATTATGTCAATGATATCTAGAGGTTTTTATAAAATCCCTTCTAAAGGGATTTTATGGGAAAAGGAAGAATAGGCTTAATATTGTGTTAAAATAGAAAACGAAAGTTGGGGAGGGGAAGCTTAGTGTCCATTGATATGCATGTCCATACCGAGGAGTCTGATGGGGCGCTTTCTGTTTATGAAGTACTGAATCTGGCGTCGGAACGTGGGATACAAGCTCTCTCACTGACGGATCATGAAACGACACATGGAATAGCATTAGCTCGGAACTACAAGGATTTATTTAAGTTAAAAGTTATTCCTGGGGTCGAACTGGTTACGGCTTATCAAGGACGTGAAGTACACCTGCTCGGTTACTTTGATGATTCTTGCCTAACCCATCCACAGCTCCAGGATCGGTTAAAGGAATTACGGCTTCAACGGACAGCCTTAGCGTATGATATGGTGAAGCGTTTGCAACAGGAGGGCTTGTCTTTAAAGTGGAGTGAGGTAGAAGAAGTTGCCAATCCAGAAGGTACTGTCAGTAAAGGGCACATTATGCACGCACTTCATAATCATTATACTAAACCTGAAGAAGTGCCCTGGCCGTTGATCTCCAGCTTTTTTCAACCTGGTGGAGCTGCCTATCTACCTTTTTTGGGACATGATTTTACAGAAGCAGTTGATTTGATTTATGCTTGTGGCGGAATACCTGTTCTCGCCCATCCAGGTTTACTTAAAGATCCTAAACTTGTTTATCAGCTTCTGTCCCAACGTCCGATTGGCTTAGAAGTTTATTATGGGTACTGGGAAAATCGGGAAACTCTCATTACAGAATTTGAAGCCTTAGGGCGAGAAAAAGCTATTCTAATTACGGGTGGGAGCGATTTTCATGGATCTTTTAGTCGGGTGACTTTAGGTCAAATCGATGTCCCTCTCCAATGTCTTGAAAATCTTGAAAAAGGGATAAAATCAGCCATCTAGAGAAAAACTAAATTCAGTTTTTGACTGGAGGGACGAATATGCAAAAATTCCGATCGGAAAAGGAAGTTTTCCAAGACATAAAACAATTAATTCAGACTCACTTTGGAGAAAGCGGCCAAGGCATACATGTTGAAGTAAAGGGGGATAAAGTTACTCTTTGGGGAACGGTAGATGCCTTAGCCGAAAAAGATTTTATGGGGCAGCGGATTAGTCGGGTTGATGGAGTCAGGGAACTTGATAATTCCTTAACCGTTGCTAACGATGGCAATATTACTGATAAAGATATCGAGAAGCAGGTTACCGAGAGATTTACTCAGGCAAATTATGAGGACATTACACACCTTGGTTGCCGGGTCAGTCAGGGAATTGTAACATTATTGGGTCATGTTGAAACTCAAAGCACAGAACGGTTAGCCAAAAGGATTGCTTCCCAGGTCAGGGGAGTCAAGGAGATACGGAGCGAGATTCAATTCCTGGAAAAGGCGGTTGATGATGCAACTTTGGTGAATCGGGTAGAGAATGCTTTTGTAGCCTCACCTTGGGTCGATGCCCAAGAAATCAAAACAACAGCCCGTAATGGATTGATTACAATTACCGGGATGGTTGATACCCAAGAAGCGATTGAATGGGCGGTCGAGACGGCTTACCAGGTTCCTGGGGTGAAAGCAGTTGTGAGCGAAATCTTTGCTCGTCATCGTTCTCAGGGTGAGGATTTACATATGACGGAGCAATTGGTGAGAAAACTAGGCCAACATGGAATAACGAGTCAGCACGTCCGAGCTTTTGTTCAAGAGGGTATCGCTTTTTTTAGCGGAGAAGTTTATTCAGATGAAGATCGTCGCTGGGCCGAATCGATGATTCATCACGTTTCCGGGATCCATGGGATAAACAGTTCCATAAAAGTAGCGGCTCATAGTATTAAGTAAGGGAAAAAG
This sequence comes from Desulfitobacterium sp., assembly GCF_035539115.1. Lineage (GTDB taxonomy): Bacteria > Bacillota > Desulfitobacteriia > Desulfitobacteriales > Desulfitobacteriaceae > Desulfitobacterium_A. Next base: position 37,070 of record NZ_DATLJA010000036.1, on the reverse strand, counting down.
CTCAGCCTGATTCCGAGGTTGAGCTTTTTTGCAAGAAATTAACAGATAGAAATAAAGCAAACAACGAAAGAACTAATGTGTTATAATAAGTTCGGTTGTTCCATTTATCATGGAGGTGATGAAGTACGGATCCAATAACGCATGGCTTGATTGGAGCAGCTCTTAGCACCTTATCCGGGCATCCGATACAGATTAATGATCCTGTATTTTTAGGGTGTACTATGGGTGCAATGTTGCCCGACTTAGATATTATCACTTACTTTAAGGGAAGACTAAACTATTTGATGAAACATCGAGGAGTAAGTCATTCTCTATTGGCTTTAGGTGCAATGGCTCTGGGACTAGGAAGTCTTATCTATGCATTTCTCCCCATGGCCTCCTGGGGAACCATTGTCTTCTGGACCTTGATTGGAACGCTATCTCATGGCTTGAGTGATGTATTAAACTCTTATGGAGCAGAGTTACTTTGGCCTTTCTATCGAAAAAAACTGACGGTTGATATGATAATCGTTACCGATCCGGTTGTTTTTGGACTTTTCTTATTTTCTCTTGTTGGGTCGATTATCTATCCTACTGTTGCCAAAGAATCGACAGTGGCCGCACTAATCTTAAGTTCAGGTTATCTTTTCTATCGGCAAACGGGTCGGCAAAAGACTCGAAAGAAGCTTATGCAGAGATATCAAATTATTGATAAAAAACAGATCAAAGTTTTACCGGCTATGTATCGACCGTTTAACTGGTCCTTTTTACTCTTTGAAGAAACAGAAGTAAGATTTGGTAAGGTGCTAGGAGAAAAATTCCAGATTATTAAGAGATTACCGCGCTGCGACCAGAATGATCCTTCGATTGTCAACGCAATGGAGGGCGGATTAGCAGAGATTTTTAACCAATTTACACCGTATTGCCACGTTCTCCTTCTTGAGGAAGAGAATCAACTCAAAGTTGAGTTTCTTGATCTTCGTTATTGGGATAAGGAAGACTTTCTCTATACTGGTGAGGTTCTTATGCTTCCTGATGGTCAAATTGCTGAAGAAACGTTCTATTCCTTTAAAAGAAGGAATTCACAGGGAATTGTTCTTGAATATTAACCGGAAATCCTTAAATGACAGAAATAGAACCTCTGTAATCAGAGGTTCTATTTCTGTCATTTAGCACACTCACTATTGACTTAAAATTCGACATCAACGATAATTATATATTGCGGAGGTGGGATTGTGCCAAAAAAACAGAAAAGTTCTCGGGGAAAGTGGGATTTTGTTGCAACCCTGATAGGAATTTTGGGTTTTTTGGGAATAATCGGAGAACTGGAGATTACTGGAGTCGGTCGTTCTATTTACACTGGCTTTAAAACAGTTTTCGGCAGTATAGCCTGGGTAGGACCTTTACTTTTCTTACTAGTGATGATTGTCATAGAAATAGTGACTCATAGCCAATCGCGTAAACAAGAGGTAAATTCGTGGCACCTTTTACGAAAAACTGAACATACGAACCGAAAAAGAAGGAAACCCATTCAAAAGCGAAGAACGAACAGAGTTGCTATGCACGAAGAGAATAAGGGCATGGCTATTCCCAAAGGCAAATTAGTGAGTCTACAGGGCTTTGAAGAATATTTTGCTTCGCCAGAAGGCCCAGAGATCGAAAGTGCAGCGACAGGAGAGCGTTTGAGTGAACTCGGTCGAGATTTCACAACCTATTTTCAAGAGGGGCAGGAGTTCTCTTTTCGCACTTTAGGAACAAAAATGACGACACTTCAAGCAATGAAGGGGTTTCCTAGCTATTTTGACGCTGTCCAATCAGAATATGAAGAAGAATTAAAAAAATATGCTCGCCCTGATGCAGGAATTCTGATACCGGAAAAAAGAGATTGGCTTAGTATTTTAAAAGAAGATGAAAGAAGAGTTCCAGGTCAACTCGCCCAACTGATTCGGGATCTGCCACAAGAAGAATCCTCGAACGTTCAGATAACACCACAAGAAGAGAAGAGGACTGTTCAGGTACAGGGAGAAGAACTCTCGAGGGTAAATAGACCTGAAACTATCCCTGAAAGCACGTACCTTGAACCCCAATCCCCTATAGATGATGGCTCAAAACTTAACATACCTAATTTAATAGTGAATTCACCTCGCATAGTTGGTGAAAATGAAATTAACGTCAATTCAGGCGATCAGGAGCAAGTAGAAATCATAAGTAAAAATGATGAGGTAGCTCCAGCGATTTCTTCAGAAATCTTAACAGAAGTTCATGATGATTGTGTTGATAAGCCTCAATTAGAAAGAGCTAAGCCTTGGTCATTGCCGGAATTCAAGCTTCTTGATCCAGTTCCAAATATACCCGCGGTTTATGATCCGGAAGTACAGAAAAGACTCGAACAGGTTCTCGCGGATTTCGGGGTCGAGGCAAAAGTGATTCGGGTAACTCGTGGTCCTGTTATTACTCGTTTCGAATTAGCCCCTGCCCCAGGCGTTAAGATCAGTCGAATTGTCCATCTCGCTGATGATATTGCTTTGGGGTTAGCTGCCCGAGATGTCCGGATCGAGGCTCCAATTCCAGGAAAAGCTGCAATTGGGATCGAAGTACCCAATAAGCAACCTCGTCCTGTGCCCTTCCGGGAAGTGCTAGAAACTTCAACATTCCAGGAAAATCCCTCTAAGCTAAAGACCGCGCTTGGTAAGGATATTTCGAACCAACCGGTGATCGCGGATTTAGCGAAAATGCCCCATGTGCTTATTGCAGGGGCTACGGGATCCGGAAAAAGTGTTTGTATTACTTCGCTCATTAATTCTATTTTGTTTAACGCTCAACCGAATGAAGTGAAATTTCTCATGGTCGACCCGAAGATGGTTGAACTGAGCATTTATAATGGAATTCCGCATCTTCTAGCACCTGTTGTTACTGATCCGAAGAAAGCCGCAGCCGCACTCAAATGGGTTGTTAAGGAAATGGAAACCCGTTATGAGCTTTTCGCTGCTGCTGGGGTAAGGGATATTGAACGTTATAATCGTCAGAAAGCAAGCTCGGATGAAGCGGTGCCTGCGCTTCCTTGGATAGTTGTGATTATCGATGAGCTAGCCGATTTAATGATGGTCGCAGCAAATGAAGTAGAAGAAGCTATTTGTCGTCTAGCTCAAATGGCCAGAGCAGCAGGAATTCACTTAGTTATAGCGACCCAACGACCCTCAGTCGATGTTATTACTGGAGTTATTAAAGCGAATATTCCGAGTCGAATCTCCTTTGCCGTCAGTTCCCAAATAGATTCTCGGACGATTCTCGATACGACAGGTGCGGAAAAACTGTTAGGACGTGGAGATATGCTTTATTCTCCTCAAGGGCTAAATAAACCGATACGTGTCCAGGGATGTTTTGTTGCGGATGATGAGGTCCAAAGAATTATTGACTATTGGAAGGCCCAAGGAAAACCGGAATACCTCGATCCTGAAGGGTTCCTAGCAGAGATGGAAACCAAAAACGAAGGTGCCGGACCTGATGATGAATTGTTCGTTGACGCTGGCCGGATGATTATGAATACAGGTATGGCCTCTGTTTCGTTTCTGCAACGTAAATTCAAACTGGGATATGCGAGAGCAGCTCGTTTGATAGATCTTTTAGAAGATAATGGAGTCGTTGGCGGGTATGAAGGGAGTAAGCCACGACAGATTTTAATGACAAAAGAAGAATTTGAGGAACGATTTGGCTGATTTAAAAAGAGGTTGTCAGAGTATGACAGCCTCTTTTTCTGGCTAAAATTCTGCCTTTAAGATCTACCCACATATGCTGCAGAGTCTTTATACACATGATATCTGGAGAAATGGGTATAATCCATAAGGACTGAACATCTGAGAAACTAAAATAAGGAAAGACTATGGAGTAGATATATGTCGGTTAAAATAATCTTAAATCACGAAGAATTGCTGGAATATGCCAAAAATATTGCCCATTCTCATCTCCAATCCGGGAACCGAAAAGGCTGCAGCAAACTGTTTTCAAGGGTTAAAGAAAATACTTCCTTTCTCCAACAAGCATATGAGAAGATCAATCAGTACAGCCAGAAGACAACAGATAGGGTTCCGGCTGCAGAATGGTTTCTCGATAATTATTACCTCCTCAAGGATTTACGATTGGAGATTAAACAAAATTTACCTCGAAAATATGAACGACAATTGCCCTGTATTGCTGATGACAAATCTCAATATTATCCACGGGTATTTTTCTTAATGCGGGAACTTGTGATTCATACGGATATTCAAATCTCGAGAAAACTGCTTCGTGACTTTATTAATGCCTATCAGTTGATAATACCTTTATCAAGTGCTGAATTATGGGCCGTTCCAATCATGTTGAAGATTATTGTTTTAGAAAATATCCGTTGTTTGGTTGAGCAGATCCTGACCACACAGTTAGATCGAGAGGAAGCGGAACATTGGATTACCCCTTTTCTTCAGATGGATCATCCATCTGAAGACTGGGAAAAATCCTATATTTCAATTGATCAGTCGCGAATCAAATCTTCAGCCTATGCTGAACGATTACTCAGTAAAATTCGTGAACTAGGCGTGGATGCCACACCCTTGCTGCATCATCTCGACGATTTTCTCAGTAAACAAGAGGTAACAATTGAAGGTCTTGCAAAATCAGAATATCAGCAGCAAGCGATGTGTCAAGTGTCAATGTCGCATGCGATTGCCAGTATCCGTTTTCTCGCTGAAGAGGATTGGCCCCGCTTTTTCGAAGAAATAAGTCCTGTCCAGAAGTTATTAGAAGAAGACCCGAGTGGGATCTTCTTAAAAATGGACTTTGATTCACGGGACAAATACCGGCATCAGGTAGAAAAACTTGCCCGCCGTTATCAAGTCTCCGAAATTATGATCGCCCGTAAGCTTTTGGCAAGAGCGACCAAACGAGCTGGTATAGGTAATGTTAAGAAAGTACATATCGGCTTTGATCTCTTGGGGCAGGGCAATCGCGAGCTGGAAAAGGAGCTTGAGCAAGAGGGGAAAGAAGTCCAACATTTGGCGTGTCAAGTCAAACGTTGGGTGCGAGATAACACGCACGTCTGCTATTTCGGCAGTATATTTTTGATCTCCATGCTTTTACTTGCGCTTCTGGCTCCCCGGTTATTTGTGGGTCACAAGATGAGCTTTAGAGATTGGGTCTATGCTATTTTCATACTCGTGGTCCCGGTTACGGCTGTATCTATTCCGTTAGTCAATTGGCTTGTTGCTCATTTTTTCCCTCCTACCTTTTTCCCAAAACTTGAATTAAAAGCAGAAATTCCGGAAGACCTCCGCACAGTAATTGTGATTCCAGCCCTTTTACCAAGCGTTGAACGGGTAAGAGACCTTATTGGCCAGCTTGAGATATCTTATCTGGCGAATCAAGATTTGCACTTGCATTTTGCCCTGCTTGGTGATTTTAAGGATGCAGCTACATCGAATCTTCCTAATGATCTTGAGATTGTCCAAGCTGCAGTTCAAGGTATCGAGCAACTCAATCAGAAATACCGCGTGGATGGATTTTTTTTCCTGAATCGGAAACGACTCTGGAATGAATCAGAAAAGGTCTGGATGGGATGGGAGAGGAAACGGGGAAAGTTGCTTGAATTCAACCAACTTTTACGGCAAGAAGGGCCTACTAGCTATGATGTTCAAATTGGTGCATTAGAAATTCTGCCTAAAATCAAATATGTCATCACCTTGGATGCTGATACGGAACTGCCACGAGGAGTTGCCAAGAAATTGATCGGTACCTTGGCGCATCCTTTACAGCGTCCTCGCCTTAACGAAGAAAGGACACGCGTTATCGAAGGGTATGGGCTATTGCAACCTCGAGTTGGAGTCTCTATTCTGAGTGCACAAGCCTCAGCCTTTTCCTCTCTGTTTTCAGGACAGACAGGAATCGATCCTTATACAACAGCCGTATCCGATGTTTACCAAGATTTATTTGGTGAAGGAATTTATACAGGCAAAGGGATTTATGATGTCGAGGTCTTCCACAAAGTGACCGGAAAGGTTTTTCCAGAAAATCGGATTCTCAGCCATGATCTTCTGGAAGGGCTATATGCCAGAACTGGCCTTGTCACGGATATCGAACTGATTGATGGCTATCCTAGCAAATATCCAACGTATATCAAGCGATTACATCGCTGGGTGCGGGGAGATTGGCAGATATTGCCCTGGTTAGGCAAAGATCTCCCGTTCTTAGCAAAATGGAAGATCTTCGATAATTTGCGTCGAAGTCTTGAAGTCCCTTGCCAGGTTCTGCTGATTCTCCTTGGGTTTATCTCCTTTGCTCCACAGCCTTACTTATGGCTTGGCTTTGTCGGCTTTAGTCTTTTCTTGCCCCATTTTCTTCGACTCCTGGACCAAGTATTTAGTCGTAGAAAGAGTACGGCTTCAAGATTTGACTATCGAGAGATGATCTATCCTTGGATTTTTCAAGCTTCGACACTGTTCTATCAAGCGTTAATTCAATTCGATGCAATTTTTCGAAGTCTTGTTCGCCAATTTATAACGCACCACAATCTTCTGGAATGGGAGAGCGCTGCTGATGTGGAACAACGTCTAAAATTTAGCTTAGCGTCAACGATTCTCAAGATGTGGCCGGTTTGGTTAGGACTATTTATTTTTACAGGAGGAATTAATGCCGTTCAGCCAGCTCAAACCCTTGCTTTTCTGCCCGTGTGTTTCATCTGGGGTGTGTCTCCCTTTCTGTCTTATGCTTTCAGCGTACCCCTGACTCGTGTGAGCGAGCATCTTTCCAAGGAGGATATTCAGGAATTGCGGCTATGGTCACGCCGGATCTGGGCGTTTTTTGAAGATTATGTTACGCGTCAGGAAAACTGGCTTCCTCCAGATAACGTCCAAGTTGACCCGCCCAACGGAATTGCCCATCGTACTTCACCGACCAATATCGGGCTCGCCATGCTCTCGAATTTAGCGGCGTTTGAATTGGGATATCAGACTGTAGATGCAACTTTGGATCGGATCGAAGGGTCGCTGACAACGTTAGAAAAAATGGAGCAATGGAAGGGGCATTTCTATAATTGGTATGATACGTTAACGCTCCAACCGCTTCAGCCACGTTATATTTCGACCGTCGATAGCGGCAACTTAGTTGTTTATCTTATGACCTTAAGCCAAGGACTGCGCACTTTGGGCGAAGAATCGCTTCTTCAGCCGATGATTTCAGGTTTAACCGATACCTTTCAATTGGTCAGGGAACATATGAATCAGGGTGGAAACGAGGAACAGCTTGCTGGGGAAAACGATTGGACTTCCTTAGCTAAAACTGAATTCCCGAAGAACGTTTGGTCTCTGCACACTTCATTGGAAAAATGGGAGCAACAAATGGTTGAAGGGATGATTAAAAATGCTGCGGAAGAAGGACTATTTTGGATTGAGCGGTTAAAAAAAATGCTGTCTTCGTTTAATCGAGAAATCGCTCAATTTTATCCGATTGAGGAAGAGAATAATCTTGTCCAGGCAGATTTGGAAGGGACGAAGGGGAAGAGGTTTGAAACTTTAAGCCTGATAGAACTTCTTGAATGGTATCAGCAAAAAGTTGAGCAGATGGAAAACGCTCAAGACGTAAGGATCATTTTGGAGCAAAAAATTGAGAATCTTCAACATGTTATGAGTCGTACTGAGAATTTAAGCACGCGGATCAGAGAGCTCGCCCTAAACACGAATTTTCAACCCCTCTATGCTTCGGAACGACAACTCTTTTCAATCGGTTATCGAGTTGAGGAGGGAACAAGAGATCGTTCTTATTACGATCTCTTAGCTTCTGAAGCTCGCCAGGCTAGTTTCATGGCCATTGCCAAGGGGGATGTCTCACAAGCACATTGGTTTCGGCTAGGACGCACTTTAACTCAGGTTAAGGGGAGAAGAAGTTTAGTCTCCTGGAGTGGAACTATGTTTGAGTTTATGATGCCTCTCTTGCTGATGCAGAATTATCCAGGGACCTTGTTGGATGAGACCTATCATTCTGTCGTTGAAATTCAACGACTTTATGGCCTTGAAAAAGGGATCCCCTGGGGCATATCTGAATCAGGATATTCAACCTTAGATCTTCAACTCAATTATCAATACAAGGCTTTCGGTGTTCCTGGGTTGGGATTAAAGCGGGGATTAGTTCAGGAATTAGTCATCGCACCCTATGCCACGTTCCTGGCTTTATTAATCGAGCCGCAAAACGGGGTCAATAATCTGCGACGGATGGCAGGAATGGGATTTGCTAGTCGGTATGGACTCTATGAAGCAGTCGATTTTACGCGCGAGAGGATTTCACTGAAGCAAAATTTCCAGATCGTGAAGAGTTATATGGCCCATCATCAAGGGATGAGTTTTCTGGCTCTAAGCAATGTCTTATTGGCTAATCGGATGCAACATCATTTCCATGCAGATCCTTTAATTCAAGCAACAGAATTGCTGCTGCAGGAGCGTTTACCCCGAGTTCAGAAAATTGTTCCTCCTCCGGAAACTGCGCGAAGGTCTTTAGAGGGTAATCTCGTTCAGAACGATGAGGAAGATCGGTTTATTAGCTACCCAAGCGCAGATACCCTTATGCCTCTTACTCATTTTGTAGCTAACGGTGAATACTCCGTCATGATGACCAATGCAGGGTCCGGATTTAGCCGCTTTAAAGGCTTGGCAGTTTCGCGTTGGCGTGAGGATGTTACTTGCGACGACTGGGGAATGTATTTCTACATACAGAACTTAAATTCCGGCAATTTTTGGTCTGCGACGCACCAACCTTGTCAGGATTCAGGAGAGGATTATCGTGTGACGTATGCTCCAGATAGGATAGAATATTTTCGTAAAGACGGAAACATCTCGACAAAAATGGAAGTTGTCGTTTCTCCTGAAGATCCAGTTGAAACCCGCAGATTATCGTTAACAAATCATAGCCAGTATGAGCGGGTATTAGAGGTCACAAGTTATTTCGAAGTCGTTCTCCTGCGTCCTCAGGATGAATTAGCCCACCCGGCCTTTGCTAACTTATTTATTGAAACCGAATTTGTGCATCAAGCCTTGATTGCTTCCCGGCGCCCCAGAAACCAGGAAGAAGCACGATATTGGCTCATGCAAACGGTTGCTTTAGAAGGAAAAGAGGTAGCCAACCTGCAATATGAGACAGATCGTGGACGCTTTTTGGGTCGGGGAGGGAGCATCGTCCATCCTCAGGCCTTAGAATTGAACCAACCGCTTTCGAATTCTACAGGTGCAGTTCTCGATCCTATCCTCAGTTTAAGACAACGGGTCAGTATCAAACCGGGACAGACTGCTAAAATATCTTTTTCGACAGGGATCGCGGCCACCCGGGAAGCAGTTATGCAATTAGCCGAAAAATACCGAGAACCGTCGGTAATTGACCGGGTATTTGAATTGTCTTGGACGCAAAGCCAAATGGAGCTTAAACATTTAAATCTGACTGCGGCTCAGGCCAACGATGCTTTAAGCTTAGGAAGTCAAGTCCTCTATCTCAGTCCTAGACGCCGTGATTATGCTGAACGCCTGAGCCGTAACACTAAAGGTCAATCTTCCTTGTGGCCCTATGCTGTGTCCGGAGATTTACCCATGATCCTTGTCTTGCTGAAGAAAACACAGCATCTGGATTTCGTTCGGCAATTATTAATTGTTCACGAATACTGGCGGATGAAGGGCCTCTATGTTGATCTTGTCATTTTAAACCAAGATGAAACAGGGTATATGCAAACCCTTCAAGACATGCTGCAAGATCTTGTTGCGGTCGGGCATGCTCGGGATTTGATCAATCAAGCGGGCGGAATTTATTTACTGCAAGAACGTCATATGTCTGAGGAAGATGTTAACTTGCTTCATTCCGTAGCACGTGTTGTCTTTAACGAAGAGGAAGGATCTTGCGCGGTTCAACTTCGTAAGCAACGCAAGCGAGTTGCGCAGATTGTTCCAAGTATGGGAAAAAGAGCTCGCACTGTTGTCGACTTAAGCGAAGAAAGCACCTCCTTAGAAAAAGCTTCCCGTTTTGAAGAACAATCTCAACTTCTTTATTTTAATGGTTATGGTGGGTATAATCGCGAGGGTAGTGAATACATTATCTGGCTTCGCGATGGAAAAAAGACTCCCCTCCCCTGGATCAATGTGATCGCGAACCCCCATTTTGGATTTCAAGTTTCCGAAAATGGAGCAGGCTATACTTGGTCGGGTAATAGCCGTGAGAATAAACTCACGCCGTGGTCGAATGATCCCATTCTTGATTCACCTGGGGAAGCCCTCTATATCCAAGAGGATCAGACGGGAATGATTTGGAGTCCAACTCCTTCGCCTATTCGTGAGCAGACGGACTATGAAGTCTGTCACGGCCAAGGATATTCCGTTTTTAGACACAGGAGTCATGACTTGGAGCAGGAAATGTTCATGTTTGTTCCGCTCGAAAAACCTCTGAAAATCATGAAACTCACCTTAAAAAATCAAGCGGCTCATGATCGGAACTTCACGCTGACCTACTATGTTGAATGGGTGATGGGGATTGCTAGGGAATTGAGTGCTCCCTTCATAGTGACTGAATATGATGAAGAACACTCAGCTCTCCTGGCCCGAAATTCCTACCAGGAGGAATTCGCACAGCGGATCGCTTTCCTGAGCGCTTGCGGGAGCCAGGTTAACGCTTATACAGGTGATCGGACAGAGTTTATCGGGCGAAATGGAGATTTGAGTCATCCAAAAGCACTGATGGAAAAGAAACTGTCTGGTAATACAGGAGCAGGGTTTGATCCTTGTGGAGTTCTACAATACAAGATTAAGCTGGCCCCAGCAGAAAAACGAAGCATTTACTTTATCCTAGGTGAAGGCGGAAGCCTTGAGGAGACACAAGCTCTCTTAACTGAGTTGCAAAACGAAGCGAAAATCGAGCAAGCTTTCCAAGAGGTTCAAGGGTATTGGCAGGAACTTCTCGGTCGGGTAACTGTTCGGACCCCCGAAAAATCGTTGGATTTACTTCTCAACCGTTGGTTGCTTTATCAAACAATCGTGTGCCGTCTCTGGGCTCGTTCTGCCTTTTATCAGTCTGGGGGTGCCTTCGGTTTCCGCGACCAACTCCAAGACGTGATGGCCTTAACGCTCGTCGCTCCGGAAAAGACCCGTTCCCAGATTTTGTTGCATTGTGCGCATCAATTTAGCGAAGGAGATGTTCAACATTGGTGGCATGCTGAGAAAAGTAAGGGAATTCGCACCAAGTTTTCGGATGATTTATTGTGGCTACCTTTTGTCACGGCTGATTATCTCGAGCATACCCAAGACAAATCCTTGCTCGAAGAAGTTGTTTCTTTTTTAGATGATCAGCCCCTGGGTGAGGAAGAAGATGAACGCTATTCCATACCCCAACTATCAACGAGTTGTGGAACAGTTTATGAGCACTGCATTCGAGCAATTGAGCGAAGTTTAAAGTTAGGCGAACATGGATTGCCTTTGATCGGATCAGGGGACTGGAATGATGGTTTTAGTCGGGTTGGGGTCAAAGGAAAAGGCGAAAGTGTTTGGTTAGGGTGGTTTTTGATCACGACTCTCGACCGCTTCGCTAGCGTGTGTGAGGAGAATCAGGAGCTAGAACGGGCGGAAAGATACCGGCAAATAGCGCTGGAGCTGACTGAGAGTATTGAGAAAAATGCTTGGGACGGGGGCTGGTACCGACGGGCTTATTTTGATGATGGAACCCCTCTAGGCTCGAGCAGAAACCCTGAGTGTCAAATGGATGCAATTGCTCAATCCTGGGGGGTGATTTCTGGAGCAGCTCGCCCTAGCCGCGTCCGTGATTCCATGACTGCGCTCGAAAACTATCTCTGGCGTAAAGAAGATGGTGTTCATCTTCTCTTAACTCCTCCTTTTGATCATTCATCCCTTGATCCCGGGTATATTAAAGGGTATGTGCCGGGAGTTCGCGAGAATGGAGGTCAGTATACCCATGGAGCAATTTGGTCGGTTCTAGCGTTTACCTCCATGGGTGAAGGGAGTAAGGCTTTGCAACTATTTAACATGTTGAACCCCATCAATCATGCGCGTACTCCCCAGGAAGTTGCTCGCTATAAGGTTGAACCTTACGTTATGGCTGCAGATGTTTATGCCGTTCATCCTCATATCGGTCGCGGAGGATGGTCCTGGTATACAGGGGCAGCGGGATGGATGTATCAGGTGGGAATAGAAGGAATACTAGGTTTATCGAAACAAGGAGCAAAACTCTCCCTGAGGCCGTGTATTCCAGCGCATTGGCAAGGATATGAAATCGATTATCACTATAAGTCTGCATTATATCGAATCAAGGTCGAAAATTTGCATGGAAAAATGACGGGAGTAGAGAAGTCTGTCTTGGATGGTCAATTATTAGAGGGAGATCAGATCAATCTAACTGATGATGGAAAAGAACATTGGGTACACTTTATTATGTAAGATAAGTATAATCCTTGAGCTATTCGAACAAGCTAATTCAGAATAGATCCCGTGGGATGGGTAAACTGGGAGGAAACTTTGATGGAGAAACTTAAATGTAAAGCGGTTAACTGTTTACACAATTACAACACCCTTTGTGGTGCCGACGAAATCCAAGTCCAAGGTGGACAGGCGATGGGTGGACGAGCTACATTTTGTGGGACATTTAACTCTCGTAACTTAGGAAATTATGTATCCTCGATGGGGAATATGAATTATGGTGGCGCAGCCGAACAAGTATTCAGTGATCACCCGTCAATGGAACCTCACGTTCTCTGTAATGCAGTTAACTGCGCCTATAATGTCGAACAAAAATGCGATGCTGATGCAGTTCAAATCCAAAATGAAGTCTCTTCGACAGCTGAACAAACGGAGTGTCAGACTTTTTTTCCGCGCTAATATTCCATGATTCCAGAAATAGAGCACACTAGAAATTGTTTTTGACGATTTCTAGTGTGCTCTATTTTCACTTTTACAAGAGGATTAATTGAGTGGGCGTCGAAAATTTTATAAAGCGATTTTATAGGGAGTGATGGACAGCTGACCTCACGATTTAAGGCCTTTTGGCTAATTCTATTCCTTCTGACGGCGGCTTTTAGCCTTTCATATCTATGGTTTACACTTTACCCCGGAAAGGTTGATCCTTTAGCTCTTCAGATTTTTAGTGATGAGCAAATACAAAAAGGAAAAGTGTATAGCGTTGTCCCCCGTTTGACCTATATCCTAAGCTTTTTGGTTCAAGCTACTTGCCTGGGTTGGTTGATTATTTCAGGGAAAATTCATGGATTGACTCGTGAGGCTATAAGAATTTCCCGAGGGAGAGAGTGGGTCAGTATCCTCTTGATGTTTATCGGGATATGGCTTCTTCTTAAGATTCTAAGCTTTCCCTTTAGCTTCTTTAGTAACTATATATGGCAGCATCAGTGGGGCTTTTCTAGACAAAGTCTTAGTTCTTGGTTGCTGGATGATCTGAAAAACTCATTCCTGGATATTGGAATCACTGGCCTCGGGGTGCTATTCCTTTTTGGGATATTTAATCATTGGCCCCGAATGTGGTGGGCCGTGGGAACTGCTTTTTTTGCCGGCTGGCTAGTTATTCAATCCTTTCTTTGGCCGATCCTCATTGCTCCGTTGTTTAATAATTTTAGCAAAGTAGAGAATCCACAGATTATCTCCATGGTTGAAGATCTTGCCAAAACGGCGGACCTCAAGGTGAATCAGATCTTAGTCATGGACGCGAGCCGAAGAACAACAAAAGCTAATGCCTATTATACAGGGGTAGGTGGAACTCAAAGGATTGTCCTTTATGACACGTTACTCCATGATTATGATCAGAATGAAATCCAAGCCGTTATTGCTCATGAAATGGCTCATTGGAAATATGGACATATTCTCAAGGGAGTGCTGCTGGGTATCTTAGGTAGCTTTCTTTTTTGGAGAATTGCCTTTTGGACCATGAACATACTTTTCCCTAAGGGAAAGTATCCTCTTGAGGCCTGGCCAGTTTTTCTATTCTTGCTTTTATTATTTGGTTTTCTGAGCAGCCCACTTCAAAATTATGTCTCGCGGCAAATGGAAACTCAAGCAGATATCATGGCTGTTCAATTGACAGAAGATCCCCAATCGACTATCCGTTTACAAATTGACCTCGCCAGGCGTAATCTTTCGGATGTATCTCCTTCTCCGTTTATCGAGTGGTTTAGCTATACTCATCCTCCGGCGTTGACCCGAATCAAAACCATTCAAGAACTATCTCAGAAATAAGATTCTTGTTCTGGGATACTCCTAGGGGATTGACGATATCTTCTTTTATTGTTGCAGCCGTTGGAGTATGATGTCTAGAGAACATATTTTATTGAACGTAATTCATACTTAGACTGGACGTTGAGCATTGGGCTGAGGGATAGCTCGGGAGAGGAAGAGGGAGAATGGGAAACTTCTTAGTAGTAGATTTTGAGTTTTCTGTACCACGGTCTTATGGCAAGCCGAGGGCCTGGTTTCCAGAAATAACTGAAGTCGGGGCGGTTCTGGCGGGTCCACTGGGTGACCCGACTGACCAAACGTATAGCGCCTTTATTAAGCCTCGATTTTGGCCGCGTATGACCGAGGAGAACTATGCAATTACTGGAATCCGGCAGGAGGATGTAGATGGCGGTGTTGGTCTGGAGACCTCTCTAGATGACCTGAGAAAGATGTCCCCAGATAAGAATACGTGGTTAGTCGCTTGGGGGGATTCTGATCGGAAAGTCCTCGGTAGCGTCTGCGAAAAGTATGGTTTGGATTATCCTTTCGTTTGGGATAATTATCTCGATCTGGCTGAAGAATATAAATCATTTTGCAAGTTAGAGAGAAGAGCATCATTAAAACGTGCGATTGAGGAAAATGAAATACCGCAAATTGGAATCCTTCATTCGGCTTTGGATGATGCGATTAATGCAGCCCAGGTTATGGCCTGGATGATTCAGAATGGCTGGGTGATGAAAGGCCATGCTTCTACGGAAGAAATGGAGAGCAAAGTCGCTAGTGCTCAAAGTGAAAAAAAGGAAAGCCGTTCAGTTTAAAGGAACTTAAAATCTAGCTAAAGGCCTTGGTGATAATGCACTGAGGTCTAAATTATTTCGTAAAATAAGCTACAGAATAAATTGAACGGTGTTGAGAGAGTCTAATTCTAAGATAAAGCGTAGCAAGGAGAGTGAGCTATGGGAAAAGTCATCATTGTCGAAGGAAAAACTGATCGAGAACAGTTACTGAAGATTTTAGACGAACCTGTTGAAATTCTTTGTAGTAACGGTACATTGAGTCAAGAAAAACTGGAAGAATGGGCAGAGTGGTTAGAAAGCTCGGAAATCTATATTTTTGTTGATGCAGATGATCCCGGGAATAAGCTTAGAAAACGAATTAAACAGGAGCTTCCCGATGTTCGCCATCTCTATACCCATCGTACGTATCGGGAGATTGCCACGACTCCTTTAGATGTTTTGGCTGAGATCTTAGGACATGCACATTTTGAAGTTAAAGAGCCAGAGCTTAATTAGAAAGATTACTCGAGGAGAATTTGGAGAGAAATCGGAATTATATTAATGCAAGATTTAATGAAGGGAAGATCGGTTTGGAGAAAGTGAGAGTTTGTGGCAAAACAACAACGGAGTGGGTCAATGAATTCCCGGTGTTTACACGTCTGCTTTCAGGGGAAGAAGTTTTTTGGACGAATCCCCATTATCTCGATAAGGAAGTAAAACACGCGCCCATTGGTCTCAAAGAGGTTGATGATGCTGAAGCACGCTTGCTCCGGTTCGCTCCTTATCTGGCTAAAGCATTCCCTGTTACCGCAGGACAAAAAGGGTTGATTGAATCCCCCTTGATTACCATATCGCGAATGCACCGGTTTCTTAAAGAATGGTACAAAATTGAAATATCTGGGCAACTTTTTCTCAAAGAAGATAATCTTCTACCAATAGCTGGCTCAATCAAGGCCAGAGGTGGTATCTACGAAGTTTTAAAGCATTCGGAGGAATTAGCGCTCCAAAATCAACTTCTGACGCTTCAGGATGACTATACCGTGTTATCATCCTCTCAGTTTCGAGAATTCTTTGCGCAATATGCTATAGCTGTTGGCTCTACTGGAAATCTGGGCCTCAGCATAGGGATGATCGGTTCTCAATTAGGTTATCAGGTAACAGTTCATATGTCGGCCGATGCGAAGCGCTGGAAAAAAGAATTGCTCAGAAGTCATGGGGTAGAGGTTATCGAATATGACTCAGATTACAGCCAGGCTGTTGAGGAAGGAAGAAGAGCCGCTCAGGCGAATCCCCACTGCTATTTTATTGATGATGAGAATTCGTTGGACCTGTTTTTGGGGTATGCAGTCGCGGCGCGACGCTTGCAAAGGCAGCTTGAGAAAATGAAAGTTAGCGTGGACGAAAATCATCCCTTGTTTGTTTATCTACCCTGTGGAGTGGGCGGTGGGCCGGGAGGAATTACGTTCGGCCTAAAACTTATTTATGGCGAATTTGTGCATTGCTTTTTTGCTGAACCTACCCATTCTCCCTGTATGCTGCTCGGCTTATTAACTGGACTCCAAGATCAAGTAGCAGTCCAAGATTTCGGGATTGATAATCATACTGAAGCTGATGGGTTAGCGGTTGGACGACCTTCGGGGCTCGTAAGCGGGGTTATGGAAAATAGGCTGAGCGGAAATTATACGGTCCAAGACGATGAACTTTATATTTTACTAAGTGCCCTGAATGAAGTCGAGCAGGTTCAACTAGAACCCTCTGCCCTAGCGGGAATGATCGGACCGGTCAGACTTCTGCAAACAAAGCCTGGACAGGACTATCTGGTTAACCATAGCTTAACTGAAAAGATGACGCAGGCGACCCATATCGTCTGGGCGACAGGCGGAAGTTTGGTTCCAAGTGAGATTATGGCTGAATATCTTCAAAAGGGTAATCGTTTAAAACAGCAGTTTAAAAGTCGGCACAAGTAGAGCATGAATGATAGAACTTAGATCGAAGAGGAGAAGGATGGGTTAGAAGTTAAATATGAGAGTAGCAGTACGTGAGCTGGTCGAATTTGTACTCCGATCAGGAGATTTACAATGGACAGGCAATGGTCCGTCTCGAACCACAGAAGGGATCAAAGCTCATCAGTTTATTCAGAAGGCTTATGGACAAGAATACCAACCCGAAGTCCGTCTGAGCTATGTTTATGAGCAGGATGGAATGAAAATTGAAATTCAAGGCCGAGCGGATGGAATTATCCAGAAGGAATCGGGCATCTGCCTTGATGAGATAAAGTCGACTACCCGGGATCTCGACCAATGGGATGATTCCTTTAGTGAAATCCACTGGGCACAGGCAAAATGTTATGCCTATATCTATGCTGCGCAGGCTAGCTTGAGGACAATCGAGGTTCAACTGACCTATTATCACCTTGATTATGGAGAGACGCGAATTTTGACCCGTTCCTATTCAGTTGAGGATCTCGAGAGATTTTTTCTTGAGCTAGTTCGAAGTTATCTGCGTTGGGCCCAAAAAGTACAATCCTGGATTGAAACCCGGAATGCTAGCATCCGCAATTTGGTTTTTCCGTATCCTTCTTACCGCTCCGGACAGCGCGAACTTGTTATCGCGGTTTATAAAACGCTTGAGCAAGGAAAGAAACTCTTTGCCCAAGCGCCAACCGGAATTGGGAAAACAATAGCTACCCTGTTTCCGGCACTAAAGGCACTTCCCGAAGGATTGACAAGCCAACTTTTTTATTTAACGGCCAAGACTATGACCCGAACCGTCGCGGAAAAAGCCCTAAGTGATCTGCAAAACCAAGGCCTGAAGATTAAGAGACTTACGTTGACCGCAAAAGATAAGATTTGCTTTTTGCCAGATAGCGCTTGTGACCCTGAGGAGTGCCCGTATGCTCGAGGTTATTATGATCGGGTGCGTAGAGCGGTGGAAGAGATTTTCATCGAAAACTCCTGGACTCGGGCGATGATCGAGGATTATGCTCGCAGAAATACGGTTTGTCCATTTGAGTTTTCGTTGGATTTGGCCAATTGGGCGGATATCGTCATTTGTGATTACAATTATGTTTTTGATCCGCGGGTTTATTTGCGCAGGCTTTTCCTTGAAAGGGGAGATTATCTCTTCCTGGTTGATGAAGCTCATAACCTCGTCGATCGAGCCCGAGAGATGTTTTCTGCTGAACTCGCGAAAGAGCCCTTTCTCAAGCTCAAGAAAGAAGTTCAAACGGATTATCCTCAGTTGGGGAAGAGACTGCAGAAAGTGAATGCGCAACTGGGTAAGTTAAAGAAGGACCGGACCGGGGATTTTCAAATCGATCCTCCCATTGAACTTTATTCCAGTTTGCAGCAATTTGTGAAGGCGGCAGAACGTTTTTGGCGGGAGGAGAAGCCAGTTCCTTGGAAAGAGGAATTATTAGACCTCTATTACAAAACTCTCGGATTTTTGAGAACAGCTGAATATTATGATGATCGTTATGTCACACTCTATAAGCATGAAAAGGAGGAGTTTTCGCTCAAACTCTATTGTCTTGACCCCTCCTTGTTTCTTGCTGAGGCCTTCAAAAGGGGAAGGGCTGCGGTCCTTTTCTCGGCAACCTTAAGTCCACTGGATTACTTTATGAAAATATTAGGTGGAGAAGAATCTTCTTATAAATTAAGACTAAGTTCACCCTTTCCTCCGCAAAACCTTTGTTTAATGCTCCACGCGGGAATATCCACGCGCTACACTCAACGGGATACAAGTTATGACCAACTTGCGGAAGTTATTGCGACACTCGTGAAGTCAAAAACAGGTAACTATCTGATCTTTTTTCCATCGTATGTTTATCTTCATCAGGTTTATGAGCGGTTTAAGTTGCAAAACCAGGAGATCCAGACGATTGTTCAAACGACGGGAATGACCGAAGAAGAGCGGGAAGGCTTTCTCGCTCAATTTCAAGAAGATCCAGAGGAAACCTTAGTCGGCTTCTCCCTTTTAGGCGGAATTTTTGGCGAAGGAATCGATCTAACGGGAAACCGACTTTCTGGTGCTGTCATTATTGGTGTGGGTTTGCCCCAAATTTGTTTAGAACGGGATCTGATCCGTGCCCACTTTCAGAAGTTAGTAAAAAGAGGGTTTGAATACGCTTATATGTATCCCGGATTGAACAAGGTTTTGCAGGCGGTAGGGCGTGTGATACGCACCGAGCAAGACAGGGGAGTGGTACTCTTGGTTGATGAACGTTTTGCTCACTCTAATTATAAAAAACTCTTTCCCAGTGAATGGCAATCGCTGCATTTCATTTCTAATCTTCAAATGATTGAGGAGCAAAGCCATACCTTTTGGAACCAACATTTTTCTGAATAAAGGAAAATCAGCTTCTTGACAATAGAGGCATTATTAAGCAATAATTATTAACTAATATATATCGGAATACTAATTGTAATTCATATTAAAGTTTGGGGGGGATGAGTTGCTTCTCTCAGGATATTCCCGATTATCAGTACCGTGTCAACGGTTTAGAGTAACCTATCGACTTTACGGTGATCAAAAAGAAGCCTACACGAAAGCTAAGGATATTTGCTTGGAGCAGACCGTAGAATTTCCCGAAGAATTTATTCCCGAAGGACTAATCAAGGAACAGATCATTGGCCAGATTGAATCTTTTGAATCCTATGCTGAAAATAGCTTCCTGGTGGTGATTAGTTATGCTATCGACTCTGCGGCGAGCGAGCTTACCCAGCTTCTTAATGTTGTTTTCGGTAATATTAGCCTTAAGCCTGGAATACGGGTTGAACATCTCGAACTTCCCGATGCCTTACTGCAGAATTTTAAAGGACCGCGTTTTGGTAGAGCGGGTTTGAGAAAGTTACTTGAAGTTGAAAAACGCCCCTTGCTGTTTACAGCTCTTAAACCAATGGGGCTTACCTCGCAGGAATTGGCCAAGCTGGCGTACAAATTTGCGCTCGGTGGTATTGATATTATTAAAGATGACCATGGGCTTTCTAACCAGCCATTTTCGCCTTATGAAGAAAGAACAAGCTTGTGTGCTGAAGCAGTGAACAAAGCTAACCAGGAAACTGGACAGCATTCAATCTATGTTGCGAATATTACCGCCCCTGTTCACGAGGTCATGAAAAGAGCACTAACGGCAAAAGCAGTAGGTGCCGGAGGAGTGTTGATTTCACCGGGTTTAACGGGATTGGATATGCTGCGGGAAATCGCCGAGGATGATCGTGTCGCTTTACCGGTAATCAGTCATCCCGCGTTTCTGGGCAGTTATGTGATGGGTATGAGTGGGATTTCTCACCACGCTTTGTTTGGACAAATCGTTCGTTTGGCCGGTGCAGAGGGTACGATCTATCCGAATTTCGGCGGACGATTTTCCTTTTCCCGTGCAGAATGTGAGAGTATTGCCAGGGGTACAGTGATTCCCATGGGCAACTTAAAACCAATTTTTCCATGCCCGGCTGGGGGGATGAGCTTGGCTAGCGTTCCAGAGTCAATAAAAGTCTATGGGAATGATGTCGCCTTTTTGATCGGTGGCGGACTTTTTAAACAAGGTCCTGATCTAATCGAAAACAGTCGCTATTTTCGTGCGCTGGTCACTAAACTCAGCGAATAATATAACAGATGAACAAAAAACGAAATTATAATAAAACACATTGACAAATACCGGTGAGCGTATTAAAATTTGATACATATTAAACGCACTAAACATATTAAAATACTATGAAATGGAAAGGCATTTCGAAAAACGAATTAAAGGAGCGATCATTATGAGTGAAAGAAAGCTGAAATTTGACACCTTGCAAGTCCATGCTGGACAAACGCCTGATCCCACTACGGGTTCAAGCGCAGTACCGATTTACCAGACATCATCTTACGTTTTTAAAAATGCGGAACATGCCGCCAACTTATTTGGGTTACAAGAATCCGGAAATATTTATACGAGAATTATGAACCCAACGACTGATGTTTTTGAACAACGAATTGCTGCACTTGAAGGCGGAGTAGCTGGATTAGCAACGGCTTCTGGGTCTGCGGCGATTACCTATTCGATTCTTAATATCGCGGGCGCTGGCGATGAAATCGTTTCCGCAAGCACGCTTTACGGGGGTACCTACAATCTGTTCTCAGCAACTCTGCCAAGGTTAGGAATCAAAACTCATTTTGTGAATCCTGACGATCCAGAAAATTTTAGAAAAGCAATGACTCCAAATACCAAAGCCGTATATATTGAATCCATTGGGAATCCCGGTATCAATATCATTGATATCGAAGCTGTCGCTAAAATAGCCCATGATAATGGAGTCCCCCTAATTGTTGACAACACCTTCGGTACTCCGTACCTGATAAAACCGATTGAATTTGGAGCAGATATCGTTGTCCACTCAGCAACCAAATTCATTGGGGGTCATGGAAGTTCAATTGGCGGGGTTATTGTAGATTCCGGCAAATTTAACTGGGCAGAGAGCGGGAAGTTCCCAGGTCTGACTGAACCGGATGAAAGTTATCACGGGTTGAAATATTATGAAGCCTTGGGACCAGTTGCCTATATCACCAAGGCCAGAGTGCAGCTTCTCAGGGATACCGGTGCAGCGCTAAGTCCTTTTAACTCCTTCTTATTCATTCAAGGACTGGAAACACTCTCCTTACGGGTAGAAAAGCACGTTGCCAATGCGAAAAAAATCGCCGAATTCCTGCAAAATCACCCGCTTGTCTCTTGGGTCAATTATCCGAGCCTTAAGGGTAATAAATATTATGATTTAGCCCAAAAATATCTTCCAAAAGGTGCTGGTTCAATTTTTACCTTTGGCATCAAAGGTGGAGTCGAAGCAGGCAAAACGTTTATCGACAGTCTGGAAATCTTTTCCCTGCTTGCTAATGTAGCCGATGTGAAATCCTTGGTCATTCATCCGGCAAGTACGACCCATGCCCAGTTGTCGGAAGAGGAATTGAGAGAAGCTGGAGTTACACCTGATATGGTAAGACTTTCAATTGGGATTGAGGATGTAGATGACCTTATCTATGACTTAGATCAAGCGCTCAACAAAGCGGCGGGTAAATAAACCAAGCAAAAAACGACATTCAAATGCGGTACTACTAAGAGTAGCCGGATTAGATGTCGTTTTCTTTTTGCTTCGAACTTTAGTTTATTATATTAACTTCTTATAAATGCAGCTATCTCGGGATTTTGGCGTAGCAACTTCAGGTCATCCTCAGTCGGTAGAAAGGGTCGATCACGATCAATATTAACAAGACAAAGAAAACCAAAAGTTGTGCCTTTAGTCGCCCGAAATTGATGCCAAGTTTGGGCAGGAATGGTGACAACATCCTTTTCCTGAACAGGATAGATTTTGTCCCCCAAAAGCACTTCACCTTCACCTCTGAAGATCATCACAAGGTGAGCATGCTGATGATGCTCTAAAGTAGAGTATCCTTCAGGGGCGATTTCAAAATAGCGTAGCTGACATGGGACATCGGCCAGCCCTTCACATAAAACGCGCCGAGTGATGGATTTAAAATGAGTTCCCTCTTCTTTATAGTTAAGGACAAGAGTGTTTTCCCAATCATAGTTTCCAAGATGTCTAATTAGCATAGTATGTTTACTCCTTCAACATTTTTCTAGGAGAATAATCTTATCTTCTCACATTCTTAAATTTTATTGTATTTCTGTTCAAAGTCAATAAAATACCGCCATCCACTTGGAATGGCGGTATTAAAGATTATCCGAATACTAATAATTTCGGATAATCTTTATTCTGCAAAAAGCGCAGTGGAAAGATACCTTTCACCTGTATCAGGTAAAAGGACAACAATATTTTTTCCTGCATTCTCTGGGCGATTAGCAAGTACGATACCTGCCCAAAGCGCGGCGCCGGACGAAATACCTACGAGCAGACCTTCCGTTTTAGGAAGCTCTCTGCCAATTTTGAAGGCATCTTCATTTTGTACCTTGATGATTTCGTCATAAATGGAGGTGTCAAGTGTGTCAGGAACAAAGCCGGCACCAATACCTTGGATTTTGTGAGACCCGGATCTGCCTTCGGACAGAACGGGTGAATCAAATGGTTCAACGGCAATAATCTTGACATTGGGGTTTTTAGATTTTAAGAATTCACCGACACCTGTAATCGTTCCGCCTGTACCAATACCTGCAACGAAGATATCGACCTTACCATCAGTGTCCTCCCAGATTTCTGGGCCTGTTGTCGCTTTATGGGCAGCAGGATTAGCCGGGTTTTCAAATTGTCCAGGAATATAGGAGTTAGGCGTTTCCTTGGCGAGTTCTTCAGCCTTGGCAATGGCACCCTTCATACCCTTAGATCCTTCAGTAAGTACAAGTTCGGCACCATAGGCTTTTAAAAGATTTCTACGTTCAATACTCATCGATTCTGGCATGGTGAGGATGACACGATATCCTCTAGCTGCAGCAACTAAAGCGAGACCGATGCCGGTGTTACCACTTGTCGGTTCGATGATGGTAGATTTCGGGTTTAATAGCCCTTTTGCTTCAGCATCATCAATCATAGCCTTGGCAATTCTGTCTTTGATGCTACCAGCCGGATTAAAATACTCTAGTTTGGCCAAGATGGTTGCTTTCAGCTGATACTTTTTCTCGAAGTTTGTTAACTCTAGCAGCGGGGTTTTACCAATTAGATCAGTTAGACTCTTATAAACTTTTGACATAATATAGCCTCCATATCATAATACAAATTTAATTTCCTATAATTCTTATATGTTTAATATGACGAATAAATCGTACCTCTTAACTGTTTTTTTGTCAATAGCATTATTACCAGATTTTCCTTGAATTATTTTTGAAATAAAAAGTAATTAAATCAATGTTAATATGCGGTATAATTAAATCCATTATAAGATTTACAGAGAGTAGGAAGGCGGATCAAGAATGGTTTATTTTGATAATGCTGCAACTACCTGGCCGAAACCTGAAGCTGTTTACCAGGCTGTTGATTATTGTATGCGCAAGCAGGGAGCCAATCCTGGTCGTTCGGGGCATCACATGGCTCTTGCCGCTGGCCAGATTATTATGGAAGCACGTGATCTTATTGCAAAATTATTCAATATACCTGAGCCGTCTCAAGTTATTTTTACCCTGAATGCCACGGAAGCTCTTAATCTGGGGATAAAAGGACTTTTAAAACCAGGTGATCATGTAATTACGAGCTCCTTGGAACATAATGCGGTAGCACGCCCACTCGAGACTTTACGGAGCCAGGGAATCGAGGTTAGCAAGCTTTCCACATCTGTTAGCAATGGTGTTCAGCCGGCACAGGTAGAGGCAGCGATTAAGGAGAATACAAAACTTGTGATTATCAACCACGCTTCTAATGTCACGGGTGCAATAAACCCGATTCGGGAGATCGGGGAAGTGACACGGGCGCGAAACCTCTTGTTTCTTGTGGATTCCGCTCAGACTGCGGGCTCATTTCCAATCGATGTCCAGGCTATGGGAATTGATTTGCTTGCTTTTGCGGGTCACAAAGGTCTCATGGGGCCTCAGGGCGTCGGCGGGTTATACCTTAGAAAGGATCTGCGCCTGACGCCGCTTAAGGAAGGTGGAACGGGCACAAACTCTGAATCGCTTTTCCAACCTGAAACTTCTCCGGAACGCTATGAAAGTGGGACCTTAAATACACCTGGTATTGCCGGCTTAGCGAGTGGAATCAAATTTATCCTTCAGGAAGGGATCGAGCGAATCAAAGAGAAAGAAAGAATCCTGACGGAGCGATTATTAAAAGGTCTGGAAGCGATTCCCGGAGTTAGTGTCTATGGTCCATCCCTTGGTATTGAGAGAGCTCCTGTAATTTCTTTTAATATCGAAGGAATGGAACCCTCTGAGGTGTCCTTCATTTTGGACCAGAGCTTTGAAATTGCCTCAAGGCCGGGACTTCATTGTGCCCCTGATGCTCATGAAAGCATTGGTACGTTGTCCAAACAGGGGACGGTACGCTTCAGCTTAGGATATTTTAATACAATCGGGGAGGTTGACTTTTGTCTAGAAGCGATCGCGGGCATTGCTGAAGAAAGCAAATTCTAAGGAGTGTGATAGGCCAATGGATATTGCGGAAAGATATTCGAGGCAAGTACTTTTTTCGGGAATCGGCAAGGAGGGTCAGAAAAGGTTAGCTGAAGCGCGGGTCGCGGTGATTGGAGTTGGCGCTTTAGGAACGGTAATTGCTAACAACCTATGCAGAGCTGGCGTGGGCTTGCTGCGTCTGATCGACCGTGATTTTGTGGAAATCAGTAATTTACAACGTCAAACTCTTTTTACCGAGGCAGATGTCTCTGAACATATTCCCAAAGCCGTTGCGGCTGTGGAGCATTTGAAAAAAATCAATTCCGAGATAACCCTTGAGCCGGTCGTTAAGGACGTGAATCCATCAAACGTCGAACAGTTAATTGGCGATGTGGATCTAGTTCTGGATGGAACGGATAATTTTGAAATCCGTCTTCTCATTAACGATGCTTGCGTTAAGCTAGGGATACCTTGGATCTATGGAGGAGCCATTGGTAGCTATGGTATTACGATGAATATCATCCCTGGGGAGACGCCTTGTCTAAGGTGCCTTTTAAAGGAAATTCCTGCGCCAGGAACACAGCCGACGTGCAGTACTGCGGGTGTGCTCAATATGATTACGGGAATCATAGGCAACTATGAAACTGTTGAGGCGGTTAAGTTTCTAGTAAAAAGTCCTGACTTGCGCAAGGATGTGTTATTCGTCGATATCTGGGATAATGTCAGCGAATTTATGACGATTCCTAAGAATAAGGATTGTAAGGCCTGTGGTCAGGGTGAATATGAATTTTTAAATAATAACGTCGGTTCCTACACGACTTCTTTGTGTGGAAGTGATTCGATTCAGATCGTGCCTCAAACGAGAAGCGAAATCAATTTTCAAGTTATGCACGATAAGCTTCTGCAACTTGGCGAAGTGAGTTATAATCGATTCCTTTTGCGTTTTTCTTACATGGATATTAATATTACCCTTTTCCCGGATGGAAGAGCCATAATTAAGGGCGTGACAGACCCGAATGTGGCAAAATCGGTTTACTCAGAATACATTGGATTCTAAAATTTGACAAAGAGAATTATTAATATTACGATGATAGTATACCGATAAGAATGCTTAAGTTTGGAGTGGTGTACCTTTGAAGATATCCACAAAAGGTAGATATGGGTTAAGGGCTTTGCTTGATTTAGCGGTTCACTCAAAAGGTGAACATGTTGCTCTTTCGAATATCGCAGAGAGACAAGGCATTTCCGAGAACTATCTCGAACAGGTTTTCTCTTCGTTGCGCAAGTCTGGAATAATTAAGAGTGTTAAAGGAGCTCAAGGAGGGTATACACTCGCTGATAAAACCACCAATATTCGAGTCGGCAGAATCCTCAGAGTTTTAGAAGGAGATCTAGCCGTAGTTCAAGATGACAGTGATCATTCCGAAAATTATTATGAGAGTATCCAATACTGCCTTCAATTAAATGTCTGGGACAAGATGTCGGAGAGCATCAATAATTTTGTCGATTCGATAACGCTTGAGGATTTGGTTCATGATTATAAGGCTTTGCATAATGAGATAGGCGATATGTACTATATTTAATCTTAACCCAATAGAATTGAGTGCTTCCGGGCGCGTATTCTCTTAGGCGTTGTTAAACAAACGCAGTTGATTCATATGAAGTGGCTCGTACCCAGAAAGGGGTCGAGCCACTTTTTTAGTATATGACGATATTCTCAAACTTGTTGGCTAGAAGTTCAATCTCTTCTAACACAAGGCTGAAATTATGGTTATGGGTTCTCATTAGTCGATTTCGCCATTTTACAAAGTAAGTTTTTAAATGGTACTTTTCTGTCAGACCAGGAGCGTTTTTGATGAGATCCTGTTCAAGTTCGCTTACTTCCCACAAAGCATTGTCAATATCACCTTTGCAAATAAGATCGTAAATTAAGCGAAGTGCACTTGATATTGTCTCCAATGACGATTCCTCCACTCCTTGTTTTTATAGTTTAATATATCATAAAAACTGAGTTTCAGAAAAGATTTAACCCATGCTATTTGAACTTAATGAGGTCAGCAGCTCGCCTTAACTGTTCATCCAGCACCTTCGCATAGATTCGAGTGGTTCGTGGATCAGAATGTCCCAAGGCATCTTGTACGATTGCTAAATTATCTGTTTCGCGAAGAAGCAGCGTGGCAAAGGTGGAGCGCAATTTGTGAGTACTAAATCCCTCAGTGTTGTGGCCAAAAGCCTTTAGTACGTTGAGATATTTTTTAATCAAATCCTGGATAGCACGTTTACTAATTTGTTTGCCTTGAATAGAAAGAAAAAGGGCAGCTGGTTCATTTAGGGCGTAGCGCGCTCTTTCATTCTTTATGTAGTCTAGCAGAGCGTTAGAAACCTCCTGATTAAAGTAAATGAGCGATTCCTTATTTCCTTTGCGTACAACATCAAAACACCCTTTATTAAAATCAATATTCTGTAGTTTTAAATTACATAATTCGGACAAGCGTAGTCCGGTTCCGATAAAGGTTAAGAAAATAGCGTAGTCCCTTTTCTCAGTATAATTATGGTATTTGAGTTGTCCTATACTCAGCCCAGCCCCCGACTCTAGAATATCGGTTAAATCTGCGATTTGCTCAGGTTCAAGAGCTTTAGGAAGCTTTTGATGGACTTGGATGGGATCAAGTTTTAGGGTAATATCCTTGATAATAAGATCTTCCTTTGCAAGATAATGGTAAAAGGAGCATATAACGGCTTGTTTACGGGCTAAAGCCCTAACTCCATTCTTGCGATATGTACGAGCCCAGCTCAAATAGGCTTCAATATCAGTATGTTGTAAACTTTCAAGATGGGATAGTTTCAAACTAGCAGGGGAAGGGGGAAACTCGGATATAGAATCACAGAGATGCTGGAAGAACAGCCTAAGTTCTTGTGAATAGGCAAGTTGGGTATTCTCTGATTTATTAATTACGCCTAAGTGATGGATATATGCGCGTGCAAATGGGGGAAGGGAAGAGAGATAATCACTAAGCATTGTGTGCCTCCATAATATTGTTGAACTTTTTCATCATGTTACAAGAGATAAATTATTTTGTCAAACTATGCATTAAAAAATTATTTAGTGCAGAGTAGAAACTCTAAAGTTGATTATTTATTTGGAAGTGATTGCCAATCCACCCCGCAAAACTCAAAGGCGCTTGCGAATTATTAATTGAATACGTGCAACCACAAGTTAACGTACTGGGCGGAGAAGGTGCGGTTCCGCAACGCTTGCTTGACCAAATCGATGAGATTATCCAAAGCAATGGAACAACAACAAATCCTGCGACAACGAACGGAACTTTCACGGTGAGCAACTCTTCGACTACTGGCTTTACTTTAAACATGTATCCAGCGC
Organism: Desulfitobacterium sp.; assembly: GCF_035539115.1. Classification (GTDB taxonomy): domain Bacteria; phylum Bacillota; class Desulfitobacteriia; order Desulfitobacteriales; family Desulfitobacteriaceae; genus Desulfitobacterium_A. Next base: position 8,687 of record NZ_DATLJA010000036.1, on the reverse strand, counting down.
TCAATGGTTTGACCACCAAAAACTTTACCCTGCTTGACCGTTACGGAAACTCAGTGGCGTTAAACAGTGCTTACACATCAGACAACGGAGTTACGTACACCCTGAGTGCGGCTTTGAATGCGGGTCAAACCTACACGGTAATAGCCTCGAGAACTGGTTATAATTTTGTAACGGCGCCAAAAGTAGTTGTACCTTCGGCATCGACAACGAACGAAACCTTGATAGTCAGCAACCCGTCGACGACTGGATTTACGGTGACGGTGAGTCCTGCTCTGGTGGGTTTAACTGTTCATGACTTCAAACTTATGGACAGTACTGCTTCAGTAGCGATTACCTCGGCCTCAGTATCAAATAGTGGTACCACCTATCAGCTTGCCGCGAATCTGACAGCTGGGAAAACCTACACAGTCACGGCTGAGAAGAGTGGTTATAACTTTGGGACTGCATCCTACGTGGTTGTCCCTTCAGCACCTACTGTATCCAGCGCTGTGACCTCGGATAGCTGGCACATCGTATTGACGATGAATAGTCAATTGATGGGCACAATCGGTGACCCAGAAGCCTTTATCATCGCGGGGGTAGCGTCAAACCCGACCGTCACCCGGGTTACAGTATCTGGCTCAACAGTAACCCTGACGCTGAGTGCGCCGATTGTGAATACGGATTCCTTTGTCAAAGTGAGCTACACCAAGACGGGAATCAACAATCTGACTAAGGGTACTCCGGTAGCAAACGTCTATCTCCTGGCTGTAACGAATAACGTGGAGTAAGGTTCTTTATCCGAAGCTGGACTCCAAAGGAAGTAGAAAGTGTAAAGAAGCTGTTTCGATGAATGCCAATTGGCATCGTTTTGAGATAGCTTCTTTTAACTTTTTAGTACCCCAAGATGGTCTTTCCAATGATGAACGGGGACACGGGCAGATAATGATTTGTGTGAAAAGACAAGAAATATTGGCCGAAAATGGTTAAATGCTCTATAATGGTGAAGACTTTTCATGATAAAATAGTTTGGATTTCCCATCTTGAGAAGAAGGACACATTAAATGCTAAATGAACGAGATCATCGTTTTGAATAAAGGGGGAAGGGTTTTGTCAGTTATTCCGGAGTATAATGCCGAATCCATCCAAGTATTAGAGGGCTTAGAAGCTGTTCGTAAACGACCGGGTATGTATATCGGTTCAACGGGAAGCAGGGGTTTACACCATTGCGCTTGGGAGATAGTGGACAACGCCATAGATGAGGCTGGGGCTGGATTCTGTGATCTCATCGAAGTTACGCTCAATAAAGATGGATCGCTTACGGTTCGCGATAATGGGCGAGGGATACCGGTAGATATTCACCCCATTAAGAAGATCCCTGCTATTCGTCTAGCGTTTGAACAACTTCACGCCGGGGGAAAATTCGGAGGAGATACCTATAAAACGTCAGGAGGACTTCACGGGGTTGGGGCAAGCGTTGTTAATGCGTTATCAACCTTTCTTACGGTTGAAGTCAGTCGCGGCGGGAAACTCCATCGCCTGGAATATATAAATGGAGGGCAGTTGAAGTCAGATCTGCGAGTGGTTGGGAAAAACGTCAAAGGAACTGGGACAACTGTGACTTTTAAACCTGATCCTCTTATTTTCAAGGAGACAACAGCATTAAAGTATGATACCTTACGCAGCCGACTAATGGAGTTATCTTTTTTGAATCCTGAACTTACTATTATTTTGACTGACAATCGGGGAGAAATAAAGACAGAAACCTTTCAATCTAAAAACGGAGTTATTGGCTTTGTTGAACACTTAAATAAAGAATCTGATTATACCACAGTGCATAAAAAACCAATCTATTTTAAGGGAGAAAAGGACGATGTTGTTGTTGAATGTGCCATCCAGTATAACGATGGCGATGATGAACAATTGCGTTCCTACGTTAACAACATCTCTACGGATGAAGGCGGGACCCATGAATCGGGCTTTCGGACGGCATTAACTAAAGTTTTTAATACTTATGGGAAGAAGAATAACATCTTTAAGAAAGATGAGAATCTAATTGGCGATGATTTGAAGGATGGTTTATCGTGTGTTCTCTCCGTTAAAGTACGGGAACCGCAGTTCGAAGGGCAAACTAAAGCCAAACTCTCCAATACCGAAGTTGAAGGCATTGTCCAATCCCTTACGAATGAAGGAATAAGCACTTTCTTTGAGCAATATCCGGCTGTCGCTAAGGATGCGATTAATCGTACTTTAACCACCTGCCTTCAACGGTTAGCTGCCAAAAAGGCGAAGGAACTTAAGAAGAAGGCTCGTGAGGCTGAGGTTAAAGCTTTAAGCGGAAAACTGGCAGCCTGTAGCGAGAAAGATCGGGAGCGTAATGAGCTTTTTCTGGTTGAAGGAGACAGTGCCGGCGGTTCAGCTAAAACTGGTCGTGATCGGCGGTTCCAAGCGATTCTGCCGTTAAGAGGTAAGGTCATCAATACCTACCGGGCGAAGATGGATAAAGTCTTAGAAAATGAAGAAATCCGCAGTATGATTACCGCCATAGGAGCAGGAGTAGGTAAGGAATTTGATGTTGAAAAGTCTAATTATGCTCGGGTTTGTATTATGACGGATGCGGATATTGACGGGGCACATATTCGTTGTTTGTTGCTGACTTTCTTCTATCGTTACATGAAACCACTCATCTTGAGTGGGCGGGTATATATTGCTCAATCCCCTTTGTATAAGGCTGAGAAGGAAAAGGGGAAAGTCGCGCGTTATGCGTATGACGAGCACGAGTTAAAAGTGACCCTCAAGGAACTAGGAAAAACAGCTAAAGTACAGCGTTATAAAGGGCTGGGAGAGATGAATCCAGAACAACTTTGGGAAACGACGCTTAATCCATCAAACCGACGTATGATTCAAGTCACGATTGATGATGCCCTGGAAGCTGAGCGCAAGCTTAAAATTTTGATGAGCGAAAAGGTTGAGCCACGTAGAGAATTTCTGATGGAGAATATCGTGTTTACTGACGATGATATGTAAGAGAATAGTTGAGGTGAGAAAATGAGTACACTTGAGGAAAATATTACCCAACGACCGTTGGAAGAGGTTCTTCCTGAGAGCTTCTTAGGCTATTCAAAATTCGTGATTCTGCAAAGGGCTGTCCCGGACGTTCGAGATGGCTTAAAGCCAGTTCATCGACGTATTATCTATTCGATGGATGGGATTGGGATGCAACCGGATAAGGCTTACAGTAAATCGGCCCGTCTTGTAGGGGACTGCATGGGAAAATATCACCCTCATGGCGATTCCTCAATTTATGATTCAGCGGTTCGTATGGCCCAACCCTGGGCTACCCGTTATCCCTTAATTGATGGGCATGGAAATTTTGGCTCGATTGATGGCGATAATGCGGCTGCTATGCGGTACACTGAGATGAGAATGACGTATTTATCACAACTCATGACGCAAGATATTGAGAAAAACGTTGTTCCCTTTAGGGCGAACTACGACCAACGATTGAAGGAGCCTACTGTGCTTCCTAGCCCGTTTCCTAATCTCCTGGTCAATGGTGGTTCAGGAATTGCAGTAGGGATGGCCAGTAACATGCCACCCCATAATCTGCGCGAAGTTATGGCCGCGGTTATTCTTCAAATTGAGAATCCCAATGTTACCTTAGAAGAACTTATGCAGAAGATAACAGGTCCGGACTTCCCCACAGGGGGGTTGATTATCGGTTCAAAAGGGTTCACAGACGCGTATAAAACTGGACGCGGAAAAGTGATGATGCGAGGAAAAGCGCTTATTGAGCAAGGAAAAAACGGCAAGAATCTGATTGTTATTACGGAAATCCCTTATCAAGTTTCCAAGTCTACCCTCGCCGCTAAGATTGAAACCCAAGCGGACCTTGGAAAAATTGACGGGATCAATGAAGTCCGGGATGAATCGGATCGGGAAGGGCTTCGCTTGGTTGTGGAGTGTAAGAAGGACGCTGATCCGAAACAGATCATAAAGCTCCTTTTTAAATATACTCAGTTGCAAGAAACCTTTGGAATTATCAACTTGGTCATTACCGCAGAAGGAACTCCTAAAATATTAGGGCTTAAAGAAATCATAGCGGCCTATATTAAGCACCGTAAAGAAGTTGTTACGCGTAGGACGCAGTATGATCTAGAAAAGGCTAAAGCAAGAGCTCACATCTTAGAAGGGCTAGTTATCGCCATCAACAACCTCGATGAAGTCCTTGCTATTATCCGCTCCAGTAAAAACCCGACAATTGCTAAGGCTGGGTTGATCACCCGTTTTGAACTATCCGAGGTTCAGGCCCAAGCAATCTTAGATATGAAACTCCAACACTTAACGAACCTTGAACTAGATGGCATTAAGAAGGAATATGCGGATATTCTGAAGCTCATAGATGAGTTGGAGAGTATCTTAGCTGATGTGGACAAAGTCTATGATATCATTAAAGAAGAGCTTAAGGATATTGGTGAGAAGTACGGAGATGAGCGACGTACTTTGATTTTGCCCGAGGATAACGGGGAAGAGATTGATTTTAGCGTATTTGAAGAACCCGAAACGCCAATTGAAGTGATGTTGACGAAAAACGGGTTCATTAAGCAGATACCAACCCCAACAAGAAAAAGTAAGGCGAACGCACAAAAATGCACTTTCAAAGGTGGAGATATCTTAACTGAGAGAATCCCCTGTACCACTAAAGATACTTTATATTTCTTTACTCAGAATGGGAAATCCTACAATGTGAAAGCAAAGATCGTTTCGGAGGCAGGAGCAAAGGATAAGGGAAAAGCGGTCACCGTTTTATTCCCCCTACCTGAAGGAGAACGGATCATTTCGACCTTACCTCTCAAAGAGACGAGGGAAGGCTTGTATTTCGTTTTTGTGACCAAAGAGGGCCAGGTTATGAGATGCCCTGTTAATGATTTTGTTAACGCTCGAACAAACGAGGCGATGGGACTCAAGGATCAGGATGAAGTCGTACGGGTTTTCGTAAGTGAGGGTCAGGGAGATCTGTTCCTTGCCAGCTACAAAGGACAAGCTATTCGCTTCGCAGAATCGGAAGTGAACCCAATGGGAAGGAAATCTCGGGGTGTTAAAGGCATGACATTAGGCAATGAAGATAGGGTTGTGGATGCACTGCTTCTTTATTCCGACCAAGAGAATCCAGTGAGCGATTTAATAACCGTCACCGAGCGAGGTTATATTAAACGAACATCTTTTGATGAATATAAATCTCAAGGACGAGCCGGACGCGGCATAACGCTTGCCAAGGTTAATGCTCAAGAAACGGGGTATATTGTTTCTACTCTTCAAGTGATGAATGAGAATAAGCTGCTTAATATCATTCAACAGAGTGGAGATGTAACCACGCTTGAAGTTAAATCACTTAAGAATGAGTCGAGGGCAAAAAGTGGCATAGCCTTAGTCAACGTTATTTTGAATGATTACGTTGTCCAAGTAATATAGGCTGGAATAACAAGAAACCCAGTTTGATAAGTATAAGATTAAATTGAAAAGCCAGAACGTTTTTACGCGTTCTGGCTTTTTTCTTGCTTCATGTAAGATTTGACAATTTAGGAGGAATATTCAGGTTATGCGTTGAAAAGTTAAAAGAGAATCATTGGGAATAGGAAAAGAGGGCTATGGATTACTCAAGGATGAATAAGCTGATACAAAAAATTGCAGTTTTACTTTTTCTTACGTATTTTGTCTACCCTAGTATATAGACTTTTCTTTTTTGCCTACGGCCAGTATTTTAGGTTTTATGAAAACGAAATAAAGTACAATTTAATTCCATTCAAAACTATTGTCAGTTACATAATCGGTATTAGTAAATATAAACTTGATGTTTGGTTTTTCAATCTTTTTGGTAACATATTAGCTTTTATGCCGATGGGTTTTCTCTTGCCCATTATTTTTCACACTCTAAAAAGTTTCAAAAGGATTACTACTCTTACATTTCTTATTAGTTTTTTTCTTGAAATGACGCAGTTTTTGCTTAAACTCGGAATAACCGATATTGACGATGTTATTTTAAATACTCTGGGAGGATTCTTAGGCTATTTATTACTAATTTTAAGCCGAAAAATACTTAACCAGATAATGAAGAAGGATGGGGCCAACGGCTTATAACAGCCGGATCCCAACACTTTGCATAGATGACTGTTGTTGAGATGCGTCAACAACCGGCGGGACCCTAGATGACATGTCTATATCAGGACGGTTCATGAGGTTTGTTAATGTTATGAGGATATTTCAAGTAAGTTATGTATTAATATATTCATGTTCAGAAGGGAGAGGTTAGAGAGGAAATAGTGCCAACTCAGAAGCGGGGAAACAATTGTTATTCGAGAGGTCGTAAAAGAAGATGCCGCTCGAATCATAGATTACATCAATACGGTAGGTATCAATGGGAAGGCTTAATCCGCTTTCTGCTGCTCCATCACCTTGCTGTGCGAAGGTAGAACTGCGCTGATCAGCAGGGTAACAATGGAAATAGCGAATACCAGGATGAAGATCGAATGCAAGCTTTGCGCCATGCCGTTTTGTAATTGTTCAAGGACGTTTGCGGGAATGTTTGCGCTCGCTCCAGACGCCAAGGCATTGCTGATGTTCTCGCTTTGCCAAACTCCAGGGACATGGTTTTGGACGTAACTGTTCATAGTACTGTTAAACACTGTGCCAAACACGGCGATTCCGACCGTTTGTCCTAGTGAACGCGTAAATGTGTTGGAAGCTGTGACTACGCCGCGCAAATCCCAACCGACGGCCGACTGGATCAAAACGGTTAGAGGCGTCATGGAACACCCCATGCCAAAACCGATGACGATCATCACACCAACCAAATACCAATAAGGGGAGTTTGGATGAACAAGCAACAGCCAGGCCGATCCAGCAGCAATCAACACCGCGCCGAACAGAGCTGTTGTCTTGGAGCCTATTTTGTACATGTACCGTCCGGCCAAAGTTGATGCCAGCGGCCAGGCAAACGACATGGGCATCAAGGTTAGTCCTGAGCTGGTTGCGCTGTGGCCGAGTAGCGTCTGAATCCATATTGGCAAATATACATTGACGCCAATCAGCACGAAGCTGGCCATAAAGCCGACGGCATTGGAGACGGCAATTACCGGTATTTTAAACAACGAAAGAGGAAGCATTGGATCTTTCGCCTTAGCCTCCACGTAAAGAAATAAAATCAAAGAAACGGCAGCTGCAACAAACAAAGAGATGATCACGGGTGAATTCCAGGCGTACACTTCTCCGCCGTTGAGCAGCGCGTAGAGAAGAGAGCCCATTGAAAGGGTAAACAGTGTCGCCCCCCAATAATCGATGCTTTTTTCCGCTTTCCTGACCTGCGTTTCGTGCAGAAAAGCGAGTACTAGCAAAATAGCGACAATCCCGATCGGTACATTGATATAAAAAATCCAGCGCCACGAAATCTGGTCGACAAACAGCCCTCCTACCAAAGGGCCGAGCAGCCCAGCAACGCCCCAAACCGAACTAAATAGCCCCTGCATCTTGGCGCGCTCTTCCCCTGAGTACAAATCACCGATAATCGTGAAAGTCAACGGCATAACGGCACCGGCGCCGAGACCTTGAAAAGCCCGGAACCAAATTAGCTGATGCATCGTCTGTGCCATTCCGGACACCATGGAACCGACGACGAAAAGCGCAACGCCAAAAATGAAAACAGGCTTCCTTCCGAATAGGTCGGCAAGCTTGCCGTAAATTGGTGTGGTTACGGATGTTGTCAGTAGATAGATAGCGAAAACCCAACTAATTAACTTCAAACCGCTCAATTGTTTTACAATGTGAGGCATTGAAGTAGTAACAATGGTCGTATCAAGGGCTACAAGCATAATTGATACCATCATGGCAACAGTGACCATTTTACGTTGCGTTATTTTCTCCATAAGTAAGCGGTCTCCTTTAAACAGAACTAGGTAAATTAGCACCTGTACTGAATTATACCATTATTTTATATCGACAGAGTTTCTTCTGGATGATTAAATGTTGTTGAGATTATAGAGACCCAATACGATTAAATAAGCTTTCTATATTGGGGTGTAAGTTATTGTTTGTGATATTACTCACACTATTCAAAATGAACTTCTGTTACTATGAAATTAAGGTAATATACTCAACGTTCCTTTAGTTTCTTGGACTCGTTGGTAGGAACTAAGTAGAGTACGGCACTGTGGCACTATAATTATAATATTTTCGTTGTATCGTTTATCGGATCAATTGGCTAAGCCGGTTATACGAACAGATAACGGATCCTAGTTCATAAGTCAATGGTCTTATTTAATGTAGAAGTCAAAATGTATTGCATCGTATAGCAACAACTAACCGGACAAGAATGTAAATATGGACAACAACTAAGTCGAAGATTCAATGAGTGATCTCTACCTGATTAATCAATCTGGACAATAAAAACCTTAACTCCTCTTTTTTTAAGTGCAAATTTTAAGCTTTCAGGGATTCCGCTATCGGTAACCAAAGCACGGATCTGATCCCAATCTGCAAATGTATGATAATAGATTTGCTCGAATTTTTGGCTATGTGCCACGAGAATAACTTCTTTTGAAGCACGGATCATCGCTTGTTTAACTTCTGACTCGAGCAAATTTGTCGTTGTTAGGCCACGTTTGAGACTAAAACCGGTTACCCCTAGAAAAAGCTTGTCAACATTAAAAGACTGA
>NZ_DATLJA010000035.1:0-16305 GCF_035539115.1 Desulfitobacterium sp. | reverse complement strand
GCATAAGTGCAACCAGCGGTTTTCGCTTTCCTACGATGAATGCGGTTAAGTTCGGCAGGATAAGGCGACTAAGGCCACCGCTTTGGCGCTGACCAAGTCTTCTATATCGCAAAGCTCGGCGAAAGCCGGGTTTTCTTTATTGGCTAACGAATGTGATGGCACGTAACGGGATACGCACAATGGGACGGATCCCATCAATTGGCGTACCGACATTGGAGAATAGGAGCGCATTGGTTAACAACGCCACACCATCTTGAATTCCACCAAAGCTACCTGTCCAGAACCCTGCATCCATACCGACCCGGAGCGCTGCTCCTATTGGAAAGGTGTCAAAAAGCCCGACAATGAAGGGCACAGACGTAAAAGGTGTAAAAGGTGTTCCGAATAGTGACATATCTTTAACCCCTCTCTAATTTTTCCATTAGGCCTTAGAATAGACCTCAAAAGATAAGATGGGGTTTTTCTGTTTCTTGATATAGATTATGAATGCTTGACCAATAATGTTACAAGTAGTCGAATAACTCTATACTTTATTTGTAAAGCATTCAAAACTAACGATGGATCATGTCTCGGGTGATCCTCACTACAGATGAATAGGGTTTTGCTGCTGGAATTAAAGCCTTTGCTAAATTCTTATTTCGTCGTCCGAGGTCTCTAACTTTATCGGGACGTTTCTCTTTAAGAGCTGCAATCTTCGTATTGTAGTCGAATCTCGGTTTCCAGACATCTAAGACATCGTGTGCTACCCGCTCCCAACCGAATCGCTCTTCAGCTAAACGCCTACCCGTTTGGCCCATTCTCTGTCGAAGTTTAGGGTCGGAAAGGAGAATTTTAAGTTTCTCGGCAAATTCGAGGGGATCCTCAGGGTGCTCGACAATTAACCCATTCTGCTCGATCACAACTTCTGGATTGCCGCCACGAGCCGTTGTGAGAAAGGGCAAACCGGCTGCCATTGCTTCGTAATGGACGCGAGCCAGTGGTTCTTGCCACTTAGAGGGACACACAAAGATATCTCCAGCCCAAAACCATTGGTGAATGAGATGAGCGGATACATAACCCGTGGTGACCACGGGAAAAGGAGCTCTTTCTACTAGAGAGCGAACATAGGCTGCATATTTTGTCACTTTGTTTTCACTGTACCATGTTCCACCTACAATCACTAAGGCAATATCTGAATGAGATGAATAGACTTCTTTAATGGCTTGAATTAATAGATCGGCGCCCTTTTTGGGGGTTAATCGCCCCACAAATAAAATAACGGTTTTGGATTCAAGATGATGCTCTGCGCGTAGTTTCTGACGAATCTGGGCAGCTGAATTTGATTTTTCCCATGGGATAAAAGTATCTAGGTTTACTCCAGAATAGATCGTCTGAACTTTTGATGCCGCTTGAGGGTAGAGACTGCTTATGGTATTTCCAACATAATCACTGACGGTAATAATCCGTTCAACTTCATTGATTGCGGTTAATGCATCTTCGGGTTGGATTTTATCGTGATCAAACATGTCGTTATGCATACTTAGAATGAGGCGTGAATGGGGAGCGGCTTCGCGGATTAAAGGAATAAGACGGGGTCGATTAAAGACGTGAATTAGATCGAAAGAGTTATTTTTAAGGAAAAAAATAACCTCTTCAGCATAGATTTCTAAGACGTGTTTACCCTCTACTCTTACATATCGGATATTATTTACGATTTCCTCGTCAGGTAATGAAGGATCTGAAGTTCCTAAAATGGTTAAGTCGTGTTGTTTACTTAAAAATCCTGAGATTCCCTCGATATACGTTTGAATCGCTCCACCACGCACGGGTGGAACGGGTAACTTTTCTGTACAAATCATCAATATATTTAATTTAGGGTTTAAGTTTTGTGGTAATTGATTATTCCTTGTAGGACCATGCTGCTTTTGTAAACTCTTCTTCTCTGTAATTTCAACATTCTTTTTACGTTTCTTTTTAAGGCTAAGATTCTTTTCGATACTGATCTGCTTATTCTTATTTCTAAGCTTGCTTGTCTCTTGAATATAAGAATCCTCTTGGATCTCCTCAAAAGTAAAGGAGGGGTTTTCTTGAATAGGCAAACTGGGGAAGTTGGAGTTTCCCTGAGTTATTTTTATGGGCTTCATTTCATGATTTTCTGGTTTAGATATCGTTCTTGGGCTATAGTTGCCGGTTTGGAATCTTTCTTTTTCGAGTTGAAGTTCTTTGAGTGTCAAACCTTTCGTTTCTTCCAGAAGAACAAGATGCTGTAGTATTCTTTCTAAATCGTTGCTCATAAAACGAATAGGATCAGAAAGCATCTCATTAACGTTTTTATAAAATTCGTTGGGAAAGGCCAAATCAATGAGTAATACCTCGTAAGTTTCTCGATCGATTGGATTCGCTTGATGGTAGGCGTCAATCATACTTCTAATCCAAGTTGTGTCCCAGTGTCCTTTGTCATCCATCGTACTCGAAATTAGCTTTCGCAGATCGCGAATCGGTAAATCGTAAGCCACTCCATCAAGATCAATAACCCAAAGCCCTCCAGGCCCCTGTTGTCCGTTAGACCATCCGTAGTCTTGGTGAGCCAGTCCCCAATACTCTTCACCCATCGAGACCATCTGACCATAAGAGGATTGCTCAAGAAGGGATGAAGCATCAAGGGCTTGGCGTTCAAACCTATCAAGGATAGAAAGTAGAAATTGACTACTTGGAATTTCATCATAGGCTTTGGCAATATTACGAAACCAGCTGATTTTGGTCAATATTTCTTGATAATAGGTAGGCCAATGAGACAATCTTGAAGCCTTTTGGGAATCTATGGGTGGAATATATCCTCGGGAATGTTTATGAAACTCCCCTAAACCGTAACACAGGAATTGAGCACCTTCGAGATCTTTACTGGCTGGAGTGAGGCTTTCAATCCAATCCGTGACTATCCATAACTTTCCGCCCTTTTCAATATAGAGAGCGCCTTCCCTGGTCTTTTTTAATTCGGGAACTCTTCCTCCTTGCTTTACAACGTAGTCCTGAGCCCCTACGCTGAAGAGGCTTCTGACCGGCTTGCGGTGCAAAAGCTTTAAACTACGAGGTCCTTTGTCAGTTTCAATTTTCCAAATGGCTCCACCTTTGTCCGGTTTTGAAGTAATTAACGTTTTAGCGTAGACATCCATATCGTAGTGAGTAATGACATCCTGTGCTAATTCATCTATTCCTGGAGGTACATACATATCTAGATTAAGACTTGTCTGAAAATCTTCGCTGTCCCACGGTTCAATCCGATATTCTTCCATTTCGTTGCCTCCACTTTTCTATTCCATAGCATAAATTATTCTGTCTTATCTCTAAATGTTATCGTAGAGAGTAAAGTAAATTTTTAACACACTCGATTATGTTCGAATACATTGTATGTATAAATCGATATTGTAGGAGAGTGGGTTGGCCGAATTATGAGAATATGTGTAGTAGGTGCCGGTTATGTGGGGCTTACGACGGCAACTACTTTAGCTGATCTTGGGCATGACGTTCGATGTGTGGATATTGATCAAGGAAAAATTGATAACCTTTGTCAAGGAAAGATTCCGATCTATGAACCCGGATTACAAGAATTAATGAACAAGAACACCCAAAGGAATAAACTCCATTTCTCATCTCATGTAGAAGAGAGTATTAGAGATTATCCGATTATTCTCATTGCCGTAGGCACACCTTCTAAGGAAGATGGAAGTAGTAATCTTAGTTTTGTCAGCCAAGTTGTGGAAATTATAGGTTCAACCCTTAATGAATACAAAATCATTATTACCAAGAGTACTGTTCCTCCAGGAACCAATGAATGGATCCACCAAACATTAATAGAAATGGGCATCGAAGAAGAGTTATTTGATATCGTTTCTAATCCGGAATTTTTAAGAGAAGGAACTGCTTTATGGGATATTTATCATCCCAATAAAGTTGTTTTTGGCACAAAATCAGATCGTCCTATCAAAGTCCTAAAAAAGCTCTATAAAAGGGGAAAAGCCCCCTATATTTTTTCGAGTTTGACAGGGGCGGAACTGATCAAATATGCCAGCAATGCCTTCCTGGCTACAAAAATTTCGTTTGCTAATGAAATGGCCCATATCTGTGATGCTTATGAAGTGAATTATTCAGATATCGCGAAGGGGTTGGGGGCTGATCCACGAATTGGTCGTCATTTCTTAAATGCAGGACTTGGTTTTGGTGGATCATGTCTACCGAAAGATTTAAGTGCTCTTAAAGATTCTGCGTTGAGGAAAGAAGTAGAAACAAAGCTACTTGATGCTGTCATGGAGATTAATGCAAATCAAATTGAGATTTACCTAAAAAAGTTGATGACGGAACTTCCGGACTTGACGGATAAACAGATTACGGTCTGGGGTGTGACCTTTAAGCCAGGGACAGATGATCTTCGCTCTTCTCCAGCTCTTAGACTAATTAAACAACTGGTCCAAAGGGGCTCTCAGGTTCATACGTACGATCCCATGGTGCAACTTGAATTAGCCGAGGTTTCTTCCTTTAGTGATCAGTATGAATCGATTCGCGATTCAGATGCTCTCATTATCGCAACTGAATGGGAACAATTTCACGAATGCAATTGGACAGAAGTTAAATCTAGAATGAGAGGATCGATCATTCTAGATGCAAGAAATTGTATCGACGGGAAAATCGTCAAAAGTGAAGGATTTATTTACTTAGGAGTTGGCAGACAATGAAAATATTGGTTACTGGAGCCGCTGGCTTTATTGGTTCACACCTTTGTGAACGACTGCTTCAAATGAAGGATATCGAAGTTATCGGTATCGATGGATTTATAAATCCTGCCCTGAATCAGACAAAACAGAGGAATCTTAGACTTCTTTTACCACATCCTCGTTTTCAATTTCATCAAGTTGATCTTCGCCAGGCTCATTTAAAGAAACTATTGGAAGATGTTCAAGTTGTCTATCATTTAGCGGCTATTCCAGGAGTACGCACGAGTTGGGGAACTGACTTTAAATCCTATGCCGATCACAATATCCTAGCCACTCAAATGCTATTGGAAGCAGTGCGTGAATGTCCCCTTAAAAAGTTTATCTATGTTTCAACATCTTCGGTTTATGGAGAAAAAGTGGGGAAAGTCACCGAAGATTCTACACCCGCCCCGCTTTCCCCCTATGGGGTGAGTAAGCTTACGGGTGAATATTTGTGTAAGGTATATCAAGTAAGCTACGGGATCCCCATTGTTATTCTAAGATATTTTACCGTGTATGGACCAAGACAAAGATCAGATATGGCGTTTTTTCGATTCATCGATGGGATTCTCCATCATCAAACCATCAAAATATATGGAGATGGGAAGCAGACTCGAGATTTTACCTTTATCAAGGATTGTGTGGAAGGAACTACTGCAGCTCTTCATGCAGAAGGAGTGATCGGAGAAACGATTAATATTGGGGGTAAGGAGAGAGCTTCAATCTTAGAAGTCATATCGTTGATCGAAAATTTACTCACCGAAAAGGCGATCTTGGAATTCACGGAAAAGTCTAAGGGTGATCCGAGGGATACTTGGGCCGATATAACAAAGGCACAAACCCTGTTAAAGTATAATCCCGTAAGCTCTTTGAAAACTGGGTTAGAACACCAGATTGATGACTTTTGCCGATTACAGTCAGCACCGATGTTTTAAGCTAATCATATAATATACAACAACGTTCCACCAAACTAGAACCTATGGGTGGAGAAATAAGTAGAAAAATTTAGTAGAGAAAGGTGACAAAATATGGAGAGAGAAGAATTACTCAAAGAAGTTCTTGATGCATTGGCTAATGGAAACGACCTTAAAAAAGTTAAAGTAAAGTATCAAAATGGAGACGTTATAAAGTTTAATTTTGATGAGGACGAGGAAGAGGAGGAAGAGGAGGAAGACGAGGAAGAGGACGAAGAGGAGGAAGACGAGGAAGAGGAGGAAGACGACGAAGATAAGGAAGAGGACCAAGTAGAGGATAAAGTCAAGAACAAGGAAGCCAGTTACCCGACGAGTTCCCAAGTCTCTCAGCCAGAAGGACGGAAGGTCAATGTAATAAATCGACCCTAACGTAATTTGGAGCTATGATCACAGAAGAGTTGAGCTAGAGGATGCCTCAAGTTATTTGAGACATCCTCTAGTCACTTTTTTATACTAACAGAAAGTATAAATTTCCGGCAGATAGTATAAGTGCAACCAGCGGCTTTCGCTTTCCTACGATGCAAGTAGTTAAGTCCGGCAGGATAAGGCGACTAAGGCCATCGCTTTGGCGCTGGCCAAGTCTTCTTTATCGCAAAGCTCGGCGAAAGCCGGGTTTTCTTTATCGGTTGAAAGTATAAGTGCAACTAGGGCTTCTGCTTTCCTACGATGAATGCGGTTAAGTTCGGCAGGATAAGGCGACTAAGGCCACCGCTTTGGCGCTGACCAAGTCTTCTATATAGAAAGCTCGGCATCAGCCAAGTTTTCTATATCTTATCGAGAAGACTAGCGCTTGGATTGGCGCACAATTTCATGTAAATACTTCATTAGCGGATCTGATAATTCCTCATGCCGTAAGCCATATTCAATATTGGCTTTTATAAACCCTAGTTTATCTCCTACGTCATAACGACGTCCTTTAAAATTATAGGCAATAATTTCCTGTGCTTTGCTAAGTTCACGTAAACCGTCCGTTAATTGTATTTCTCCGTCCTTACCGGGTGGAAGATTTTCTAAAATACTAAAAATTTCCGGAGTTAAAATATAACGCCCCATGATCGCCAAACGGGTGACGGGGGCATCCTCAGCACTCGGTTTTTCAATCAAATCCTGAGTTCTATAAATCCGTGGTCTTATTTTCTCTCCGTCGACAATACCATACTTAGATATATCTTCCAAAGGGACCTCCTGAACTCCCACTATACTAACCCCATAATGAGCGTAAATATTAATCATTTGTTTCAGACAGGGTATCTTGGAATAAATGATATCATCTCCAAGCAATACGGCGAAAGGTTCATCTCTTATGAACGTACGCGCACAATAGATCGCATGACCTAAACCGAGAGCTTCCTTTTGACGAACATAGTAGATATTCGCCATCCGTGAAATGTCTTGGACCATGTGCAAAAGCTCTTTTTTTTCGTTATTTTTTAAGAATACCTCCAGTTCGAGCGAACGGTCAAAATGGTCTTCTATAGACCGTTTACTACGACCAGTAATGATAATGATGTCTTCGATTCCAGATTGAACAGCTTCTTCAACAATAAACTGGATCGTAGGTTTATCCACAATCGGTAACATTTCCTTAGGTTGAGCTTTTGTGGCGGGCAAAAATCGTGTACCAAGTCCTGCTGCCGGAATAACGGCCTTCCGTATTTTATGCATGTTACTCATCCTGTCTGATAGGTCTTAACAAATTCATTGCACACTCTGGTTAATTATTATATGAATCATGCAATGAAAATGCGAATGATCTGCAAATTTAGATCAGAGACGGTTATTCATGAGAAAATTCAGAGTAGGATTTATTGTTCTTGCTTTATTACTAAAAATTACATACGAGAACCCCCTAAAAGAAGAAAGTGTTTTCTCTTCTCTTTTAGGGGGTCCTTAAGGGGGTCCTTAATTTTAATCTGTTATTGGCACATTACCTTAATCTCTCTCATTGAGGGGAACGTAAGTTTGTCGCTGGACGACACTTTTGTAAGCGGGTCGAATAATTTTTCCGCCATTGACGATTTCTTCAATGCGATGAGCACTCCAGCCCGCGATTCTGGCGAGGGCAAAAATCGGCGTGAACATCTCTAGGGGAAGATTGAGCATTTGATAGACAAAGCCCGAATAAAAATCGACATTGGCACTGACCCCTTTGTATATTTTAGTGTATCGGGCAATGGCCTCGGGGGCGATTTGCTCAACTTTAGCGTAGAGCTTAAATTCCTTTTCTAGTCCCTTTTCTTGGGCAAGTTTGCCAGCATATCTTTTGAGAATAACCGCCCTTGGATCCGAAATGGAGTAGACGGCGTGGCCAATCCCGTAAATTAAACCGGAATGGTCAAAAGCATCTTTGTTGAGAATCTGAGCAAGGTAATTTGCTATCTCCTCATCATCGTCCCAATCCTTAACTTTGTCTTTAATATCCTCAATCATCTGAATTACTTTATGATTAGCCCCTCCATGCTTAGGCCCTTTAAGTGCACCTAAGGCCGCGGCAATAACAGAATAGGTATCCGTACCGGTCGAGGTTACAACATGGGTTACAAAAGAGGAATTGTTCCCCCCGCCATGTTCGGCATGAAGCACGAGCGCGAGATCAAGAAGTTTGGCCTCAAGCTCTGTATATTCGCGATTCGGTCTTAGCATATAAAGAATGTTTTCAGCTAAACTTAACTCTGGTTGAGGGCTATGAAGAAACAGGCTTTGATTTCCATGGTAATGGGAGTAGGCTTGATAACTATAGACCGCCAAGGAAGGGAAGGAGGCTATAAGCTGGATACATTGCCTTAAGACATTTTTAATTGAAAGATCATCAGGATTGTCATCAAAAGAGTATAACCCCAATACACTTCTGGCCAAGCCATTCATGATATTTTTGCTGGGCGCCTTTAAAATCATATCACGGGCAAAATCTTCAGGCAGCTTCTGATAATAGGAAAGAAGCTTTTCAAAATCCGCAAGCGAGTTCTTATCAGGGAGATTCCCAAAGAGCAATAAATAAACAGTCTCTTCAAACCCAAAGCGCTTATCCTCCATGAAGCCTTTGGCTAGTTCACTGATGTCGAAGCCCCGATAAATTAGGCGGCCTGGAACCGGAACCATTTCTCCTTCGTCAAGAATATAAGAATGAACCTCGCCGATTTCGGTTAACCCTACGAGCACACCTCTTCCATCAAGATCGCGGAGTCCGCGTTTAACTTCATATCTACTATAAAGTTCGGGATTGATCGCACCCTTCTTTAAAGTTATGTCACTTAGTTCATTAAGCATTTTCTTCTCAAATTGTTGTAGTTCAGAATGTTCCACCACACAACTTCTCCTTTACTGATTGCTGATTTGAATAGTCAGGCAACTTATTATATATTATAAGTTGTCACTTAAGAATTGTCAATAAGTTGAAATTCCCAAATTATTTCTTGAACCATAATAATAGTTCGCTTTGTAGCGGCCCTTTATTTGCAGTAAAGGTGGACATTATTTGCGCACATCTGATATTCTAGACAGGAGAACTAGGAATATGCCAATCCTGGCAACCTTAATAAGGAAGGAGTCAAAACATGAGTAAATATTGGAGCAAATTAGCGGCCAGGCTTGAACCCTATGTACCTGGCGAACAGCCTAAAGATAAAAAATATATCAAACTGAATACCAATGAAAATCCTTATCCACCTTCAACGAACGTCCTTGAGGCGATCAAGGCCGCGGCGGATGAAAGACTAAAGTTATATCCGGATCCCAATGGCGATGAATTAAAGAGCATTTTAGCTGATTATTTTGGCTTAAAGAAGGAACAGATTTTCCTCGGAAATGGCTCAGATGAAGTATTAGCGTTTTCTTTTATGGCCTTTTTCGACGCTCAGCATCCGATATTATTCCCGGACATAACCTACAGCTTTTATCCCGTGTACGCGAATCTGTTTAAAATTGATTATGAATTGATTCCTTTAAAGGACGACTTTACTCTCCCGGTGGATCAGTTCTTCAAGTCAAACGGTGGAATCATCTTTCCTAATCCCAATGCACCGACAGGTGACTGTGTGACACTTGAAGCGATTGAGGAAGTATTACTTCACAATAAGGAACACGTCGTGATCATTGATGAAGCCTATATTGACTTCGGCGGTGAGTCAGCACAGAAGTTGATTGATCAATATCCGAATCTTTTGGTGGTTCAGACCCTTTCTAAATCGCGTTCTTTAGCAGGTTTAAGAGTCGGTTTTGCCCTAGGTCATAAGGATCTAATCGAAGGTCTGAACAGAATCAAGAATTCGATCAATTCCTATACTTTGGATCGATTAGCTCTTGCTGGAGCAATCGAGGCCGTTAAGGATGATGAATATTTTCAATCCACAAGAAATAAAGTCATTCAGACGAGAGAAAAGGTAACACTTGAACTTCGTAAGCTCGGGTTTAAGGTGATAACCTCAAAAGCCAATTTTGTTTTTATAAGTCATCCCTTAATACAGGCCGCAGATCTATTCATGAGCCTAAAAAAAGAATCGATCCTTGTCCGATATTTTCAGCAACCGAGAATTGATAATTACTTAAGAGTAAGTATCGGTAGCGATGCTGAAATGGACAGCTTCTTACACGTAATACATAAGATTATTTCTTCCGGGTTTCCGCATCAATGAAATGGCTAAGTAATGAAAAGGGGTTACTCGATAGGCAAGAACGTCATCCAATTAAATATTTAGCCCCAGCCTGGTTCGCGGTGATTATGGGCACAGGTGGACTTGCTAACATATTATATCTCTGGCAAAATTTTTTCCCGTTAGGTAACCTTTTCGGAACAGTGCTTGCCGCTCTTACCGATCTTCTCTATTTTATCGTTTTGGTTCCTTGGATCTTTCGCTGGATTAGGTACTATGAGTATGCCCGCCGAGACCTGCAGCACCCGCTGACTGGCAATTTCTTTGTCACCATGCCGGTTGCGACTGCGATTTTAGGAACGAATATTTACCTGATCTGGAGTCAGTATCTGGGGGAAGCTTTAACGTACTCTCTGGTTTCTGGGCTCTGGATCATTGCCATTGTTGGCGTAAACTTTTTCACCTTCTATACGACCTTTAGAATCATGCGGGTGGAGGAGACCCCCAAACCAGAAATGATTAATTTTTCTTGGATTATGGCACCGATTGCGAATATGGCGATTTCCCTGATCGGTAATCCAGTACTTACCCTCACTGAGAAATATCACCCGAATTGGAGTTTATCTGTTCTCATTATCAATACAGCCTTATTTGGGATCGGATTTTTTCTATTTATCTTTATTAGCGCCATAGTTTTTGTGCGTCTGGCCCAACATCCTCTCCCTTCCGCAGAAACTACGCCGTCTTTTGGTATTTTCATGAGTGCTGTGGGTCTGGCTGTCAGCGCCATCATTGATGCTTCGAAGAATGCCCAAACGATGGGCCTCTTAGAATCAACGGATCTGGCAAATCTCATAGCCGTTGTCGTTTGGGGATTTGGAATTTGGATTGTGGGTATCATTATGATGATTTGTTTATACCAGATCAGGAGTGGTGGAATTCCTTTCAGTATGGGGTGGTGGGCGTTCATCTTTCCCTTAGCAGCCTATACCATTTCGAGCCAAAAGGTGGCCTCCATTTTTGTCACCCCTCTCACCTCCGGTTTTGCCGCCTTTCTGACAATACTCTTAGGCCTTCTTTGGGTATATACCTTTAGACAAACACTTATAGGGGCGATCAACGGGAAACTTTTCACTGGAACCCCAATACTGAAACAAGGGGACAGGAACCCTGTTTCAGAAGAAAGGATTCAAGCGAAGTGAGAATTCAAGAAAATGTGAGTAAATAGAAGTATTACTGGTATAGGCCAAGTACATCATTAATAATGCACTTATTCATCTCTTTACCTCTTTAGTATGTTAAAGTAAAATAAATAGAGGTAAAGATTCTAAAGAGGATTTTATTGAGATAGGGGATAAAAGAATGAAGAAGATTTTCACTTCGATACTTCTCGTCGTTATGAGTGGCTTATTGTTGACCGGTTGTGGTAGTACTAGTACTTCGGGGACTGCCGCCAATACACCTGCCGCACCCCCAAAAATCATCATTGGCTTGGATGATAACTTCCCACCGATGGGCTTCCGGGATGAGCAAAACAAACTCGTTGGTTTTGATATCGATCTTGTGACCGAGGCAGCCAAACGACTCAACATGGAAGTAGAATTTAGACCGATTGACTGGAACAGTAAGGAAGTCGAGCTGAACGGTAAAAAAGTCGATGCGCTTTGGAATGGGTTAACCATTACCGAGGAAAGAAAGAAGAATATCGCTTTCACCCAGCCTTATATGGCAAACAAACAAATAATCGTCGTCTTACCTGACTCTAAAGTTAAAACCAAAGCAGATCTTGCAGGTAAAGTGGTTGGAGCTCAGGACGGGAGTACGAGTGTTGATGCGATGGCTAAAGAACCTGACGTCAAAAACTCGTTCAAGGAACTCAAATTGTACGGCGATAATGTGGCAGCCTTAATCGATTTGAAAGCGGGTCGCTTGGATGCGGTAGTTGTCGATGAAATCGTCGGCCGGTATTATATGACTAAAAAACCGGGTGAATACACCCTTCTAACTGAAAACTTTGGTACTGAAGATTATGGTGTAGGGTTCCGGAAGGATGACACTGAACTCTTGAATAAGGTACAAAAAGCCTTGGATGAGATGAAAGCAGATGGCACTTCAACGAAGATTTCCGAGAAATGGTTTAACGCAAACGTCCTAAAATAGGCAATAAATACGTAATACTAGTTCATAAGTTGGCCGATGGTTTCCACACCATTGGCCTTTTCTAAGTCTTGTAGAAAATCAGAAGGTTTGGGGAGAAACAAATGGAATATCTTTCGACTATAATCGGGCCAATGCTCGACGGGACGGCAATTACGCTGAAAATGTTCTTTGTCACAATTATTCTGTCCTTGCCGCTCGGGCTGTTTGTTGCTTTAGGGCGGATTTCCCGCTTTAAACCCTTAAAATCGTTTATTGGCTTCTATATTTGGCTGTTCCGAGGAACCCCACTTATGTTGCAACTCTTGTTCGTCTATTATGTGTTACCGTTTATCCCTGGCATTCGCATTAGCCTCACCGACTTCCAAGCTGCCCTACTGGCTTTTGTTTTAAACTATGGTGCTTATTTTGCTGAGATCTTCCGCGCAGGGATTCAGTCAATTGATCGAGGACAGTATGAAGGAGCAAAAGTGCTAGGCATGACGAATAGTCAAACTATGCGTCGGATTATTTTGCCTCAAGTCATCTCAAGAATCTTGCCTCCAGTGAGTAATGAAACGATCTCACTAGTGAAAGACACATCTTTGATTTACGTTTTGGCGATGAATGATCTGCTGCGAACGACTCGGGCACTCGTTCAGCGGGATTTTAACATGATACCGTTTGTTGTAGCAGCCATTTTTTATCTGGCCATGACGCTTGTCCTTACTAGGGTCTTCCAGAAACTCGAACAGCGCTATACGGCATACGACGAGTAGGGGAAAGGTGATCGAAGATGGAAAATAGGGAAAGCATGATTAAAGTCACGAATATTTATAAACGTTTTAAGCAATTTGAAGCCCTCAAAGGGGTCTCACTTGAGGTCTCCAAAGGGGAAGTCGTTGCCATTATTGGTCCATCCGGTTCGGGCAAGAGCACATTTTTGCGCTGCTTAAATCGGCTGGAGATAATTGACCAAGGTACCATTGAAATTGAAGGAGACACACTCGCTTCAACTGATCCTGAGGGAAGAGTCCAGTATGCCAATGAAACTCAGGCCCGGCTGATTTGCCGGAAAATGGGAATGGTATTTCAACAGTTTAATCTCTTTCCTCACTTAACGGTCCTGCAGAATGTGGTTGAAGCGCCGATGACGGTCAAAGGCGTCAAATACGCTGAGATTTTACCCGTAGCTAAGGAACTCTTACGAAAGGTAGGGCTGGAGGATAAAATGGAGAATTATCCTTCGCGTTTATCCGGAGGGCAGAAACAGCGCGTGGCAATTGCTCGGGCTCTGGCGATGAAACCGGATATCATGCTTTTCGATGAGCCAACCTCGGCCTTGGATCCGGAGTTAACAGGCGAAGTCCTCAAAGCGATGAGACAGTTGGCTGAGGAGCACATGACGATGATTGTCGTGACCCATGAAATGGGTTTCGCTCGGGAAGTCGCAAATCGAGTGGTTTTTATGGACAAGGGGGAGGTCATTGAAGAAGGTTCGCCAAAAGAGATCTTTGATCAGCCCTCCCAGCAAAGAACGCAATCTTTCTTGAATGCAGTAGCCAAGTAATTAATATACGGTAGAGCAGCGATAGGCAAGAACCTATCGCTGCTCTACTTTGTGGAGGATTTGCCCAAAATTGGTCGAATTTATTTAAAAAGTGCACGTCCGCAATATCAACAATGGATTAGGGGATAGTTATTTGAAAGTGCATTTCCATGCAGACGACCCTATGAGAGCTAGAGTTATCAGTGCTCTCCTGATTTTGATTTTCATTTTCAGTATGAGCTATATACTCATCTTTGAGCAGTTCAACCTAGAGAATCAGGCTGATATTGAGAAAAATAAGCAGGCTGCAGACATGGTAGCCTCTAATTTGGATGACATCATGAGTAGATACAAAAGCGCGCTTCAAAAACTGGCTTCGCTCGATGAGTTTAAACAGGAAAGGCCTACTGAGATCACACAAACTTTACATGATTTTGCACTTGCTCAACCGGAAGCTTCTGCGTTTTGGATAGTCAAGACAAATGGTACATGGGTTGCTCAATATCCTGCTGCTACGGAAGCGAATCAAACCATTCTTGATCGTGATGATTTAAGGGAATCCATGAAAGGTCAGGCTTTTGTGGGAGGACCTTATATCGAACAGGTTAGCAGAAAAAAGGTCATCATAATTACAGAGCCGTATTATCAGGATGGCGAAGTAGCGGGGATTATTGGAATGTCTATTCCGCTGAGTGAACTCCAGAAGAAATTAGCCAAGGTTAAAGTGGACCAGTTCGGCTATGTTGCACTGATCAATCGGGAAGATGGTCAGGTCTTGAGCCATCCAGATCTGGAACAATTTCGTAAAGATTTCAGATTCGAGGCTTCACCACTTTATCAGGAAATTAAGGTTGCGCAAACGACGAACGGTTACTTCGAAAATGACTCATATGATGTACAACAGAATATGCATTCCTTTGTAACCTTAAAGGAAGCACCTTGGGTGGTTATCATTGTGCAGCCGCTTGCAGAATTCAATTTCCAAACGAACCAGCACCGGGGACGGAATTTCACGATACTCATTACGTTAATGTACTTTTTGGTTGTTATAGTTCATTACCTCCTCATGCTTAGAGATAATAGGAATACTAAGAAAAGCAAGCAAATGGAAAAGCTAGCGCTGGTCGGTGAACTGGCAGCAGGAATTGCCCATGAGATCCGTAATCCGTTAACATCAATCAAGGGATTTATTCAGCTGATCGGCGAAAAAAAAGGACAAGACATTCCTGCTTTTTACTATGAGACAATTCTCGAGGAATTGGATCGCATCGATCAAATTGTGGGGGAAATGGTTGTTCTGGCGAAACCCGTTCAGGAAGCGAAAAGTGAGGTTAATCTGTATAAGGTATTGCAGGATACTGTGAATTTGATCGACTATCAGGCTAGCCAGCAAGAGGTCAAGCTGATTTTAAAGTTTGAACCCGAGTTGCCTACCATTCAGGGCGTAAGCGATCAATTAAAGCAAGTTTTTATTAACTTGCTTAAAAATGCGATTGAAGCCATAGAAAAAAGTGGGACAGTTACAATTCAGGCGAGACGACAAGGTGACAAAGTGGTTGTTACAGTAGAGGATACAGGCAAAGGGATGTCCAAAGAGGTGATCGAGAAGTTGGGTACTCCGTTCTTTTCAAACAAAGATATGGGCACCGGACTGGGGTTAATGATCACCTATCGCATTATTCAGAACCACGACGGAGAGGTTTCAGTTCATAGTAAAGTCGGAATAGGGACGCAGTTTAGAGTTCGTTTTCCGGTTTCCCGTTCAGCGGGGAAGATTTTGTAGAACCAATATTATGTCGGATATGTTATAAAAATGTAAAAATAACTAGAAATTCCTGGGTTTATTGGTATAATGAATGAAGTGAATTATTTACGATACCGAAGATACTGGAACACACGGAAAAAATGGAGTAAGGGTGGAGAGGATATGTCACTGAAGAAGAAATTGCCAATTTATATTGCACTACTCGTCACATTATGTCTCGTGGGTACAGGAATTATGGTCTTTAATAATTCATCTAAAACCGTGATGAGTTTAAGCAAAGAACAACTTTCAATTAACTCTTATCGGGCGGGAGAAAATATTTCAGGTTTGATTCAGGAAGAGAAAGCTGCAGTAGAGTTATTATCGACGAACCAAACGTTTGTGGAATTGCTTCAATATCGCCAGCAGCATCCCGGAGAGAATTATTTTAGGACGTAAAGGCAAGAATCCTCCCCATTTCAATGGGGAGATGAATTGTCCCTCGTACTATGTGTATGGTTGATATTCCTGTTGATAATAGTATTTATCGGGTATTTATGCTATACTATATACATGAGAAAAGATA
>NZ_DATLJA010000034.1:0-25986 GCF_035539115.1 Desulfitobacterium sp. | reverse complement strand
CGGCAACTTAACCTCTGCCACCGACGGCAACGGGCATACCAGCAGCTCCACCTATAATCTAAGGCATGAAGTACTCAGCCATACCAACCCTTTAGGGGAAAAAGAAAGCTATACCTATAACCCGGTAGGCACCCTTTCCAGTAACACGAAAGCAGACGGTACGGAAATAAGCTACAGCTATGATATTCTTAACCGTCTCTCAGCTAAACACTATCAACAAGCGGACAGCAGCATCCAGCCTGCAGCTACAGCTTCTTCGGCTTTGGCTCCGGCAACAGCGGCTGCAACCACTGCAACCACAGACTCACAGACCACCTCCAGTACAGAAACTAATTTTACCAAGCTGATGATAGCAGCCGCTCATTCTTTCCAGCTGGAGTCCTCAACATCCAATCCCAACACTTCTACCAACGTTAACTCGGCTCCAACAGATTCTACCCCGTCTAACATGACCACAACCGATCCTGCCCAAAGTCAGGTTAGCCAAGACGTCTCCTATAACTATGACATTATGGGCAGCCGTACTGTCATGAACGGTCCGGAAGGAGAAACAGGCTACAGCTATGACAAAATGGAACGACTCACCTCGGTCAACTTGCCCACGGCTGAAGAAGTAAAGTATGAGTATGATGAACTGGGCAGAAAATCTAAACTCATCTACCCCGATGGCAAATATGTCGACTACACCTATGATGATTTCGACCGCCTCACCTCAGCCACGGACTGGGAAGGGCAAAAGACCGTTTACAGCTATGACCCCAATGGACGGAGAATCGAAACCGTTCTTCCGAACGGAACCAAAGTAAGCTACAGCTACGATACCAACGATCGATTGATCACGCTGGAAAACAAAGGAGCAGACGGCAGCATCATCTCCTCATTTGAGTACGGCTATGACCCAGCCGGCAACACCACCCAGGAGATCCAAACCCAGACCGGCTCAGTTTATACCCGGACCTACACCTATGACGCAGCAGATGAAGTCACAGAGTTTACCGAACAAACGGATCAGGAACTCAAAACTTACAGCTATGCCTATGACCAAGCCGGTAACCGTCTAACTGAAGATATCACCGGCAATGACGACACCAAGCATCTGACCTATGCCTATAACGAAGGAGATGAACTCACCCTCAAAAGTCATGACAGTAACCGTGACCGTTATGACTATGACAAAAACGGCAACGTCATTAAATCCACTACCCAAGGCAACCAGGTCACCACCTATGACTATGACAGTGAAAACCGCCTGGTCCAGATTACCGAACCCCAGGGTAAAATCCAGACCTTCGGTTATGACAGCGACGGCAACCGACTGTATAAAACCGTCGGGGTATACTGGCAAGCCCCTACGGAGCAGGGACCCCTACCAACGGCACCGGCTCAAGGAAACGGAAACAGTAATGGAAATAAACATGACAATGGCAAAGGGAATAACGGAACCCCAGGTCAAGGGAATGGCCATGATAAAAAACTCAGCTCTGTTCAATCGAATCCTTTTATTCAAGAACTATTCCATATGTTAAGTGCTGGTGGTCATGGCAATGGCGGCGGTAATTCCGGCGGGAACTCCGGGGGCGGTAATGGTAACTCTGGAGGGGGCAACTCAGGTTCTCATGATAATTCAGGAGGAAACGGGAACGGGAATGGGAATGGAAATGGAAACTCTGGTAATAACGGTAATAACGGTAATAACGGTGGCAATGGCAATGGTAATGGCAATGGAAACGGTAACAGCATCCGTGATAACGGCAAAGACAAAGAAAAGAGTAACGACAATGGCAAGCACTTGGGTTGGGATAAAGAAAAGCTGAAAAAAGAAAAAGGAAACCGAGGGAAACACCTGGGCTGGTACAAGCGAGCAGATCATCCTAAGAATCCTAATAACCCCAATAATTCCAATCAGACCCTCTTAAATAAGCCGGATGCCTATGAGGTTATTAACTATGTCAACGATGTCTCCCTAAAAAATACGCAAACCTTAATGACCTCGGATCAAGCAGGAACGTATAGAGGAGTTTATACCTATGGCCTCGAAAGAATAGCCGAAAGGGATTTAGCCTCCGTTGAAGGCGTACCGAACGACCCGCTCTACTACCTCTATGACGGGCATAACAGCGTCACTCAGATGATCAACCCCGCAGGGCAGGTACGGGATAAATACCGCTATGATGCTTTTGGCTCCCCTATGCCTGGAGGAAAGCTTAGTCCGAATCCCCGGCTCTTTAACAATCCTTATGGCTATAACGGAGAGGCACATGATTTAGACTCGGGGGGATAATTAACTATTATTTTATACGATAAAGGGCAGTTACTTACTACATAATTACGCCTAAGACCAGCTATGTAAAAGATCTGATTTTTATGTAGCACCTTCAGGAGTAACAATACCATAAGGTGCTACTATAGCCTAAGTACCTCACTCTAAAACC
The DNA here is from genome assembly GCF_035539115.1 of Desulfitobacterium sp. Taxonomy (GTDB): domain Bacteria; phylum Bacillota; class Desulfitobacteriia; order Desulfitobacteriales; family Desulfitobacteriaceae; genus Desulfitobacterium_A. The sequence continues at coordinate 23,554 of NZ_DATLJA010000034.1, read as the reverse complement.
GACTATAGATTATAATCTAAGGGGCAGGTAATACAAAATGGTTATCACGTAAAATGGTCTAGTAGATGATGGAGGGCGACCATTTCTTACTAAGAAACAAGCAGAGTTTAATGAGCAAGTAGCTGGGAATATTGTCTATGGAAATGTTGTAATGCTTGGGGGTGCAGCGTTAGAATCGGCTGGAAAATTGGTTGCCCCAATTTTAGGAAAATTAGGAAGTTCGCTTGGTAAGGGGGCGGGTGAAGCTCTGTTGCCAAGAGCTGAAGGTACGGGAGAAACAACGTTTCAACTGTCGGCGAATTCTTTAAAACATGTATGGAATGGTCATTCTTCCTTTGGAGAGCATGAATATGGTTATGTCACAGATGAAATTCCTTTTGGTAATGAGCCTTTGCTACTTTGGTTTAATATCTTGGTTGATGCTTTAATCCGTTGGAGAGCAGGAATATGCTCAAGTTGGAAATAGATTATATTCAAAACATGCTGTTGATAGAATGCAACCTAGTGGTAATAGATTTGGCTCATCAATCACACAGGCCGAAGGAGATTCAGGAAGAAGCGTTGCACCTCAATATGTAGAAGATGTTATTAGTTCCACTAAACCTGTTCTGCAAGAAAATGGCAATTTATCCTATACATCAGGTACCTTACAGGTAATTACAAATCAGCAAGGTGCTGTAGTTCATAATTACAAAATAGAATCGAGGTAGATACAATGGGAACAATAGAAAGCCTTGCTACAATCTGTACTGACTTTAAGGAAAGGAAGTATGACCTAGAAGAATTACAAAGCAGGCTTGAAACTCTTATGATTACTGATGATTTAAAATTGAATTTGGAAAAGGAAAGGAATGATGCTCTAAATAGACTAGAAGAAATTAGATTCACAAGTCTTGAGGCTAATTACTTCAAATATGGTCTTGAGGTAGCCAATGGTCTATTAGAGAAAATACAAGCTTTCAGAAATAGTTAATGAATTTCCTAGGTCACACAGTTCTTGGCTGGTGTGGCCTATTTTTCTTATACCGGACAACATAAAAAGCAAAAGCGCTGGAACCTGCCTTATGTAAAAATCTAGCGGTTTTCTTTCAATTGTGGATTTCGTTAGGACGGACCCAAACCAAGGAAGGAAATAAGTAGGATTGCCGTTTCCAGCTTGCTTAAAAAGTCGCCGTTCCCCCCGCCCCCCGAACCTAAATCCGCTTTATATGTATAGAGTAAGTACAGTATAATTTTCATTCTTAATCAAAACTCGAAAATATCGGCTCATCCGGTACTCTCATCTCCAGCTTTGAGTACACGTATGACTCCCTGGAAACATCATTAAGGAAGTCCAAAACCAAGTCGGTAATGTGTACACTCGAACCTATTCCTATGATAATGCCGATGAAGTGACCGGATTTACCGAAGAAAAAGACGGATAACAGACGACGTACCATTATGTCTATGACTAAGACAGTAAAAACCGTTTGCTGCAAATCACGGAACATCAGGGCAAAATCCAGACCTTCGGGTACGACAGCGACGGCAACAGACTGTATAAAACCGTCGGGGTATACTGGCAAGCACCTAGGGAGCAGGGCCCTATACCAACGGCACCGAGCCAAGAAAATGGGAACGGGAACGGAAATACCGGAGGCAATGGGAATGGAAACGCCGGGAATAACGGTAATGCCGGTGGCAATGGTAACAGTAATGGCAACGGCAACGGTATCCATGATAACGGCAAAGACAAAGAAAAGAGTAACGATAGTGGCAAGCACTTGGGTTGGGATAAAGAAAAGCTGAAAAAAGAAAAAGGGAACAAAGGTAAACACCTAGGCTGGTACAAACGAGCGGACCATCCTAAGAATCCCAATAATCAGCCCCTCTTAAATAACCCGGATGCCTATGAGGTTATTAACTATGTCAACGATGTCTCCCTAAAAAATACGCAAACCTTAATGACCACAGATCAAGCGGGAACGTATAGAGGAGTTTATACCTACGGTCTTGAAAGAATAGCAGAGAGAGATTTAGCCTCGGTTGAAGGCGTACCGAACGACCCGCTCTACTACCTCTATGACGGGCATAACAGTGTTACCCAGATGATAAACCCCGCAGGGCAGGTGCGGGATAAATACCGCTATGATGCTTTTGGCGCCCCTATGTCCGGAGGACAACTCAGTCCAAATACCCAACTCTTTAACAATCCGTATGGCTATAACGGCGAAGCCCATGATCTTGACTCCGGGTTACAGTACTTAAGAGCCAGGTATTATGATCCAAGCATGGGACGGTTCATGACTCGGGATAGCTATTTGGGAGATATCACCAAGCCCTTAAGCCTGAACCGTTATGCATATACTATGAACAATCCGGTCAAGTATGCTGACCCCAGTGGTCACAGGCCGATCGTGGGTGATGATCCCACCCATGAAACTGAAGAAGAAAGACAGCTCTCCTTCGATTATATGAACCATCGAGATTCGACGGTCGATGAACCTTCGCCATATAGCACCAGGGATTAGGCCAAGGAATTACAGCAACAACGCCTGAGTTATAGCCAAGGGTGTGATGGGTTAGAGACAATTGATACTCAAGGGGCAGGTAATCCTAGTTTAAATGATTCAATGATGTTGGCAAATAGGAAACCAGGAAAAACTCCACCGAAATCTTGGCCTCCACTACCTGATAACTTGGCTGGCAAAAAGCCAAAATGGAATTCAGAAGGTTATTGGGAAGGTGCAAAAGGAGATCATACATGGGATAACAGGTCTCATGGTTCAGGAGTTGATAGAGGTGATGGTGCTCAAGATGGTCATTGGGATGATGAGAAAAGTAATGGCCGTTGGAATGGAAATGGTGAACTCCTTCCGATAACATCTGGATCATCACCATCTATGTATGATAGAATAGGTCAGATTACTGGACTTTCTGGGACGGCACTTTTGGTATATGTAGCCCTTTCTGAAGGGTCTAGACTAATCCCACTGAGAAATTTAGTTCCTGTACCATAACAACAAATAATGGAGGAGAACAATGGAAAAACTAGAAAAAGAATTTGAAACATATCCACTTGAAGAATACCCTGATGTGGAGAATATTAAATTTCCCAAAGAATTGTACGTGGCTCATGCTGTTTGTGGAAAAGAATGTGGAGCAAGAGAATTCATAGTAGATGGGCAGACCCAGGTTTGTCAGCATTGTGGGAAACTGATGTTTAGAACAGAAGTAAAAAAGTATATTTTAACAGAAAATGAATAGGCATAAATTCGCTGCATAATAAACACCTATTTACTGCAAAAAAATATGGGCCAAACTAAAATTCAGGAAGAATCATAGTGCACATAGGAATGATTGAATATCAAGGGGGAAATTTGACTACATAATCTAAATTCTACAGTCAGCGTTTCCTAACGTGACCCTAAAATAGCGTCAGTACCGTCAGAAGCAACAACTGAAAAGGTGACTTAAATAAGACCAGCAAGGGGATCAAACCTCATTGGTCTTTCTTTGTGCCTGTTGCAAGAAGGTTAAGAACATTTACAAGGAGGAGAAAAAATGAACAAGCACCAACAAACCGAACTCACCCCCAAGACTAAAGACCATCCAAGACTTTGCCCGCCACCTGACGGAGGACGGTAAGCGTCCCCAGACTATCGAAAGCTACGTCGGTGACGTGGTAGGCTTCTTCGCGTACCTGGCCAAAATGGGTATAGACTTCGCAGGCGACCTCACTACGGCAGTCTTTGGCTAATTCCTTAATGGCTTCCTTGTAGTCGTTTTGCTTAAAAAAGTGCGAAATCAATTCGGTGAAGTGTATATCGGTAATGGAAACTCAGGGATAACGGAAATGCCGGAAATAATGGCGCAGGCAACAGTCATGCTGGGGGTAATTGGGAACAGCTCGAATAGTGGAAATGGAAACAGTGGAAACGGAAATAGTAATACTAATAATGGTAACAGAAACGGGCAAGGTAAAGGAAGCGGTCAAAATCCAAAGGACAACGGAAAATACCAGGGATGGGATAAAGATCAGTTCAAGCAGAAAAAAGGAAACCGAGGGAAACATCTGGGCTGGTACAAACGGGGGATCACCCGAAAAAACTCGGTAACTTGCCCACCCTCAATAAGCCGGAGTCCTATGAGATTATTAACTATGTCAAGGATGTCTCCCTAAAAAATACGCAAACCTTAATGACCTCGGATCAAGCGGGAACGTATAGAGGAGTTTATACCTATGGTCTCAAAAGAATAGCAGAGAGAAATTTAGCCTCCGTCGAAGGCGTACCGAATGATCCCCTCTATTACCTCTATGACGGGCATAACAGCGTCACCCAGATGATCAACCCCGCAGGGGAGGTTCGGGATAAATATCGCTATGATGCTTTTGGCGTCCCTATGCCTGGAGGAAAGCTTAGTCCGAATACCCGGCTCTTTAACAATCCTTATGGCTATAACGGCGAAGCCCATGATCTTGACTCTGGATTACAGTACTTAAGAGCCAGGTATTATGATCCAAGCATCGGACGGTTTACCTCTAGGGATAGCTATCTGGGTAACATCATGCAGCCATTGAGTCTTAACCGATTTACCGATTCACTAAATTCTTAACTACATCAACAGCACTCCTCGCATCATCGGCATAACCATCGGCCTTAATGACGTGAGCAAAATCACAAGTCGCAGGAGCACCTCCAATAATCACTTTGACTTGATTGCGTAAATCCTGCTGTTCAAGCGTACGGATGGTTTCAGACATCATATATAAAGTGGTTGTGAGCATGGCTGAGAAGGCAACGATGTCAGGGTGGTGCATTTGGACGGCTTCGGCGAAATCCTCCGGCTGAACGTCTATTCCCAGATCGATAACCTCAAACCCAGCACCGCGTAACAGCATAACGACTAGATTTTTGCCAATATCGTGCAAATCTCCGGCGACTGTGCCGATCAGGACTTTACCATATAAAGAATGATCAGAACCTGATAGATGAGGCTTTATGACATGGAGACCGGCATGCATGGCACGAGAAGCAATGAGTACATCGGAAATAAAAATATGGTTATCTCGAAATTGTTGACCAATAATATCCATGCCAGGGATTAAGCCTTTTTCAAGGATCAGCATGGGATTGATCCCATTTTCAATAGCCAGAATCGAAAGCGTTTTGACCCGATTGGCTTGCCCCTTAAGAAGAGCTTCGGTAATCAATTCTAACTCAGAAGTTATCAGCTCAACTCACTCCTTTTAGCATTGATTTGTAGGTCAAAGGGCATTTTGTTTAAAGCGGCTGGGAGTAATTCCTTCAATTTTCTTGAAGACTCGAGTAAAATACCCCGGATCTTCGAAGCCGTTTTCTTCAGCGACCTGCATAATGTTGTATTTCGGATTTTTAAGCATGGTCTTGGCCTTTTCGACTCGAATCTGAGTTAAGTATTCCATTAAAGTACAGCCCAGGCTTTGCTTAAAGATTCTGCTCAGATAGCAGGGGCTCAGATATACGGCTTGAGCTATTTCAGCAATGGTTATTTTTTCTTCATAATTTTGCTTGATATAAGCAGCGGCGTTTTGAACAGCTTGGAGATTTTTCTGGTCGTTCGTTTTTGTCTCATGCTCCATATAACGGTCAAGCATGTCTTTACACCAGAGGCAAATTTCATCAAGGCTGGTCATGTCCAGGATTTCCTGGTAGGAGATAGAGTTAAGCGGGAGGATTTCATTAGGATCGGCACCGCCATTGATCGTTGCCCTCGAGACGATAACGACTAATTCGATAATACGACTTTTAACGGAGTCAATATTGTGCGAATGCTTTTCGATAATATCGACTAAGATATAGTCGAGCAATTGTTGGGCTGAATCACCTTCCCCATTACGAACCTTAGTTTGCAGCTCATATTCTTTGTCAAAGGAATATGCCGCAAGAGCCCGGGATTCGATGGTTCGCATGGCGAACTCAGCACGTTTACGTGCCTGGATTTCTTCGGCAAGCTTTGCCTGTTGGACGGAGATCTTCCTTCGTTGTTCGAGAACAGTCATCCCACTTCTCATAATTTGGTTGGCAACAATAAAGAGTAAATCAGCAGCCGCTTGAACTTTATCACCGGACATGATTTCGAGTCGAGCTGCAGCCCATTTTACGGCAGCAACATCAACATCAAGGCCTTTAACCATTTCTTCGATTTCATCAAGAAAGTAATCTTCCGGTTCCCACATCAGAACCTGTCCGCAAATAATCGCTCCAACATGCTCTTCTAAGAGAATAGGTGCAGCCCACATGATCAAGCCTGCATGACATCGGAAAATATAGGGTTCGCCATATTTTGCGGCGTCACTGCAAGCACGGGCGTATGAACGTTGACATTTTTTTAAGCCGTTGGCATCGGCACGAATCATTTTACAGAATTGGCAATCCATAATCTCATGATCCGTCGAAACGAGCGTTTTTCCTTGGGTATCTACAAAAATAGCTTTCAAACCAGTCGATTTAGAGAAGGAGCAAAGCATTTTTTCAAGCAGAGTTCGCTTGACGAGTTCATCAATCCAAGGTGATTCACTCCCTTGGGCATTTTTTGTAGGATTCATAAGATCACCTCCGGAGTCTTGATTAACCTCCATAGATCGTATCCTTATATCCTTAAATTAGTATAACATAGATTATAATAGACGCGATGAAAAACTGATTAATATGAATTTACTGAATATATCAAACGGCAAAGGGCGCTTAGTCACGCACAGGTTAATCCTTCCTGATGTGACTAAAGCGCCTATGAAGAGATAAGAGGTTTAGCTTACACTTACAGATCGTATTTTGCCGGATCGAATTTGTCCTTCGTGGTATTCTTAACAATGACTTGCTGTAATTCTGTTTCGCTATCCGGGATCGAGTTTAGTTGTTCCTCAAAAATATCCAGGTAACGAACTTCACGTTCAGCAAGCTGCAGGGCCCCTGCTTTATGGGCCTCCCGTAATTCCTCAAGGGTTGCTGAAGCGGCGATTTTTGTCTGCTCAAAATGTGATTTCCCGTTAACAATTTTCCGGCTTAATTTTAAGACGACAGCGGGGTCCAGAACATAGGCTTGAGGATCAAACTGACGGTCTGATTCGGCGAGCATATCTCTTAGATCCAGGGCTTTGCCGCGGGTTGTTGCGACATTCATGAGGCGGCAATCATACACCAGATTCTCTAAGGAGACCGTAGGGGCCATGCCCCCGAGTAAACGGATATTTGCCACAGATTCATTACTCCAACAATCAGCCAGAGCGGCAGCAATGTTACCCACTGTGCTTGAGTGGGCACAGGCACTGGATTTGCCTTCCATGGAGATTGGTGTTCCGGTGATCGCTTTGAGATATACGCCTTCATAACCACAATCTTTATCAGGCCCAATCGCCCCCCGTTCTACAGCGACCAGCGTCCGAACGGCACACATTACCCGATCGATAGCAGCAAAGACTTTAGGAATAAAGTTCTTACCGGCCATGACCATCGAGGTATTAGCGAAACCGCAGGCGGTATCTCCCGAAGCTATCGTATCTGTTTTTTTAGCAATCTTGATAATATTATCCCAGAGCACGGTCATGTCGTGTGTTCCGACGACTCCTAAGGAAAACAGTGCTTTCGGCAAATCACAATTCATGACGGCTTCATCATGAAGGCTTTTTCCACCCACCGATTCAATGGCTAAGAAATCTGCACCGACTTCTGCACCCCCTTGGAAAGTTGCCATGAGATTATCCCAATGGTCACCATGGTACATATGCGTGAGTTGTTTACCCTCGCGAATATCGACAGGGGTTAAGCGCAAAGCGCTCTTGAGGCCGAATTTGGAATCGTATTCAAGCATGATATCTTTGACAACTTTGGTGATCTCAATACCCCACTCAGGATTGAAGGTACAGGGCGGAAGAAGCTCGAGCTCGACTAACAGGCCGGGAACATTCAGTTCATGAGCTTTAGAACATATGCCGTGAAGCATTTCTTCGTATTGAGCTTTGACCTTTGGCATCGTTTCTTGCGAGATGAGCATGGGGGGAAGCGTAAAGTTAATTTCCGGATAGACCGTTCCTCCACCGATGACCATACCATTTTTTAAATGAACAGGTTTTTTAGCAAAACCATAGATTAATTCGTCAAGGCTTTTGTAACTAACATCTGTAAAAAGATTATCCATGGTATCTCCTCACTTTCTAATTTCTTAGGCGAGTAATTGCCCCACTAACTCGGTTGCTGAAGCAGCATCTGGAGCAAATCCATCGGCACCGATTTCTTCGGCAAAAGTATGAGAGATTGGAGCTCCGCCAATAATAATTTTGACATTGTTACGAATTCCTTCTTGGATAAACGCTTCAATGGTGTCTTTCATCGCCAACATCGTTGTTGTAAGTAAGGCAGAAAGTCCAACAATCTGAGCGCTATTTTTTTGGGCTGCTGCAACGAATTCTTCCGGAGAAGTATCTACACCCATATCGATGACTTTATAGCCGGAGCTTTCAAGCATCATTCCAACCAGGTTTTTTCCGATATCATGCAAGTCCCCTTTAACGGTTCCGAGAACAATAGTCCCTTTATTGACCATTTGGCCCCCTGCTAAGAGCGGTTTAACTAATTCTACACCCGCGGCCATCGCCCGAGCCGACATTAAGACTTCAGGAACAAACATATCTCCAACCTTAAAGCGCTTCCCCACAACATTCATACCTGCAATTAAACCATCATTAATAACGGAAAGGGGCTTGACGCCTTCATGAAGTGCAGCCTGGGTAAGGCTTTTGACGTTTGCTTCGTTTCCAGCAATAACCGCTTTACTTAATTCTTCAAGGGTACTCATCTGTTTAAACCTCCTTAAATTTTGATTCTCCATTAGATCCCTGTCTTTTCTCACGTCGAGCTTCACTTTTCTTTACACTTTCAAACTTTTATGAATATTTTGCCGAGCTTTGATTTTATTCTAGCTTTTTATGTAATGACTTCGAATGGATTTTCTTGTCTTATCTTGATTAATCTTAACTATATGTTCTAGGCGATTTTCGGAAGTACAAGCGAGTCCTAGAAAGTACAGAATAATCCATAGTCAGGGACGTGAATTCTCGATAAGCTTTGAATCAAGAAGAACAGCGATAGGAGAGTTGAACGTGGAGTGTAGAGTGAAGAAAGAGGAGGAACGGGTATGGTTAAATTTAATATTATCTCGGGCTTTTTAGGAGCGGGCAAAACAACGTTGATTCAGCAGATCCTTAAATCCTTAAAGGACGAAAAAATCGCTATTATCGAAAACGAATATGGAGAGACCAGTATTGACAGTACAGTATTAAGACGTGTCGGCTTCGAAATCTATGAACTGACTTCGGGATGTGTTTGTTGTACGCTGAAGGAGGATTTTCGCCGAACACTTAAGGAGATTCTCAATCAAAACGTGGATCGTATTATCTTTGAGCCGTCTGGTATATTCATCCTTAGCGAAATTCTTGACCTTTTTAAGGACGTGCAAATTTCCTCGCGATGCACTCTCGACTCCGTAACAACTGTGGTCGATGCTGCGAAATTTTTTAAGCAGGTGAACAGCTATTCTCAATTTTTTAGCCATCAAATTCAAGCGGCGACTTCTTTAGTTTTGAGTAAAATTCAACAGGTAAGTAACCAAGAGGTAAGGCTGATTACTCAGGAACTAAGGAAGTTCAATGCGCAAGCCCCGATTTTAGCTAAGAATTGGGAAGGGCTATCCCCTGAGGATGTGTCGCTTCTCCTCAATCAAGAACAAAGACAAGCTGTACAAAAAACGGGATGCAACGGGGGCGAACTCCCCTTATCTCCCGAGCATAATTTTGAATCCTTTGGACTGCAGACACTGAAACGATTTGAATTTAGACAGTTAAGGCAGATCCTTGAATCCTGTAAAAATGGAGAATATGGCCAGATCCTGAGGGGGAAGGGAATTCTTCAGTCTGGCCATACCTTTCTTGAATTTAATTATGTGGATGGAGATTATCAGTTCAGAGAACTTAAGGAGAGCCCTTTAGGTGCGGTCAGCTTTATTGGAAAAGGTCTAAAGACAGAGAAGCTTCGGGAGATCTTCGGAGATGAGACCTGATTTAGGAAACCGATGGAAAACCCATTTGTTCTACATAATGGTCCATAAATTCCGGGGCGTAGGAAAGTTCAAGCGGAATTAGGGCCTTCTGGAGGGCCTGAATTTCCTGTAAGGCTTGTTTACTGCTAAGGCAAAGCCGGGCTCCTTCTTTAGCTGTATTCCCTACAAAATGAATCGTGGCATTTAGATTTTGCGGGAGGAGTCCGATGGTTTTGAGCGCCTCCGGTTTCAAATGGTAACCGAAGGCCCCCGCGATATAGACGTGTTCCACCGAAGCGAGGTCTACTTCAAGTCGTTCAAACAGGATCTCGATAGCTGCAGCAATAGCGGCTTTGGCGAGCTGAACTTGGCGGACATCTTTTTGAGTGAGAGTTGTCATCGATTGAGGATGGACCGCGAAGGCAGGTTGTCCATCAGATTCAATCATATGTTGCGAAAGAAAACCAGGTAAATCACTGGAGTCTGTGAATCTCCCCGTGGGGCTGATAACCTTCGCCTTGACCAATTCCGCGACAAGTTCGACCAGACCACTCCCACAGATTCCTTTAACAGGTGCCTGCCCAATCGTCTCCAGCTCAATCTGACCGTTTTCAGTTAAATGAACGCTGGATATTGCACCATCCTCAGCACGACAACCACATTGAATATTCATCCCTTCGAGGGCAGGGCCTGCTGCTGAAGAAGTGGCTACCAGCTTGCCCCTCACATTGGCCACGATCTCCCCATTGGTTCCAATATCAATAAAAAGCGAAGGAACGATAATCTTTTGAAAATCAAGAGCAAGCAGACCGGCAAGAATGTCTGCTCCGATAAAAGCTGAGAGGCAAGGAAGCAAGCTAATCAGTGCCTGGGGGTCAATTTGGAGACTAACTTTCTCGGCGGTGAGCTCTTGGTAATCCACAAAAATCGGAGTGTAGGGTGCCCGGGCCAGAGAAATGGGATCAAGACCGAGGAGTAAGTGGAGCATGGTTGTATTTCCGGCAATCGTAACATGGCGAATTTGTTCAGGCAGTACCTTTTGTTGTGTACACATTTGATGAATAAGTTGGTTTATCCCATTGAGGACGAATTCTCTTAATTTTAGGGTATCCTCGGGGCTTTGATGGGCAAACGAAATTCGCGTAATGACGTCTCCCCCAAATTTCGTTTGGGGATTCAGGCAAGAGGTCGTCATCAGTTCTTTATCTTCGCCCTTAAGATTAATGAGTGAGGCAACGATACTGGTTGTCCCAATATCAACAGCAACTCCGTATACGTTTTCGAGATGAGGATGGATGTCTAGAATCATGGGCTCAAAAGGATATTTCCGGGCCTGACCGCTTTGAACGGTATGAAATTCATCCTTGCGCGGCAGGGTTATTACAGCCTTACCTAAGATTTGGGTTTGGCAGGCTAACCGCCACCCCTCTGCTTTTTTCTCACCTAACCGTGTGAGTTCTTGGGAAGAAGGTTCACTGACGCTACCGGAGACTCGAACGAGGCATTTACCACAGGTTCCCTTTCCATTACAGATGCTTTCCAGGGATAAGTTATTCATAAGAGCGGCTGCTTGGATGGTTGTTTTAAGGGGGACTTGAGTTGTAATCCCTTGGGGTAGAAAGGTGACTTCACAAATTACCTCTGCCATGGTTCTCCCTCCTGTACTTTTTCTTGAAAAAACTTCCCCTGCTCAGTTGAGAGGGGAAGATTAGACATTGAGGATTTAGGACTCAAATTAAAATTCGAATTTCTGTGCTCGATAAGCACTGAGGTAATTGCTGCAATAGTCATCTTTCCCGACTAAAGTTTCAGCGGTAATCAGGTTCGCCATCATCCGTTGATCCAGAGGATTGATGATTAAACCGTCAAGCCCTTTGGCGATCGCCATAATTGCAAAAGTTTGATTGATGAATTTACGATTCGGTAAACCATAGGAAATATTCGATAAGCCACACATGGTGTGAACCTCTTTGAATTCTTTGGCAATGGCTTCAACTGAATTAAGAAATTCAATTCCGAAGTCTTTATTGGTCGCAACAGGTTGAACAAGCGGATCAACATAAATATTATCGGCGGGAACATTGTTTTGCACAAGTCCATTAATCAGGCGATCCGCGATTTTAAGCCGTTGCTCGGTTGTTTCAGGCATACCCTCATCACTCATGCAGAGCGCAATCACTTTAAGATTAGTTCCAGCAACAACGGGTAATAAAGCATCATAGCGACTTTTTTCTAAGGAAATGGAGTTAATCATGGCAGTACCTTTGTGGATAGAGAGAGCAGCCTGAATCGCCTTAGGATCCGGGCTATCAAGACAGCAAGGAGCATCGTGGGTCGCTTCCTGTACGGTCTTTACCAACCATTGTAGATAGTCCGCTTCTTTACCAACAAAAATACCGGCGTTAACATCAATAAAGTTTGCCCCCGCTTCTTGCTGATCACGCGCTACTTTTTGAACCGCTGCGGAATCTTGAATGCGGATGGCTTCCCCAATAGCCTTCCGGCTGGCATTAATCAGTTCCCCTACAATTAACATCTCTGTTCCCCCTTCATGAGTTTCTGGCTGACTCGTGATGAGCCAGACTTGTCTGTACGCTCAAAACGAATTTGACTTTAGTATGAGGTACTCGTATTTTAGCGCCTTTAAGCTTGCTTTTCCATGGATTATCTTGTTTTCTTTGGGCTGATTTTAACTCATTTCTGTCTCTGTAGGAGTTTGAAATTGGAGTACAAGTTTTAGGCAGCGCCTTCTTTTGAGAGACGCTGCCGTATTGATGTTAAAGAATTAACCGGTCACGAATTATCATCTGAATTTAGCTTAAACTATGGATTAAGAATCAATGTAAGAACCCACAAATAATCGACCAAAAAATTTTAGGAGGGATTCAAAATGGAACAGCAACAGGTAAAACAGAGAAATCATGAACAACTGAGACCTCAGAGGATTGTCTATTATATTTTGGGGGTTCTCGAAGTCTTGTTGGCCTTTCGCTTAGTCTTCAAACTCCTTGGGGCAAATCCTGCAAGCCCGTTCGTGTCTTTCATTTATTCGCTCACTCAGATCTTTCTCTATCCCTTTACGGGGATCTTTCCAACCGCTGTTACCAAGGGATTTGAAGCTCAAGCCATTTTAGAGCCCACAACGATTATTGCGATGATTGTTTATGGGATTATTGCCTGGGGAATTGTTAGGCTGATTGGAATTATGAAAGAAACGGAGCGGAAGGTTTAGGTTAGCAGGCTTTTTAGAAGGAATATGTTCTCAAACCTCGAAATTTCATGTTATTGATTTAAACTTGAATTTCGTCTTTGAGGAGTGAGGATATGTCCTTGATCGATGAAGCATTAGAAAAGCTGAAATCCCCTTTTTAGCGGATTTTAGAGGAACATTTAAAATGCAAAGCGATGGGACAGGTCCCATCGCTGAACTATCTGGGTATTTCCAACTCTTTGATCCTGAACATAAGCGTGAAGAAGACGTATTTCAAGTGCTGGATTATTTTGATGCGGTGAATTTTGCCCCCTGGGTTGGCCAAGCAGGAGGGATAAGCCTCGTTTCTGTAGGCCTTAAGGATACGTCTTGCCCGCCGCCAATAGTGTATGCCTTATCCCGGGCTTTGAGCGGAGAAAAGAAATTGCTGATTTATCCGGAATACGGACATGAGTCACCAGATGAGTTCGTGGATCGGCAGCTTGAGTTCTTGGCGGGAGAATTGTTGTAGATCCCTTCGAAGCTTGTTTCCCTATCACTCTGACGTCTTGATATTAAGCAATTCCATGAGAAAGATAAACAGAGGGACACCGAAGAGAAGCCCCCAAATTTTAAAGAAATGTTCAGATACGATCAGGATAATAAAAGTGAGGAAAACCGGAAGTTTGGTTTTCATGCTCATGAGTTTAGGGTTCAAAATATAGCTTTCCAATGCATGAAGGCCAATGATGAGGGCAATCACATAGATAATCTTGATGAATCCTCCAAGATTATAGGCAATGATACTTAAAGGAATAAACGAAATAATAACTCCGGCAACAGGAATGAGTCCAAGCGCAAAGACCATAGAGCCGAGGCCCAAGACTTGAGGAAACCCTAGAATGAATAAACAAACCGTCGATAGAATTGAGTTGATAAACGCAATTTGGACTTGCACCTGCATGACTTTTCCAAAGGAATTTAGAAAAGATCTTCCAATTTTTCGATAAAACTCAATCGCAAAACCAATACGGCTACTCTCAAGATTATTGATGAAGGATAATAAAGGTTCTCTTTCGAGGATAAAAAAGAGGCTTAGAATTAAAGCAATTAACGTATTTAAGCTAAACGACCAGATACTGCTGGCGGTTTGGAGGAGGAGACTTCCTCCGCCTTTAGCATATGATTGAACCGTTGACTCAATCATATTTACGATTCGAGTATCGATTATTCCCCGAAGATCATCCATTCTAAAATTACTGAGTTGAACGACAATCGAAAATAGTTCTTTTATTACAATAGGAATATATTTGGTTAATATCAAACTTACAACAATAATGATCAATACATAGAGGGTTAGTGTAATCTCGGTCCGATTTATGTTTAGCCTTTTCATTCTATGAAAGAGAAAGTTCTGAATGCTATAGAAGAAAAATGAGAAGATGAAAGTTAATAAGATCAAATTGACCATATCCTTTAATAAATAGCCAATGATGATCAGGATGCCAAGGGATAATAGTTTTTTAATGGAATCTTCGCTTCTTATTTCATCGAATAACATAATTCGCCTCCTTATGCTCTTTTTCGATTTAATTATATCATAACGCTTATTTAATAACTATTATTGCACTCCTAATGCATGATATGTTGAGGTTTCTGACAAGCAGTCTGGAGGCTTTTTTTAGTTAAAAAATTAATGCCGGAAGGATTAAATATAGTAAATATGGAAATAGAGGAAGGAGATGGGTTATAAATAGAGAAAATAGAATATTTAGATGAATTATAAAGTTAAACTGATCGTATTTGTGGTCGAGGTTGAAAAATTCTTTTTTTACACTAAAGAGTGCGGTTGATGGTTACATGGAGCCTTATGCACGATATGAATATAGAGAGGAGAGATGGGATGTCTAATGACGATAATGATGCTTTTTCGAAAATTAGAGGAAAATTTATTGCACATCGTAACGAAAAAGAGGACAGAGATCAAAACTTGTTTGATCATTTAGAAGAAACTTCGATATTAGCCGCTAAATATGCTTCAAAAATTGGTTTGGAAAAGCATGGTGAGTTAATTGGGCTATTGCATGACTTAGGGAAAGCAAGCTCAGAGTTTGATAAATATATTAAGTCTGCAACCAGTTTAATTGATCCTGATGAAGATGATTATATCGATGCAAAAGGTAGGAAAGGCAAAATTGATCATTCCAGTGCCGGCGCCCAGGTTATATTTAACTACTTTTCTAATAAAGTCAATGAGAGCCTATTTATTTCACAAATTTTAGCCCTAGTCATTGCATCTCATCACTCTGGATTGATTGATTGTCTATCCCCTGACGGTGATGATAATTTTTCTAGACGATTGAATAAGCCGGATGAAAAAACACGAACTAAGGAATCTATTTCAAATCTAGATAATGAAGTAAAAGAAAAAATAAAGAGGCTACTTTCTGATGAAAATCTAGTAGGTCAATTCAATCAAAAAATAATAACATTACGGGAGGATATAGATTTAAGAGAAGCATCTGTGTTTAAGCTTGGGTTATTAGTAAGATTTCTTTTTAGTTGCCTTATTGATGCAGATAGGCTTAATACTGCGGATTTCGAATTCCCCGAGAAAGCAAAGCTCAGAAATCAAGGGGAATATCTTTCTTGGACATCTCTTATAGAAAGGTTAAACAAAGAATTAGCTAAATTTGAGAAGGCTAAAAAAAACAAAGTCAATATTCTACGTCAAGAAATTTCCGATTATTGTCTCAAATTTTCGAGCCGACCTAAAGGCCTCTATCAATTAACTGTACCAACGGGAGGAGGTAAAACGCTTGCTAGTCTACGTTTTGCGTTAACCCATGCCGACAAATATCATATGGAAAGAATTATCTATATTATCCCCTACACCTCAATCATCGATCAAAATGCTGAGAAAGCGCGAGAAATTTTGGAAGATAGAACAGAACAGGGAGAATACTTAAATAATATTGTGCTTGAACATCATTCAAATTTAACGCCAGAAGAGGAAAATACACGACAAAAAGTATTATCAGAAAACTGGGATGCACCAATCGTATTTACGACTATGGTACAGTTTCTCGAGGTTCTATTTGGGTATGGAACAAGGAGCGCCCGAAGGATGCACCAGCTTGCAAATGCAGTTTTAATATTTGATGAGATACAAACTCTTCCTATACGATGTGTTTATATCTTTAATATGGCGATTCGTTTTTTAGTTAGAGGATGTGGTTCGACAGTAGTGCTTTGTACTGCAACCCAACCTTTACTGGACAAAGTGCGTTCTGATGTAGCTCTGCAAATTACGCCAGAACAGCAGATGATACCGGATGTTAAGCAATTGTTCAATGAGTTAAAGAGGGTTGATGTTTTTGATCAACGTAAGATTGGTGGTTGGACGGTCTCTGAAGTGGTCGATCTTGTTGAACAGGAATTGTTGGAAACTGGAAGTGTTTTAATTATAGTTAATACAAAAAAGGCAGCCATCAATCTTTTTCAGCAAATTAAAAATCATCCAGATGCTAAGCTGTTTCACCTTAGTACGAATATGTGTCCCGCGCATCGTATGAAGATTTTAAAGGAAGTCAAAAAATGTTTGGAAGAAAATGAACCAGTTATCTGTGTGAGTACACAACTTATAGAAGCGGGAGTTGATATTGATTTCGGAAGCGTCATCCGATATTTGGCGGGACTTGACTCAATCGCCCAAGCAGCTGGACGCTGTAATCGCAATGGTTCAAGACCTAAGCAAGGACGGGTCTTAATCGTTAATCCGAAAGATGAGAATCTAGACAAATTAAAGGATATCCGGATTGGTAGAGATATTGCGGAGCGCGTTCTTGATGAGTTCAAGAATGAGCCTACTCAGTTTGATGGAGATATTATAGGCCCTAAGATCATGGAGCGATATTATTACTATTATTTCTACACGCGCACTAACGAGATGGGTCATCTCATTAATGAGAAATCAGGGGTTGGGAGAACAGATAATCTTTTCGAACTGCTATCAACAAATTCATTGTCTGTTCAGGAGTATGGCAGAATAAATAACAGTTCCTTTCCCCCAATACCTATTAGGCAATCATTTATGACGGCTGCTAAGGCATTTCACGCGATTGATTCACCAACGCGCGGAGTTATTGTTCCTTATAAGGAAGAAGGAAGACAAATTATTGATAATTTATGTGGATCGAATAATTTAAAGGAACAATATCACTTATTAAAAAAAGCTCAGAGATATTCAGTCAATGTATTTCCTTATATATTTACTAAGTTATTAGAGGAACAATCAATTCATGAAGTACAAAAGGGTATTGGCGTTTTTTATTTGGATGATAATTATTACAGTGATGACTATGGTCTGAGTACATCACCAGTTAAGGAAATGGAATTTTTATATTGTGGAGGCGATTAACATGGAGAACAAAGTAGAGTTTAAGGTCTATGGAAAATATGCGCTCTTTACGGATCCACTGACTAAGATTGGGGGTGAGAAATGTTCTTATCAGATCCCAACTTATCAAGCACTAAAAGGAATTATGGAATCTGTTTATTGGAAACCCACACTTATCTGGATTATTGATAAAGTTCGGGTAATGAAGCCGATAAGAACACAGACAAAGAGTGCTAAGCCATTGAACTATGGTGGAGTTTATCCGTCTGCTCGGGATAGGAGAGGGAAAGGAGAGCCAATAAATACTCTATCTATCTACAATTATTTGGTTGATGTTGAATACCAAATACAAGCGCATTTTGAATGGAATCTTAATAGGAGGGATTTAATTAAAGATTGTAATGAAAATAAACATTTTTTTGTTGCTAAACGAATGATTGAGAGGGGTGGTAGAAGAGATATTTTCCTAGGAACACGTGAATGCCAGGGGTATGTTGAACCATGCCATTTTGGTGAGGGTAATGGTTTTTATGATCGATATGGAGAACTAACATTTGACTTAATGTTCCATGGGTTTGATTATCCTGACGAATATGGAAAAAATGAGCTTCATGCTAGATTTTCACGCCCAGAAATGATTAATGGTGTCGTAAATTTTAAACGACCTGAAGAATGCGAGATTCGTAAATTTGTCAAACCAATGTCTGCAAAACCTCCTGTTTCAATTGGGTTAGAAGAGGAGGAACTTCTTGATGGATATACTACAGAGGAGGTTGACCTATGAGTTGGATGCCGAAGCTATACGAAACTTATGAAAACTGTCAGTCGGTGATCGGATATGGGTCTGATGAAAACACAATACCTCTTCTACCGATTTGTCATACAACACAGAAGGCGCAGATAGAAATCGCCATTGACCAGGATGGAAATTTTCAGAGAGCTAGAGTAATCTCCAAAGCTGAAGCAAGAACTATCATACCATGTACGGAGAGTTCGGGAGGTAGGGCGGGGATAAAACCAGAAACGCATCCTCTTTGTGATAAACTCCAATATATTGCATTGGATTTTTCTGATTATGGAGGAGAAGTAACAAAGGGATATGTTAATAATCCAAAGGAACCCTTCGAGAAGTATCACGAATTATTAAAGAAATGGTGTGAATCAGAGTTCTCTCATCCAAAGGCAAAGGCTATTTTGAAATATATAGAAAAAGGACATGTAATTAAAGATTTAGTGGATTACGGCATATTATTCATAGGTTCTGATGGGAAGATGCTCAAGAAATGGGATAAGGAAGCTAATACTGTGATCCCTGAAATCTTTAAGGAAACTTCAAATTTATCACAAATGAATGCTTTTGTGCGTTGGGCAGTAGAAATTCCTGGTGACGCTCAAAGTGCTGTATGGACGGATACAAGTTTATATGATAGCTGGATGAAATACTATTTAACAACTAAAGAAAACCGCTCGCTATGTTATGTTACTGGAAAGATAGTGCCATCTGCTGATCAGCATCCATTCAAATTGAGAAACGATGGTGATAAAGCTAAATTGATTTCTGCTAATGATAGTAGTGGTTTTACATTTAGAGGCCGTTTCTCAAAAGCAGAACAAGCATGTGGTGTAAGTTTTGAAGTGACTCAGAAAGCCCATAATGTTCTTCGTTGGCTTATTGGAAGGCAAGCCTATCGAAGAGGTGATCAAGCAATAGTTGCATGGGCCACTAATGGAGTAGAAATTCCGGATCCCCTTGCAGATCCATTTACAATACTTGGATCTGATGAGATACAAAGTAATTTAGAAAAAAATGTATCAACTGCTCAAGACTTAGCATTGAAGCTGAAAAATAAAATTTCTGGGTATCATGCAGTGCTTGGAAATATAACTGGTATTGTTGTCATGGGGCTTGATTCTGCGACTCCAGGTAGGTTGTCCATAACGTTTTACAGGGAACTAACGGGTTCTGACTTCTTAAATAGAATTGAGTATTGGCATCAATCCTGTGCATGGATTCATACATACCATTCGAAAGAGATTGTTGATCTCAGAACTGGAAAAAAGACGAAAATACCTGTTAGATTTGTGGGGGCACCTGCTCCAAGTGATATTGCTGAAGCTGCTTATGGAAGTAAAGTAGAAGATAAACTCCGAAAGTCAACCGTCGAAAGGATTCTTCCCTGCATAATTGATAGGAGGAGAATACCTAGAGATTTAGTTGAATCCGCAGCTCGACGTGCAACCAATCGAGTGGGTATGGAAGTTTGGGAGTGGAATAAAACGCTCAGTATTGCCTGTGCGCTTTATAGAAAATATTATGAGAAGGAGGAATTTAAAATGGCTTTGGATGAGGAGCGGAAAACGAGAGATTATCTCTATGGTAGATTACTTGCCCTTGCCGATAGCTTAGAAGAATGGGCGCTTAAAGAATCCGGTGAAAAACGTCAGACGAATGCAGCTAGATTGATGCAACGTTTTGCGGATCATCCGTATACAACATGGAGAACATTGGAACTTGCCTTAGGACCGTATAAAGCTAGATTGGGCAATAAATCTTCAAAAAGATCACGCTTGATTTCCGAAGTAATTGCCATGTTTACGCCTGATGACTTCATGAATGATAGGAAATTAAGCGGTGAATTTTTACTGGGCTATCATTGTCAACGCGAGGCACTACGAAACTTAAAAAAGGATGATGAACCTCAAATAAATTAATTGTTTCGTTTTTTGCAATCTATATATTATCTGAGAACGATCAAACAATCTTTGGAAACTAAATTTAAAATAATGGAGGGATTATTATGGCAGCACTCGAGAAAAAAGTGGATTTTGCAGTGATTTTGAATGTGAGAAATGCAAATCCAAATGGTGATCCACTTAATGGAAATAGGCCTCGTGTAAACTATGACGGTCTTGGCGAGCTCTCTGATGTATGTATTAAACGGAAAATAAGGAATCGATTGATGGAAGAAGGTTATCCAATCTTTGTCCAGTCAGATGATAATAGAATGGATGGTTATAGGAGTCTCCGAGCAAGGGCAGAAGGAGAGTTAAAAGATAAGCTTAAAGATGAACAAGGTTTTCGTGAAGCTGCTTGTAAAAGATGGATAGATGTGAGAGCTTTTGGGCAGGTTTTTGCTTATAGTGCTGCGAAGAAAGGGAAAAGTAAATCAGAAAGTGGAGAGGAAAATGGTGAGGACACTGGTGTTTCTATAGGTATTCGTGGTCCTGTTTCTATTCAATCTGCCTATAGCGTGAGTCCGATAAGTGTATCCAGCATACAAATTACTAAAAGTGTTAGCGGCGAAGGTGATGGTAGTAAAAAGTCATCTGATACTATGGGGATGAAACACCGTGTAGATCATGGGCTATATGTTTTTTATGGAAGTATGAATCCGCAACTGGCTAACAAGACCAATTTTAGTGAAGAAGATGCGGAGGCTATCAAACAAGCTTTAGTAAGCTTATTTCAAAATGATGCCTCATCGGCAAGGCCTGAGGGTAGTATGGAGGTCTACAAAGTTTTCTGGTGGCAACATAATTGTAGAAACGGGCAATATTCATCGGCTAAGGTCCATCGTTCACTGAAAGTATCTCTAAAGTCAGGTGTGACTGAACCGAAGGTTATCACAGATTATGATATTAAAATTCAGCAATTGGATGACCTAAAACCGGAAATTATTGATGGAATGTAAATGATGATTAAGACCTATTCCGAGGACGATTTACTTTCGCTTTCTGGCATTCAACATTTTGCTTTCTGTGAAAGACAATGGGCGCTTATTCATGTTGAAAATCAATGGGCGGAAAATGTAAGAACGGTTGAAGGCCAACAATTGCATGAACGTGTGGATGATCCCTACTTCACTGAAACCAGAAATGATGTAAAAGTCGTTCGTTCTGCTCCCCTTATATCATGGCAGTTAGGTTTTTATGGTATTGCGGACGTCGTCGAGTATTCGCGGTTACCTGAGTCACAGAAATATACTGAGATAACAATTGTTGAATATAAACGAGGCAAACCTAAATCGGATGCGCGAGATGAGGTGCAGTTATGTGCACAGGCTATGTGTCTGGAGGAAATGACAGGAACGCAAATCGAATTCGGATTCCTTTTTTATGGTGAGACAAAACGTAGGCAGATGGTCAATTTTAATGAAGAACTAAGGAAACAAGTTATGGAGCTTTCTGAAAAGATGCACGAACTTTTTGAAAAGGGAATTACGCCTTTACCTATAAAAGCGAGAAAATGCAACAATTGTTCACTCAAAGATTTGTGCCTTCCTGCCCTTGGAAAAAATCCCAAGAAGGCTACGAAATATATTAGTAGCTTAATTAGTGAAATGGAAGAAGTATCTACGGGAGATTCATGAAATGAGAAAAATGTTAAATGTATTATACGTGACTACTCCTGATGCATTTTTAGCTAAAGAGGGAGAAAACCTTATAGTTAAGGTAAAAAATGAGGAAGTATTCCGAACCCCGATCCATTATTTGGAGGGCGTAGTGACGTTTGGATATCAAGGGGCCAGTCCAGCGTTACTTGGCTTATGTGTCGAAAGAGGAGTGTTTGTAACTTTCTTAAATGAGCACGGAAAATTTCTCGCTCGGGTTTCTGGACCTGTGAAGGGTAATGTGCTCTTAAGAAGGAAACAGTATCGGGATGCAGATGCTCCTCAGGAATGTGTCAAAATTGCCTCGCGTTTTATCATGGGAAAGGTTGCCAATTGCCGGACCGTTATTCGGCGTTATGAAAGTGATCATGCTGAAAAACTGGATAATAATACCGAATGGGTAAGGAAAGAGCTGGCTGCAAGCGTTGTTCGACTTAGTAGAGCAGGTTCTCTTGGCGATATCAGGGGTATAGAAGGGGAAATGGCTAAGAATTATTTTTCCATATTTGATGATATGATTTTGTATCAGAAAGACTCCTTTTATATGCATGGCCGAAGCAGAAGACCACCCTTGGATAATGTGAATGCTTTACTTTCCTTTCTTTATACCCTGTTAGCTCATGAAGCGAAATCTGCTCTTGAAACGGTGGGATTGGATCCTTATGTTGGATTTCTACACCGTGATCGTCCAGGAAGAGCAGGATTGGCATTAGACCTTATGGAAGAGTTTCGACCTTACCTAGTCGATCGATTGGTTCTGAGCTTAATCAACCGTAAGCAGATTTCAGGGGATGGCTTTATTGCAAAAGAATCTGGGGGGGTGATAATGAAAGAAAAGGAACGGAAAGTTGTCTTGGAAGCTTGGCAAAGGAGAAAACGAGAGGAAATTACACATCCTTTTCTTGAGGAGAAAATACCCCTGGGATTATTACCCTATGCACAAGCGTTACTGTTATCCAGATATTTAAGAGGAGATTTGGAAGATTATCCGCCTTTTATCTGGAAATAAGGAGATAATAACTATGATGGTTTTAATCACTTATGATGTGAATACGATCACCGATGGAGGGAAGAAAAGATTACGACAAGTTGCTAAGCAATGTGTTAACAATGGGCAAAGAGTTCAGAACTCTGTTTTTGAGTGTTTGGTTGATCCGGCTCAGTTTGCTCAATTGAAGAAAAAATTAGAAACAATAATTGACCCTGAAACGGATAGTCTAAGGTATTACTTTCTAGGTAATGGGTGGAAAAATAGGGTAGAACATGTTGGAACCAAGTCTGTTGTAGATCCTGAGGGACCATTTATTATTTGATTTGAAGGAGTGCGAACCGGAAGTGAGCATGATTCTGTGGAGGTATCGCACTCCTTGGTATTAAAAGGGTTTAAGCAAATATATACTTTTTGATTTAACCTTAAATTAAGGTGGATAAGGGGTTCGCAAAATGTAGCTCTGAAACTACCGTTAATTCAAGTTTTTTATTGTAAGCTGTCGCACCCCGTGCGGGTGCGTGGATTGAAAC
>NZ_DATLJA010000033.1:0-13704 GCF_035539115.1 Desulfitobacterium sp. | reverse complement strand
AAAATAACTTTTAGGAGGTACAACACCATGCGACTCAAAAAAATAGCTCTATTAGGGGGAACAGGAATCTTGGCGCTTACACTAAGCGCTGGGGTTGCGTATGCGGTTCCAAGCGTTAATGCATCTCTAAATAATCAAGGTAATGCCGTTACTGAGAATGTTGCGACTAAGGAAAAGGTTGAAACGCACCAAGAACGCGGAGCGGATCTGGCTGGAATTTTGGGTATGGATGCTAACGTGTTCAGTCAGGAACTAAAATCCGGTAAAACTCTAGCTCAAATTGCAGCCACCAAAGGAATGGATGCTAACACCTTGACGCAAAAGCTTCAAGCGTTATTTAATGACAAAATTGACAAGGCTGTGGCGAACGGAAAGTTGACTGCAGACAAAGCGGCTACGATGAAAACGAAGACTGCTGAAAGAGCTGCCAGTGCAATGAATAAAACTTGGACTGGGCATGAACGAAAGGATGGTAAAAAAGAAAGTGTATTTAAAAATGTTCGGCAGCAAATCCCTGCTTTGCTTGGCATCGATGCTACCCAACTAAAAGAACAACTAAAAAGCGGTAAATCTCTGGCGCAGGTTGCTCAGGATAAAAAGATTAATAAGACTGACTTGGTTTCCAAGGTGCAATTGATCATGAAAGCGAATTTAGACCAGGCAGTAAAAGATAAAACAATAACTGCCGATCAGGCAACTCAGATTGCGAGCAAACTTCCCCAAATGATTGAACATATGGTGACTCGAACTGACTCCGATAAAGAAAACTTGGCTTGCGCCAAGCCTCTGGCGTAGGCGGAAGCCTTAGTTGCACTTATGCTATCTGCCGGAAATTTATACTTTCTGTTAGTATAAAGAAAACTTGGCTTGCGCCAAGCCTCTGGCGTAGGCGGAAGCCTTAGTTGCACTTATGCTATCTGCCCAAAACTTATACTTTCTGTTAGTATAAAGAAAACTTGGCTTGCGCCAAGCCTCTGGCGTAGGCGGAAGCCTTAGTTGCGCTTATGCTATCTGCCGGAAATTTATACTTTCTGTTAGTATAAATAATCTTTGAAATTGCCCTCGGCAGTGCCGAGGGCAATTTCAACTTCATCGCGACAGTTCCTCGAATTTAGTTCAAAATTGGGTTTATAAAAACAAATCGTTTAACTTTTAGGAGGCCCAAAAACTCCAACTTTGCGTAAGGCTTCATAACTGATGACAATTGCAGGTCCCATCAGAATACCTCCTATTCCCAACAACTGCATCCCTATATACATCGAGATGAGCGTAGGTAGCGGTTGTAACCCAAGCCCTTTGGACATGATCTTAGGTTCAAGAAACTGGCGAATCACAAGGGTAATGACCCACATTGATATCACCTTGAACCCCTCTCCGAATAATCCCATTAAAAATAAGCCGACAATCCAAGGTCCAAATAAAATGCCCGTGCCCACAATTGGCACTGCATCCAATAAGCCTGCAAGCACACCGAGTGTAACAGCATACCGATTGCCAATAAGAAGCAAACCGACGATGGTTGTGAATGCTGTCACTGACATTAAAATGGCTAGAGCACGTAAATATCCCACGCCGGCCGCTCCCAGGTCCTTACTAACAGTCTGAGCACTGACGTGCCAACGGCGTGGAAACAGGTTAGCCATAAACTGTTTTACATTGGGAAAACTTGAGCTCATCATTAATGTCGCAACAAGGGAGACGATCATCACAATAAATATACGGGGTAATGCTGTCAGAAAACCAAGTAAAAACGCACTCCCCGATTTAGCCCATTCTTGAAGCGTTCTTGCCAAAGTTTCCGTCGATGTAGTTAAAGCGCTTTGGATTTGAGGGTTTACCTTGACAAACTTTTCCACAATATCCACTTGTCGTGAAACGAAATCCATGAGATAGCTATAATTAGGCAATGTGATTGCTAAATCTGATAATTCAGTATAAAGACGGGCAACAAACAAAAAAACAAAAAGGCTCAATACGGCAATTGCTAGAAGAAGAGTAATTACTGCTGCATACGGCCGACGAATGCGTATGACTCGCATCAAGCGCACAACGAGTGGTTCTAACAAAGCGGCGAGAATAAGCGCAATAAAAAACGGTAGAAAGACACTAAACGTTCTGGAAATCACTTCACCGAAAACAGTCAAAAAGTCTTGAAAAAAGTATGTAAAGACTTTCAACAAGACAAGTACAGTTGTTACCACCGTAAGCCTGTTTACACTTGTCCATAGAAGATGTTTCTGGCTGCTCAACGCTTTCACCTCACGAAAGTAATTCTACCCCATAATATTCAACATGTTTAACATCTATCACTTTATAACCTTTGACATTATGACATTTTCGGTAGTAACAATTAACATCCATTATCCCCCTTTTTGAGCAATTAGAGATGTTCTTATTATACATCTACCCTACCCTCTAAAGTAATTGACGCCGCCTTCAAAAAGGGGCTGATATTTATTGCCGGAAATATTGATGGCTACTCCTGCTCCTGCTCTTTCGCTATGACCCATCTTTCCGAGGATCCGGCCATCCGGGCTTGTAATACTTTCAATAGCTTCATAAGATCCATTGGGGGTATAAAGGACATCATTACTGGGGTTGCCGTTAAGATCCACATATTGAGTCGCGACTTGCCCATTAGCTATCAGCTTCTGAATCACGTCTGGATTAGCGACAAAGCGTCCCTCCCCGTGGGAAACGGCAATCGTATGAATATCGCCGAGTTCTACCCCGCTAAACCAAGGAGATAAAGCAGACACAATTTTGGTTTGAACCATACAGGAAACGTGTCGTCCGATTTTATTATAGGTCAGCGTTGGCGAGTTCTCGGTTAAGTCCACAATTTCTCCGTACGGAACAAGGCCGAGTTTAATCAAGGCTTGGAAGCCATTGCAAATGCCCAGCATCAAACCGTCTCTCTGATTCAGGAGTTTCATCACTGCTTCCTTAATTCGTGGATTTCTAAACATCGTGGCGATGAATTTCCCCGAACCGTCCGGTTCGTCCCCGGCGCTAAAGCCACCCGGCAGCATGACAATTTGAGCTTGCTCAATCATCCTCACCATCTCGTGAATGGATTCTTCTACATCTGATGCTGAAAGGTTTCTGATCACGAGGGTATCAACGATTCCTCCCGCTTTCTCAAAGGCCTTCGCCGAATCATATTCACAGTTCGTCCCCGGGAAAACCGGGATCAGGATTCTCGGTTGAGCGACTTTTGTGGATAACTTATGCGTGTTGCGTCGGTCATAGCGAATTGTTTGCGGCTCAACCCCATTTTCCGTTTCAGTCGGGAAGATTTTCTTGAGGGGCTTTTCCCACGCTTCAAAAGCAGCGTCTACCGGAATATCTACGCCGTTCAATCTGATCATCGGGTTTTCCTGGGTCGAGCCGAGCCATTGATAGATTACCTCACCGAAAACTTCCTTCAGGTTAACCTCTTCCCCGATTTCCAGGACGATCGAACCGTAGTCTGGGCGGAACACGTTCTTAACCTCAACCTGATCGTTAAACGTCATACCGATCCGGTTGCCAAAAGACATTTTGCTAAGAGCTACGGCTAGCCCGCCCATCCGCACAGTATATGAAGCCAGAACCTTTCCGGAACGGATCAGCTCATTGACTTTGGTGTAGTTCTGACTCAGACGCTCAAAATCAGGAAGCTCATTTTCATCGCGAACGGCTGGAAGGAGAACCACTTGGCTGCCCGCCTTTTTAAATTCCTGGGATACAACCTGCTCTATCTTCATCACATCGACAGCAAAAGCGACGAGTGTCGGAGGTACATGTCGGTCCATAAACGTCCCCGACATGCTGTCTTTCCCGCCGATAGCCGGAATTTCCAGTTTCTTCTGGGCATAATAGGCGCCCAGTAAGGCACTAAAAGGTTTTCCCCATTTTTCAGGATCTTGGCCCAACTTTTCAAAATACTCCTGCAGGGTCAGCCGAACCTTCTGATAATCCCCGCCAAGCGCGACGATCTTGGTTACGGCATCGACTACAGCATAGAGAGCCCCGTGGAAGGGACTCCATTTGGCCAATTGCGGATTATAGCCGTAGGACATTACGGTCGCCGTATGGGTTTCGCCAGACTGAACTGGCAGTTTAGCAACCATACCTTCTGCCGGAGTCGCTTGATATTTGCCACCATAGGGCATCAGCACCGTATTCGACCCGATCGTCGAGTCAAATCGCTCGACCAAGCCTTTTTGACTGCAGACATTTAAATCCTGCAAATTGGCCAACCAAGCCTCCGTTAAAGCTGTAGCCTTATTTACTCCAGCTAACCTTTGCTCGATCGTTGCTGGCAATTTTTTAAAGTAATTCTGACTGGCATCGGGGAGATTAACTTTGACATTGGCCCGTTGTTTAACTCCGTTGGTATTCAAAAACTCGCGGCTAATATCGACAATTGCCTGGTCCCGCCAAACCATTTTTAAGCGGGGGTTAGTCGTGACGTTGGCGACGAGTGAGGCTTCCAGATTTTCCTTTTGGGCATACTTAACGAACGCCTCAAAATCTTCGGCAGAAATAACGACGGCCATTCGCTCCTGAGATTCGGAAATCGCGAGTTCCGTTCCATCTAGCCCTTCGTACTTTTTCGGAACCGCATCCAAGTTGATCTCCAAGCCTTCGGTTAATTCCCCGATCGCTACGGAAACACCCCCGGCACCGAAATCATTACAACGCTTGATCATCGTACTGACCTTATTATTACGGAACAACCGTTGAATTTTTCGTTCGGTTGGAGCATTTCCTTTTTGGACTTCCGCCCCACAGGTCACGAGGGACTCTGCCGTGTGTTCCTTGGAAGACCCAGTAGCACCGCCACATCCATCCCGACCTGTTCTTCCACCGACGAGTACGATAACATCTCCTGGCTCAGGCGTTTTACGAACCACATTAGCCCGAGGAGCTGCTGCAATCACGGCCCCGATTTCCATTCGTTTGGCCACAAAATCTTCATCATATACTTCAGTCACTTGACCTGTAGCTAGTCCAATTTGGTTTCCATAGGAACTGTACCCCTCAGCTGCACCCATGGTTATCTTTCTTTGTGGGAGTTTGCCGGGTAAAGTATCCTCCATTTTGGCTCGCGGATCAGCACTTCCAGTTACGCGCATCGCCTGGTAAACATAGGTACGACCAGACAAGGGATCGCGGATCGCTCCGCCCAGACAGGTCGCAGCCCCACCAAAGGGTTCGATTTCGGTAGGATGATTATGGGTCTCATTTTTAAACATCACCAGCCACTCTTCATTCTGGTCGTCGATGTCTACATTCACCACAATGCTACAGGCATTGATTTCATCGGATTCATCGAGGTCTTGTAAGAGACCCTTTTTCTTCAGTTCTTTTGCTCCCATAATAGCTAAGTCCATCAGGCAGACATCTTTGTTAGGAAGCTTTTCACCGTAAACATATTCCCGGGTTGCGAGATATTCTCCGTAAGCCGTGTTCAGCGGATCGGAAAAATCTCCTTCATCAATCGTAACGTTCTCAAGCTGAGTAAAAAATGTGGTATGCCGACAGTGATCCGACCAGTAGGTGTCAATCACGCGGATTTCGGTAATCGTCGGGTTTCTTTGCTCCGTATCTCGAAAATAGCGCTGGCAAAAAGCCAAGTCCTCATAACTCATGGCCAAACCTGCACCCTCGAAAAACGCTTTCAGTTGAGCTGGGGTTTTAGCGCTAAAGCCTTCCAATAATTCGACATCAGGCGGGATGTCCGGTTCAAATTCTAGGCTCTCAGGTTTTTCTAATGAAGCTTCCCGTGATTCAACAGGGTTGATGCAGTAGTTCTTGATGTTATCAAAATCTTCAGCAGTGATTTGACCGGTCAGTATAATCACTTTCGCCGAAGCGATATTGGGCCGTTCATTCTGGGTCAGGATCTGGACGCATTGGGCAGCAGAATCCGCCCGTTGATCATACTGTCCGGGTAGATATTCCATGGCGAAAACTCGATCCTTAGAGGGAATCTCCAATTGTTCGTCATAGACCCAATCCAGTGGAGGTTCGGCAAAAATAATCGGACGAGACGCCTGATATTCCTCCTCTGTTAACCCTGATATATCATAACGGTTGATGATTCTTAAGCCGGCTAGCCCTTTGATCCCTAGATTCTCTTTTAAATCGTTCAAGAGCCCCCGAGCTTCAATATCAAATCCTGGTCTTTTTTCAACATAAATTCTTTTGACGGCTTGTAATTCCATGTCTGCCTCCATTTCAGTAGTGTTGTTTCCGAACTTTCGACCATATTTTCCCCTAATCGTTCTATTTTTATCATAATACCACGATATATCCTCTTCGACTACCCTAGAGAGCTTTTGTTTTTAGCTAAACAGTAAAGAAAACCCGGCTTTCGCCGAGCTTCAGCGATAAAGAAAACTTGGCTAGCACCAAGCCCTAGCGAAGGTGCTAGCCCTAGTTGCCTTATCCTGCCGGACTTAACTACGTGCATCGTAGGAAAGCGAAACCGCTGGTTGCACTTATGCTATCTGCCGAAAATTTATACTTTCTGTTAGTATAAAAAAACTCTGCCCACACGAAGTGAACAGAGTTGGTTGGTGATTTGGTAGCCCCAACGGGATTCGGACCCGTGTTTCCGCCTTGAGAGGGCAGCGTCTTAGGCCTCTTGACTATGGGGCCATGGCTCCGGGACTAGGATTCGAACCCAGGCTATGTGATCCAGAAACACACGTGCTACCACTACACAATCCCGGAAAAAAGCAACATGCTGATTATATTAAAAAGGAATACAAAACACAAGTCTCAAATATCATCACTTTTATATTAAGTATTACATTATTAGTTAGTTATGTCTATTAAGCTTCCTCTTTCTCAGTTTTAGAAGTATTAATGAATTTAACCGCCTGTTCAAGACGTATAAGACATTTTTCTTTCCCCAAGACAGCCATGACATCGAATAAGCCAGGGCTCATGGTACGTCCGGTTAAGGCCAGTCGAGTGGGGTGAATGATCATACCGCCCTTAATGTTCAACTCTTCTATCAGAGCACGATAGGCTTTCTCGGTATTTTCAACCGTGAAATCCTCAACCTCAGCGAGGCACGCTTTGCCTTTAGTTAGTAGATCGGCTACACCGTCTTGACTAAAATATTTCGTTTTACCCTTCTCATCATAATCCGTAACCTCTTGATATAAATAACGGCAAGCCTCAGCAAGCTCCTGTAAGGTCCGCACTCTTTCACGCACGGTTTTGATGACGAGTACGAGATAGTCTGGATTTTGTTCTGCTTCTTGCGGAGTTAGGATGCCCCCCTGAAGAAGAAAGGGGATCGCCTGATTGGTTAGCTTCTCTAGGTCAACCTTCGTGATGTACTGGCCATTAAGCCAAACCAATTTTTGAATATCATAGATTGCTGCCGTTTTTGAGACTTTATTCAATTCAAACGACTGGATCGTCTGTTCAGGAGTAATGATCTCATCTTGCTCTTCCGTCGGTGACCAACCTAAAAGGGTTAAATAATTGATGATCGCTTCCGGAAGACAGCCCATATCCTTAAATTCACTCACCGAAGTCGCTCCGTGACGTTTGCTAAGTTTACTGCGATCTGGGGCCAAAATCATCGACAAGTGGGCAAACCTAGGAATCTCATACCCCAAGGCTTGATAAAGGAATTGTTGTTTCGGAGTATTGGATAGATGTTCTTCAGCCCGGATAACATGGCTAATCTTCATGGCATGGTCATCAACAACACAAGCAAAATTATAGGCCGGTAACCCATTAGATTTCATAATGATGAAATCATCAAACTGGTCAAAATTAAAACGAACCTCTCCGCGGATAATATCCTGGACAACAGTATGACCGGAATTCGGTAACTTTATCCGAATCACCGGTTTAAGTCCCTGCTCAAATCGTTTCTGAACTTCCTCAGATGAAAGGTCACGACATTTCCTATTATAGTGAAAAGGTACCCCTTCTTGACGTTGTTTCTCCCGCTCTACTTCTAATTCTTCCGCGGTACAAAAACAATAATAAGCCTTACCGCTTTGGATTAGCGATTCAGCAGCTGCTGTATAGAAATTCTTTCTCTGGGATTGATAATACGGGCCAAAATCTCCTCCCTTTTCTGGGCCCTCATCCCAATCAATTCCTAACCATTTTAAGCTATCGAGAATTTGGCCTACTGAGTCTTCTTTTAATCTTTCCGTATCCGTATCCTCAATCCGAAGAACCAGTTTACCTTTGTTTTGCCGTGCAAAAAACCAATTGAATAAAGCCGTTCTAGCCCCACCAATATGCAAATAGCCAGTCGGGCTGGGTGCAAAGCGTACTCTTACCTGTTCCATGATGACTCTCCTTATATATTTAGTTTGATGCTTTAGGTTTTAGCCGTATAATTTATTGATTATGAAATTTATCAACATATTATTATATATCACAAAAGAAGAGGTTTACAACGTCAAATCTCTTCTTTAATTGCAAATCAAATTGGACTTGCTCTATGCATAATCGTATCTCCTACGATATAATATCCTTAATTGCCTAAATTACAACAGTAAGGAGAATTATTATGTTTCGCACTATTCTTTGGTTTATCTATTTTGGGATATATCTTCTCGCCATTTATCCGTCGCTTCTGAGAGTAAAGCACTTAGCGAAGATCGGAAAAATTGCCGAACATGACCAACTCACAAATCAAGTAGCAAAGAAATGGGCTCGTTCTCTCGTAAAATTTGCCGGTGTCACTGTAACAACCACTGGGGAGGAGAAAATCCCCGCTGATAGCTCAGTTCTCTTTGTAAGTAATCATCAGGGAAATTTCGATATCCCTCTTCTCTTGGGTTATATCGATAAGCCCAAAGCTTTCATCGCAAAAATCGAGTTACTAAAGTTACCTCTGATTCGAACTTGGATGACTCAAATGAATTGCGTTTTTATGGACCGCTCGAATATCCGTCAATCCCTTAAAGTCATTAACCAAGCTGCAAATTATCTTAGAGATGGGTATACGATGGTCATTTTCCCGGAAGGTACTCGAAGCAAAGGTGAGGCCCTTGGAGAATTCAAACCTGGAAGCATGAAGTTGGCGTTAAAGGCTGGTGTTCCCATTGTTCCAATTACAATACGTGGTTCCTATAAGATAATGGAACAAAACGGCTTTATTATTAAGCCCGCCCATGTCGAAATTATGATTCACGATCCTCTTCCTACGACTGGACTAAGCAAGGAGCAAGCTTCGGGATTACCGGAAAAAGTCCGGGAAATTATTGAACAAGGTTTATAAAAAGGAATGACCTCTTCACCTACCGTGAAGAGGTCATTTGATAAAGTATATAATCCTGCAAAGTTCCTCCAGACTAA
This sequence comes from Desulfitobacterium sp., assembly GCF_035539115.1. Taxonomy (GTDB): domain Bacteria; phylum Bacillota; class Desulfitobacteriia; order Desulfitobacteriales; family Desulfitobacteriaceae; genus Desulfitobacterium_A. The sequence continues at coordinate 4,371 of NZ_DATLJA010000033.1, read as the reverse complement.
ACCATTGAGTAATGAGCAAGACTCACCTACTTCATTCGTTCAGGACATGTCGTTCTAACTAAACACCTTTCTGAAGATTTGTTGATCCCCCTTGAAAAGGGTAACGCTGTGTGGGTGTTGAAGAACTTGAACGAAACATTTTGGGAATGGACAACTGAGATGACTGGAAACTATTTTCTGGGGATAGACGAAATGGGAAAACTAAACTAACTGAGAAACTACTGGACTCTAAACTAAGTCAATTTGAACCGGGAATTTGGAAACGCTTTAAAACAAACTAACGCCGGAGGAACTCTGCAGGAAAATGAACGATAGGTACAACAAAAGCCATCCCTAAGGGTGGCTTAATCCATTCGGCAACATTCATGATTCCATCTAACTTTGCCGCGGATTGCATACCAGCCCTCATCGGTAGAAAGTTAAAACCTAGAATTTATGAACAATGACTTTACTATTTCTTTATGAGTTTATAATAAATCTATTTTCCGAATTTGTCAATACTCTTTGCTATTAATATAAAGCTATTCCCATAAATTCTCCATCAATTTGTCTATCTCTTCTTTGTTTTTCTTCGTCTCTTCCCGATCAATACGATATATCCCGTTTTCCTTATAAATAACATCACCTTCGTGTGCCTCAAGGGGTAATAACTTTCGTTCGATATCTAACTTTTCCCTGTTTTCTAATTCAATTACCACTATATTTCCTTCAAATCGATCAATGATCCCTCTCATTGACTTTTCCTCCCTCCTGTAAAAGTAATCGATTGACCATCTGATTCGGCGAGAACCGTTCCAGATTCATCTGTGCGATAAACGTTCACACCCGCTTTCTGGAGTCTCGTTAACGTATTTGCTGTGGGATGTCCATAATCATTATCTTTACCCACAGAAATGACCGCATACTTGGGTTGAACTTTAGTCAAAAATTCAGCAGAGGTTGAGGTTCGAGAGCCATGATGACCTACTTTCAGGACATCAGCCTTGAGGTCATATCCTGCTTTAATCATTTCTTGTTCTGATTCGGATTGCGCATCTCCTGTGAACAAAAATGTAGTTTGCCCATAAGTTAACCGGAGGACTGCGCTATAATTATTTACTTCCTCATAGTGGGTTGAGTTCGGGGCGAGTAACTCGGCGTCAACTTCAGAACCCAAATCCAGCTTTACTCCTGCTTTAGCTTCCGTAATTTTAAGACCCTTTTGACTAATAGCGTTTATTAGACTGCGAAACGATTGGGTAGTGGACGTTTCTTTAGGCATGATAACTTTACCGATTTCAAAAGCATTTGTAACCGTATCTGCCCCGCCGATGTGATCAGCGTGAGGATGTGTCCAAATCGTGACATCGAGTCGTTGTACGCCCTGGCTTTGAAGATAGGAGACAACTTTATCTCCTTGATTATTTTCTCCAGCATCTATCAACACAGTTTTCCCATTGGGAATCTGGATCAGGATCGAATCCCCTTGGCCTACATCAATATAGGATACGCGGAGGTTTCTACCTCCATTTTGGAGCGGTGTTGAGGCGACTTTTGGGGTCGCAGTAGGTGCTGAGGTAGGTGCAGTCGCAGTTGTTTCTAAGGAATTAACGGTAGAACCGCAACCTGCGACGAGTCCAATCGAACTAACGATCAGCAAGCCTACAACAAAAGCCCGGGCGAGGTTTCTTTTAAGTTTAGAGCACCGCGTCGTCATTTTTACCTCCGTATTAATTAATCAAATTTATAATTTATGTCTTTTTCTTCTTTCGTTTTAAAAGAACGATGATTACTGTCAGGGCGGTTAGGGCTATCCCCATCCCAGCGGCTATTCCCTGAGCAACAGAAGTTGCCGAAACAAAGCTAGATTGAAATCCAGTAGAAGTTTGATAGCCTAACCCGAGCCTAAGAGATCGGATTCCGGGAATAAAGTTCACTTGATAAATGATATGTCCGGCGATAACGAGCGGCGTTAAGGCAAATACGAGCTTGATTCGGTCAGAGGCAGCTTTTGTTTTGAAGGGCTTACCCAGCCACCAACCGAGCACTCCCCCAAGAATGGCGAAGAGAAAGTAAGCGAGCGTAAAGGAAAGTTTCCACTGGGTCGAAGGCCACGTCTTCTGAAGTGGCTCAAAATAGCTTATCGGTATAAGGATTGTAAACAATACCCCAATGAATACGGTATAGCCTTGATTGACACGTTTAAGGTGCCAAACTTCCCGTGCCGGAACCCGTAAATTGACTTGGACAGAACCATGTGGACAATTGCGAACACAGTTAAAACATAACTTACAATCCAAGTTGTTATCGAGATACGGAAGATGTTGCGACATTGGGCAGCCTTTTACGTCCCCTTTACCAACATAGCAATCGAAGGTTGTACATTTATTCAGGCAGACTGCAGGATCAGATCTGACCTCAATGAGGGAGCCGATGGAAGCGGTGCCGATAAAGCCCCCAAGAGGACAAAAATGACGGCACCAGGCATGACGGGGATAAAGAACACTGATAAATATTGCAGCTAACTGAATAATAATCAGTAAGACGCTCGTATAAAGCGGATTAGATCGCATATCCGTGAGGATCTCGACCCAAAAGATCACCAAAAATAAGGCGCTGACAATCAAATAATCATATTTAATGAATATGGCAGGAACAGGACGTTGAGGATGAAATTTATTTTGGAAAAAATCCATGATTGTTGAGAACGGGCAAATCGTGCACCAGACTCTTCCCAAAAAGGGTGAGATAATTGCCAGTATAGGCCACCATAACCCCCAAATCAAGGTGAATATTTTCATCATTACGGATATTTGAGGAGAGAAGATTAGCCCAGCAAGGACAAGGAGAAATAGGGTAGCGGAGAGATTGCGTATCCAAAGAAGGAAATTCCCTTTCTTTAATAACCTATCAACGAAGGGCCAGCGTAAGAGGTTGATTTTATGACCGACCTGTTCAGAAGTCGGGCCAAAAAAGATCTGCTCTAAGCCAATGGTATTTTCTGCTGCGAGAAAAAAAGAACGTTCAAGAACCTGAATTAGCTCGGTGACATTTCCTTGTCGATAATGGTGAGAAAGTAAAAGCTGGGTTGCTTCCGAGGTGAGGATAGGTGTCTTGCGGTGATTTTTCTGGGCTAGCTTTTCGAGAATTCCCTGTGCAAGAATGGGAATATCTCTCTTTCGTTCGCGCAGTGGTGTAATCAAATACTTATGGCTGAAACAAGCATGAAGTTCAGGAAGAAGCTTCTGAACCGTATTATGCGGTTCGATTTGTAAACTTCCAATCACTAAGCAGTTGTTTGTTGGGGATTGAATTATGTGTGCTAGTTCTAACTGGATTTTAGGTGATATATCATCGATTTCCTGAATGAACAGGGTTCCACCAGCCGCAACATCAAAAAGCTTATAATAGGGCAAACCGGAAGGGTAGAAATCTTCGTCGCTAGCCTCTAAAGTCCCCCATTGTTGGTCAAAGCGGTGACCATCCACTACAACAAAAGGGGCAGCTTCTCCGTAGAGATTTTGATGAGCGTACCACGCCATCATTTGTCGCCCAGTTCCACGTTCTCCCTCAACTAGCAAGTTTCCTGGGTGTTGTTTAATTTCTTCAAGTTTGCGTTCGACTTCTTTCGTTGTTTTTACGCTGCCCCAGATTCCATAAAACTTGTCTTGATATTGGGTACGCTTTATCGCCGAACGTAAAACTTCCTTATATTTGTTCTCAGAAAGCATCTGGGTCGTTTCATTGAGATTTTCAGTCAATTCGCCAATAATGGTTCGGTAAATTTGCGGTTTACGCAGGAGGATTCGGGCAAATTCATCCGCCGTTATACTTAGAACGCGACTATTTTCCCGACACTGTACAGAGTAAGGAAATGGTTTGCCTGTGAGTAAGCAAATTTCGCCCAACACTGTATCTGGACCCGCGATATCTATTTGAGGGGAGGTATACTCCTCTTTGTTTGTGCGGACTTCGACGCTCCCTTCGCAAAGCACATAGAACGACGAAGCTCGCTGCCCTTGCTCGATAATTGTTTCTCCTTGAGAGTAGTCTTCCCACCTGAATTCGCTGGCCAGTTCAGTTATTTCCTCGGGGCTTAACGCGGAGAAGAAGGAGATTTTCGCGAGATAGTGCACTTTTTCCTTATTCATTAAATCACCTTCTTCAAATTTAGCTAGAATAAATAATCGTCAGAATTTTCTTTGTTATTATAGTTTAGCTTATTTTTGCTGCTTATGAAAGTCTTTTTTAGAACCCAAGTTTGGCGACATAAATTACCAATGCAAGCTGGGAGCGGGTTTCAGGTTTCAAGAAATCTTTGTAGTCCCTAATCAAAAACAGAACCCCTTTAGCCCAGTAAAATCAATAGTTCGGAGAGGTCATTTTCCAATT
>NZ_DATLJA010000032.1:0-43982 GCF_035539115.1 Desulfitobacterium sp. | reverse complement strand
ATCAAAAACAGAACCCCTTTAGCCCAGTAAAATCAATAGTTCGGAGAGGTCATTTTCCAATTTGGGACTACACTTTCGTTGGCAAACCCTAGAAGCCTTGATATTACTGCGTTTGGAATAAATTGTCGCCAAACTTGGGTTAGAATGAATACAAGATTAATGCTATTATTTGTGTGCTTGACCTTTTGTTTTCGTGTTCGTATTATAAATAGTGACAGTGTCTGCAAGCGAGTACGAGAACTATTTTTAGGAGGAGAGTGTCAGACCGTGAATAAAGTTTTACTTTTATCTGGAAGCCCTAGGCCTGAAGGAAATACCTTTCAGGTTTTGCAGGAATGCCTAAAGGTTATCGAAAGTCAGGGTGTTGAAGCTGAATTGTTCAGTTTAGCAGGAAGAAAAATACAATCCTGCATCGCTTGTGGAAAATGTGCGGAACTGAAAAAATGCATTCTTAAGGATGATGTCAATGAGATTATCGAAAAGTTAAGAAGTGCTCAAGGCTTTATCGTTGGATCACCCGTCTATTTTGGCACTGCCCGTGGTGATCTGATGTCTGTACTTCAACGCATTGGCATGGTCTCAGGTAACACTGATCATTTTCTTTCTTGGAAAGTGGGTGGCCCGATCGCCGTTGCCAGAAGGGGCGGACAAACAGCTTCAATTCAAGAAATGTTAATGTTTTACCTGATGAATGATATGATTATACCGGGTTCCACTTACTGGAATATCGTCTTTGGACGAACCCCAGGTGAAGTGTGGGAGGATGAAGAAGGAATTCGGACCATTCGCCGTTTTTCAGAAAACGTTGCGAAGCTGGTTAATCTGATTAATCCAGATCCGGTCGCGGAGTAGCACGAGTAACTGACAACGGTATAAGACGATATGCGAAAAGAGCAAGCCTCTCATCTTTCTTGAGAGGCTTGCTCTTTTCTTATCGATTTCGTTGATCGACTCTCGGCAGGCGCGTAAGCTCTTTTTGGTGCTTCGCACAATAAATTTGCCAGGCAAATTTATCAGGGTGAGTGATACAGTAGCGTGCACTCCTTTGAGACACAGCTTTTTGGCAGATTCGGCAACGAATATCACCATATTGGGGTCTCTGCAGCAGTCTTTCTTTGCGTAGGCGAGCACTATATTTGTTCCGAATATTTGGGTCCAGAATATTGGCCTTCCCAATTTTGTTATAGACTGCGAGTACCTCTGCTTCACTCAACACTTCTTGTTGTGTCCGTTTGCGGATTACGGTCAGAATATCTGTATCGTAGAAGACAGACCCGGAAATCACTTTCAAATCACTGCGGCGACTAAACGTCACAAAGGAATAAATGGGGAGCTTCTCGTCAAGATTGACCCACTTGCTGAGAACTTCGATACTGTTTTGATTCTTGAAAAGAGGATTAGGGAACGTTTTTACTCGCCAAGTGATTGCCTGATGCCAGTTCAGGTCTGTTTCCTCGCCGAGGATTATTCCCGACAGGTTATTGACTTCAATAATAAAAAGGCCATAGGGAGAGATGACAAGATGATCAATATGTTCAAAACCCTGCTCTGTTTTGAATAATAGGTTACTCGAAAGTTTATAGCAGCGGGGGAGTTGCCCTAATCCAACTTCAATTTTATATTCCCCGATTTCCCCTTTTCTTAGATTTTTACACCGAGGTGATTCCCGATGTTTTGAACCCTTCAAGGTATAGAAATTGGTTCTATATTTCCGGTTTTGGGGAAGCTGTGGAAGTACTTCTGGCACAGGAACCGGATTTACAACTTCGCTTTTTCTTTTCCAAAAAAACAAGGAATGCCCCCCTATTTGGAAAGACTAGGGACAGTTCTTTTACAACGTCCCCTGCGTCCCTTATTTGCTAATTTTTTTTGCAAAAAGTAGATTCAGAACCCTCTTATTTTCTATATTATGCTTAAAATAGAAAAATTGCGAGCAAAACAACACCTTGATGAAAAGTTGTATGCCAACAATTGAACTTTGATAACGGATAAGGTATACCTATTATGACAATATCAGAAATGAGGAACTAGCATGAATTTGATACCATTGCCACGCACGATTGCAGCACAGGATGGAATATTTTTGACAGACCACACTACTACCATTGAGTTAGATATGGCCCAGGATGATCATGGTTTGGAAACAGCAAGGCTGTTACAGCAGGAAATTAAAAAGGTTATTGCCATTACGTTGCCCATTAAAAAAGTGCTGCAAAGTGCAGGAAATCTTGATGAAAACTGCATTTGCTTTCAATATGACACTATGGATAGTAAAAAGGAAGCCTACCGTCTGACTGTGAGACCCCATAAAATTACCATTACCGCTTGTTCCAACCGCGGCTACCTGTATGGGGCAGCGACGCTGATTCAGCTATTCAAAATATTTCGTGGGGAAATTGGCTGTTTAGATATTGACGATGAACCCTCCTTTGCCAACAGAGGCTATATGCTTGATGTTAGCCGCGGAAGGGTACCCACTATGGAGAGCCTGAAAGCACTGGTCGATCGGTTGGCGCTGTATAAAATCAACCAACTTCAGTTGTATATGGAAAACTGTTTACGCTTAGATGGCTTAGAGGAAATTTGGTCGCAGACTGATCCTTTGACACCGGAAGACATTCTGGAGTTGGATTGTTACTGCAATATAAGAGGCATTGAGCTTGTACCCTGCATCGCTACCTTCGGACATTTGTATGATTTACTCCGTTCAGAGACCTTTGGCAGATACAGAGAAATGGACACCGGTCCAGGGGAAACTTTTACTTGGTATAACCGCATGAGATACCACATCATCAATGTGTCCGACCCCGAAAGCTTTACTCTTATCAAAAGCATACTTAACCAATACATGCCCTTGTTTCGCAGTAATAAAATAAATATTTGCTGCGATGAAACCTATGATTTAGGCAAGGGAAAAAGTGCTTCCCTGGCTCAGCAAATGGATTACGGAGAGATGTATCTTTTTTATGTCAACCAGTTAGTGGAATATCTTCAAAGCAAGGGAAAAGAGGTCATGATTTGGGGGGATATTCTCAAGAGCCATCCCGAACATCTGGGCCAACTCAATGCACAGGTTACCTGCCTCAACTGGTATTATGATTATGGTGCTAAAGCACAAAATATTAAAATTTTCTCTGACAATGGCTTTAAACAGTATGTATGTCCTAGTGTATCCGGGTATAGCCGATTGATAAATGATTATGACTTGAGTTTTACCAACATCAGGGAGCTGGCGAAGTTAGGAAATCAGTATCATGCCCTAGGCTTTTTAAATACGGACTGGGGAGATTGTGGTCACATTAATATGCCGTCTCTTGCCATTCCCGGCATGATTTACGGGGCAGCACAGGGCTGGAACGTGGAGGACGACAGGGATATTAGGACCATAGATCAGGCTATTTCTTGGGTTGAATTTGGAGACCCTGGAAAAAATCTGGTAGGCCTGCTGCGTGAGCTCTCTCATCAAGATATCATCATTTTTAATGATCTGGCATTTTTCAGGGATTATAAGGTGTACGATCAGACCTACACTGATTTTGGAATCTCCCTGTATGAAAAAACTCAAGAAAAAATCATGCAGGTTTCAGAGAATCAGCTCAAGACAGCAGTTACCCGATGTGCGGAAGTCTTAAATGACCTTAAACAGAATAATATGGGTTCCTATGCAGACCGTCAAGATGAAATGTTAGAGTATTATCTTGCTGCCCGTGGTGTAGCCCTGATGCAGAAATTGGCGCTGGTGCTTAAAGAACACGAGTATGGGCAGGATGTCCATCCGCTGGACACTCCCTATGAACTGGCTGGTAAGCTGGAATACTGGCTGGTGGATTACTGCAACGTATGGAGGACAGGAAGCCGCGAGAGCGAATTGCATCGAATAAAAGAATTTTTTGGGCAAATTTGTTTCATCCTCAGAAAATACGAGAAAAAGTTCGGTAATTGATAAAAATCAAATAAGAAAAGCGCCCCCTATTTTTCCAGTTTCAATTTGGCAAGAGCATCAGCGAGGGCGGTATTCAGGGGGGCGTCTACCTTCTGTTTCTGCAGGTAGTTTTGGACTTCTTTTTTATTAACAGAACCTCTTCCCTCTTGGTCTTTCCGCTGAGTAAACGCGGAGAGTTTTTCCCGGTAACCACAGGTACAGGTGAAGACTTTATGTTCTCCTTCCCCACGAAGCTCCATCTTTTTATGACATTCGGGGCAGCGAGCGTTGGAGTGAATAGAAAGTCCTTGGCGGTAACCACATTCTCGATCTTGGCACACGAGCATTTCCCCGCGCTTGCCCTTCACCTGTAAAAGAAACTTTCCGCAATTGGGGCATTTGGTGTGTGTCAAGTTATCATGATGGAAGATTAGACTGCTCGCAATAACTTCTGAGACCAAGTGCGTCGCATATCCAGTGATGCCCTGGATAAAATTCTGCCGCTTTGCGCGCCCTTTGCTGATTTCATTCAATTGTTGTTCCCATTTCGCGGTCAACTCAGCAGACTTAAGCTCAGATGGAACAAGTCCGATGAGTTGAATCCCTTTCGAGGTCGGATGAATCTCTTTTCCCTGTCTCTCCATATAGAAGGAATTAAAAAGCTTTTCGATAATGTCAGCGCGTGTCGCCGGCGTACCCAGACCACTGGTTTTCTCAAGGGTTTCCCGTAAGGCTTCATTCTCTATTTTTTGCCCGGGATGTTCCATGGCTGAGAGGAGTGTGGCTTCGGTGTAGCGCTTGGGTGGTTTGGTTTTGCCAGGTAGAGATTTAACGGAGAGCAGATTAAGGCGTCCTTTCACTTTAAGGTCGGGCAGGGTCTGCTCAGCTTCCTCGTGGTCCTCTTCTTCCTCGCCTGGGTCTCGATCGTCGTAAGCGTTGCGCCAACCTTTTTGCTTCATAATTTTGCCCTTAGCAGTGAAGATTTCTCCCCCGATGTCTACTTTGACGGTGGTCTGTTCATACTCAAAGGCCGGTGAAAGCACCGCCAGAAAGCGCCGCACGATTAAGTCATAAATTCTCGCCTCTTCCTGACTGAGCTTGGCTAAGAAAACTGGTTCTTCGGTCGGAATAATCGCATGGTGATCGCTGACCTTCGAATTATCCACTAAGCGTTTGGTAGTGACGATTTTATTCTGCAAAATACTGCGGGCTAATTTGGCATAAGGTCCGATAGCAATCGTCCTTAAGCGTTCAGGAAGCGTGGGTACAATATCGTCGGTGAGATGGCGCGAGTCTGTGCGCGGGTAGGTTACAATTTTATAACGCTCATAAAGTTGTTGCATAATCGAAGAGGTCTTTTTGGCGGAGTACCCATATTTTCGATTCGCGTCTCTTTGGAGTTCCGTTAAATCATAGGCCAAAGGTGGAAGCTCCTTTTTTCCTTCTTTTTTAACGTCAAGGATAAGACCTGTTTGAGCCTTGACTTTGGTCAGGAGTTGTTCGGCTTTATGGGCATCGAAGATCCGAGTCTGACCCTTATTATCCTGCCAGCGCAGAGAAAATCCATTGGCGAGGGCATTAATAGTCCAATAGTCCTTCGGTATAAATTTCTTGATCTCATTTTCCCGCTCCACGATCAAGGCCAGGGTAGGCGTCTGAACCCTTCCCGCAGAAAGTTGAGCATTGTACTTGCAGGTTAGGGCGCGCGTCACATTGAGTCCTACATACCAATCCGCTTCGGCACGGCATTCGGCAGCAGCATAGAGGGACTCGTAGTTCTGACCCGGTTTAAGGTTTCTAAAACCTTCCTTGATGGCTTTATCGGTTTGGGAGGAAATCCATAAGCGTTTAATTGGTTTATGCCAGCCTGCTTTAGCGAGGATCCAGCGTGCGACGAGCTCTCCTTCTCGTCCCGCATCGGTTGCAATAATGAGTTCCTCAATATCTGACTGTCTGAGGAGCTGCTTCACAGCACCAAACTGTTTGGAGGTTTCTTTGATGACGACTAATTCCATCTTTTGAGGAAGCATGGGAAGGTCATCGAGTCTCCAGGTTTTATAACGATCGCCATAGGCCTCCGGATCGGCTAAGGTTACTAAATGTCCGAGGGCCCAGGTTACGATAAATTGGGAACCGATAAGACAGCCATTCCCTTTTTGGTTGCAACCTAAGACTCTAGCAATTTCTCGGGCAACTGAAGGTTTTTCGGCAAGAACTAAACTTTTTTTCATCGGTGCTCTCCTGTTTCTAATTATTTGTTGTCTGCGCTTCCATGCTCGGAACAAAAATCTCTTGACCCATTGCAGGAGGAGCTTGAACTCCTTTGAAAATGAGATCGACATTTATATCACCCACAACTAAGTAGCTCATTTTCTGCAAAAATTTCACTTCCTTAATTCATTCTCTTTAAGGCAATAAACGCTCCGTCAATCCTTTCAAAGATGCTTGATAGCGTATAAACCCTTCGGCATAGGTTTTTCCACATTGCATGCCACGATAAAGGGCACTTATTTTTAGGTACTCTAAGATATCCTTGCCATCATGTTCCTGTAGCCACACAACCTGGCTTTGATGCTTGGCAAGCATGGTCAGTTTTAAAGTATATGCGGGTTCGATATCACATAAACATCCGGTTGAAACGCCATACCCCCATAAGGTTCGATGAAGTAAATTTGGGGCACGTCGTTAAGCGCAGGATAACGGGTTTTAAGATGAGGAACGGTACTCATAAATGCAGCATCGACCACCAGTCGGCTGACGGCCGTATGATCGGCATGATAATCGACGGGGCTGTGCGTTAGAATGAGATCCGGTTGAACTTGGCGAATCAGATCGATAAAAATGTCGCGGTTTTGAAGTGATTCTCCGACGATTTCTCCATCCTGGTATCCGAGCCAAATACTTTTGGCTTGAATTACGGCTGCGGCTTCCTGTGCCTCCTGTTTGCGGATTTCCGCAAGTTCAGCGGGAGGAATTCGGAAGTGTCCTTTATCGCCGCTACAGGCAAAGGCCATCACCACTTGATGCCCAAGTTGATGGAACCGGGCAAGAGTCCCCCCACAGTTAATTTCTAAATCATCAGGATGCGCTCCAAGGCCAAGAATACGCATGTTGTCACTACCCTTCATTCACTCGATTTTCGATGACTATTTCTTCAAAATTATTGATCTTTCATGACTACTTTCTCGATCCTCACATTCGCATCCTCGGGAGCGTTGCGAACAGAAAACCAGGCAAAAATTGAGGCCAGAGGTTGATTAAAAACGGAAGCTAAAGTGACGGGAATGGCAACCGCAATCGGGAAATACGTTATCGCTAGGACAAACCCAAAATTGATGTTACGCATACCTACATTAAATATCATCGTAAGCACAGTGGCGCGAGTGCGATTGCGTAAAGCAAACGACGCCAGATAGCCGACTAAATAACCACACAACATCAGTAAAAGGATTACCAGCAAGAGTTTCAAGATCGAAATTCCCCACACAATATTCGGAGCAATATTGGCAGCATTAATTAAGATGATGAAAAAGACCCCAATTTTAGCCGTCAGTCCCCCGATAGAATGGGAGAAGTTGTCCACCTTGCCTTTCGTAATATCATTGAGGGCCATTCCAGCTAAACTTGGCAAGGCGACCATCTCGATCAGTTCTAAGACCATCTGAGAGTAGTCCAAGGCAAGACTCTGACCCAACACGAGCGAAAAAAAACCAGGAAGAATGAGCGGACTAAGCAAGGTGTCGAGCATGACGACCACCAAAGCGAGAACAACATCTCCCCCTGCTATTCCTGTCCAGACGATTGAGGTAAGTCCAATAGGAATAACCGAACTGATCAAAAAACCCAGTCGCGTGTAGAAATCCTGGGGATAAAATAAAAAGCCAATCCCTCCAGCGATGATCGGCATGACGGCATGTATGAGGATAAGCATACCGATCGGAAGAACCGGGTGCTTAATTATCCTTAGCAAATCCTTAAAATGAATATCAAGGGAGGTTATAAAGGTTAAATAAATAAAACAAAATAGCGTCACATTTTGTGATAAAAGGAAATTCGGCAAGCTAAAGTTAAACCCGATGATTAGGGCGATTAACGTTACAAAAAACATTCGCTTTCCGAGCCAGCGGTTCCAGGCAGCAAGATAACTCAGCATAATTTCTCCTCGATTTCTAGGACACCTACTCTTTGAGCACCTTGTTTTAGTGTACTTGAACAGGCAAAAGGTTTCAACCCTGTAATTTTCTCAACAAAATTAATAATGCAAAAGGTATATTCTAACGCCCACGGTCGGAAAATACCTAAAGGTTAAAATTATAAGGAGGTAGGGTAATGAAGGTTCGCGATTTAATGTCACAAAATGTAAAATGGGTTAAACCTAATCAATCTCTGGAAGAGGTTGCTCAAATTTTAGCTTCATCTGATATCGGTTCTGTCCCCGTCTGTCAAGGACAACAAGTGATAGGAATGATTACGGATCGCGATATTTTGATTCGAGCGATCGCCCAGGGAAAAGATCCCAAAACCACAAAGGCTAATGAAGTGATGACCCAGGAAGTAAGAAGTGTTTCTCCAGATACTGATATTCATCAAGCGTCTGATTTGATGGCGGAAAATCAGATTCGTAGATTACCCGTAGTTGAAAATAATCAACTCGTCGGCTATCTGGCGATTGGTGACATCGCCGTCCAGTCCATTCACGTGAATGAGGCGGGCGAAGCGCTCAGTGGCATTTCTGAAGGTGTTCAGCACTAAGCAAGTAAGACCGTTAACAAAAGGAGTAAACTACATCCTCTTCGAGAGGAGTGTAGCCTACTCCTTTTGTTCGCGTGTAATTAAATTTCTGCACGTGCGTAATGTGGTGTATAATATTTCTCGGGTCAATTTTCACATCAATATCATCAGGATAATTAGAGGAGTTCACACCATGTTAAACTTTACAGCCAACACCATCAAAAGCACGCATTTTAAAGCCATTGTCGCCATACTTCTTTCTGCGCTGATTTATGGAGGGAACATCATTGCTGGTCGATTAATCGCAGGGACAATTCCTCCTGTTACCTTATCAGCAATTCGCGCTATCTTAGGTTTGATCATTCTTCTTCCGATCACATGGCCTGCTATCAAACGAGCTCCTAAGCCCACAAAAAAAGAGCTGTTCCAATTGATTGTGATCAGTTTAATAGGAATCACGATTCCTTATATTTCTTTAATTTTAGGCTTAGCGGAGACTACAGGCACGAATGCATCTGTAATTCTGGCCACTCTCCCGGCGATGACCAATGCCATGTTATTTTTAATTTGCAAGACTAAACCTTCCAAGTTTCAAGTCTGGGGTATTTTTACTTCCTTTTTAGGTCTCGTTATCGTCTTCACCCAGGGGGATCTGCTTCACCTTTTATCGTTTAAAATGGGTAGGGGCGAGTTGTATTTATTAATCAATGTTGTGTGTATCAGCCTATTTAATATTGTGGGTCAAGACATCATGAAAAAGTTCTCCTCCATCGTCACGAGTGGATATTCTATTATTTTCGCGACTGTGACGTTAATTCCCCTGGGTCTCTATCAGATGAATTCCTTTACTTGGCATCTCTCTCTGACAGGATGGCTTTTAGTTATCTACATGGGGTGCTTCGCAGCGGGTATCGCGTTCTTCCTCAATCTTTATGGAATTCAAAAAATTGGCAGTGGTCAGGCTACGATACTTAATAATATGCAGTATATTTTCAGTATTAGTCTCAGCGTTTTTATCCTTAAAGAGTCTTTATTTGTTTATCATTGGCTCGGATTTATCCTCGTGATTTTTGGGGTCATTCTTTCGCTCGCGAAATCTTCAATTCAGTCCCCGCAACTTGTAGAAAGTAAGAACACGAATCAAACGATTTAAATTTTCTAAGATTCTTGGAGTCATAAAAGGAACTAGGCAATTATTGTGTCTAGTTCCTTCAAATATATGCCCCCTTTAACGAAACTTCTCTGGAAATTACCTTTTGCGTGATGGGTTCGAGGAGGAGCGTGGGTGAGAATCAAAAACTTTTCCTTGTGACAATTTTTTAAGCTCAATGGCAATCTTAAAGGTGTTCTCTATCTTATGAATAAAGTAGATTTCCTTTTCGGTGGCGAGAGAAATCGCTGTTCCACTCTTCCCTGCTCGCGCCGTTCTCCCCACCCGATGAAGATAAAGCTGGGGATCTTCAGGAATATCGAGATTAAAGATATAGGTCACATCCTTAATATCCAAGCCCCGCGCGGCTAGATCGGAGGCCACGAGTAAATGAACTTTACCCGTCTGGAAATCCTCCATCGCCTTACGCCGATCCACCTTGTGGGAAGCTCCAGAGATCGCCTGGGCGTCCAATCCATGAAATTTGAGTTTTTCAACTGTTCGCTCGATTTCCTCACTTTTATTAATGAAGATTAAAGCGCGTGAAGGATTGAGATGGCGAACTAACTTTCGTAGTACTTCAAACTTATCACGCTGTTCACAGGTAAAGTATTGATGCGTGATTAAGGGGGCAACACTCGCTTTCTCGGTAATGCGGATAACTGCGGGATCCTTTAAAACAATCGAGGCACGCTCTAAAGCTTCGCGAGATAAAGTAGCAGAAAACAAAAGTAACTGGCGATCTTTAAGTGTAGTCTTGAGCACCGCCTTTACCATCTGATTATTTTTTTCATCAAGTAGACGGTCAGCTTCGTCAAGTACGACCGTTTTAAGAGTTTGTGAGGAAATCTTTTTTTTCTGGATAAGTTCTAAGACCCGTCCAGCAGAACCGACTAGGATATGAGGTTTTTCTTTGAGTTTTTCGATTTGACGCGTAATATTGACATTACCGATAATTGCAGCAGAAGTGATTGTTCCGCCTGAATGTTGAGCTAAACTTTGAATTTGTCGGTGAACTTGAAGGGCAAGTTCATGGGTAGGAGTCAAGATCAGAGCTTGATTTTCCTTTTTCAAGGGATCGATCCTCTGCATAATCGGAAGCAGATAAGCTAAGGTTTTGCCAGATCCGGTTTCGGATTGTCCGATAACGTCGCGTTGGTCTAAGACGAACGGAATTGTTTTTTTCTGAATCTCGGTCGGCTCAACGACTCCCGCTATTTTGAGGGCCTCGACGAGAGGCGGATTGATCCCTAATTGTGCAAATGATGTTTCCATACTTTACTTCATCCTATCTAGCTTAACTTTATAGTTTACCTTCAGTCCATGGACTGACCGCTGGTTAACCGATTCCGCAGTTCACCGACCATAGCTGGTACATTAATTTGCATGCCACAGCGTTCAACACAGCGACCACAACGCAGGCAAGTATAAATTCCAGGGGCAGCTTGTTCCAGTCCACCAGCAACGAAAGCATCCCAGATTACGCCGATGCCACCGAGATAGGTTTCCCCAAACGTGCCTGCCGTAACTTGAAATACTGGGCATTCATACATACACCCTCCGCAGCGTAAACAGTGTAAAGCTTGCTTAACGTCATTATCTGCCGCCATCGCGCTACGGCCATTATCAACGAAGACCACATAAAACTCTTTAGGACCATGTGCTCCATAAGTGGTTACTTTCTCGATATCCCCGGTTTTACTCGGACCCGTAATGATACTTACATAAGCCGGAATTGGATATTGAGCATAACGCCAGGTCACTTCGGCTACTTTCATGGCGTCCTGAAAGGTAGGCACAATCTTTTCTATCCCCACGAAAAGCAAATGAACAGGAGGCGCTGAAGTGGATAAGCGTACGTTTCCTTCGTTTTCAATAATAACAAAAGCCCCTGTATCCGCAGCAACGACATTCGAGCCACTGATGCCGACATCCGCGTTGAAGTATTTCTCGCGCATGAACTCACGCACAACGCTGACTTCCTCGGCAATATCAGGCTTAACCTCTTTCTGAAAAAACGTGGAGAAGATTTCCGCAACCATCTCCCGGGGGACATGGATCGCAGGAGATAGAATATGCATTGGACGGTCTTTTTTAAGCTGGAGAATAAATTCCCCTAAATCTGTTTCCCAAACCTCATTGCCGACCCCTTCCAAGTATTCCCGGAGGTGAAGTTCTTCTCCAAGCATGCTTTTGCCCTTGACTACCGTTTTCCCTGTGCCGATGATTTCACTGGCAATCAAAAGAGCCTCATGTTTATCTTTGGCAAAGAAGGCTTTGCCATGATTTCTTGCAACTGATTCCATCGCTTGTTTGAGAAGTTCCTCTTGATGAGCAACCGCGTTGGTTTTAATCTCACGAACCTCTGCTGCAAGTTCTGGAGTTTGGGGATAACGCGCCATAGTACTATCCGTCGTTGCACGATAGGCCTTGACAGCTCGGGAGATAGCGGTGCGGATGTTTTCGTCTTTACGGGCGCGCTCCAACTCTTTGGTATAATCAGTAAAGCCTTTTTGCAAATCAACCTTTTCCTGCTTTCCCGACTTTTGAGAATTACTCATCGTGCGATCCCCCTATATAAAAATTCAATCAGATCCACGGCTTGATTTTTATCTTTTTTCTCAAGAGCTCCTTCAAGCGCCGATAAGCAATAGGGGCAAGAGGTGAGCATTAGTTCTGCCCCGGTTTCCTGGAGTTCCTTGACCCGTCGTTCGGCCATGGTATGGGAGAGCTGCGGGAAAAGAAGTTTGCTCGGTCCGCCACAACATGTCGTCCATTCTTTGCTCCGTTCAGCTTCGCGAAATTCAATGCCAACGGCCGTTAAAATATCACGCAACTCTTCTGTAATATGGAGCTCTCGCGCTAACCGGCAGGAATCATGAATCACCACTGTAGGTGCGGAGGAAGCCTGTTCAAGTTTGTACCTTTGTTCCCAAACAAGCTCAACGAACGTTTTTATTTCAATATTTAAGGATATTCCGAGTTTGGGATAAACAAATTTAAGCACTTCAGCAGCATGGGGAGAGAGACAAACCAACGTTTTTGCCCCACTTTTTTGTAAAACGCGCTGAACTCGTGGCGCATATTCTTTTAAATCTTCCCAGTAGCCCAATTCATAGAGTAGAGCCCCGCTGTAAAGCTCTTCATCTCCAGAATAGCATAAATCATATCCGAGAGACTGAAGAATACGAGCGGCTTTCGTATTAATCGTTTGATAGCGTTCTTTATCCTGTGAAAGAACTGACGCGTAAATTTTTTCGGCATTGATGCCTGTTGCTTTCTCCAGAGAGTTGCGTACGCCGATTGCCATTGCGAAAAGTTTACTGCCCTGATCGACAACACTTATCGTCTTAACCAGAGAATCAATAAACGGAAGGAGTTGATATTCTCCCCCTGTATAAAAAAGCAAATCACCAGTCTTCGGTAAATTCATATTCTTTGCCCAAGAGGACACTTCTGTTCCATTTAAGGCAAGTGGATTCCCGTGTTTCATAATATTTTCACGAATAATCTCTAAAACCGCTGGGAGTTTTCGCTCAACATGGCCTAGCTCCTCTATCGGTTGTGTTGCCATTGACTCCACCACCCCTTTTATTAGCATTCAAAAGTAAAGAAAAACATTTCTATTTATTTTACCTAATAAAAGGGAGGTTCGTAAACTGAATTAGGCCATGTATAATGTATTATTTGAAAGTCGTCCTTACTCTTTGAGTCGTGAGATCATTGCACACACGGCTTCGTGAATTGTGTTGAGTTTATAACCCCGACTCTTTTGCGTAACACCAATTAGATCAAATTTCACGGCCCGAACATGCTGGAGAAAACGTTCCATCGAAGTGAGGCACGTCGTTAAGCCATTGCCACTCCCCCCTGCCGCAGCAACAGCAATCACAGGTTTCCCCTCAAAAAAGGTTTTTTCTTTCTTCTTCGCTTCGCTACGTCGAACGCGATCTAAGAAAGCTTTGGCGGATTCACTCATTTCTCCCCAATAAACTGGAGTAATTAAAACAAAGGCATCATAATCGGCTAAAGAGGCATGCAAATCTTGAAAATCGTCCTTGATTTGGCAAGTATGTTTTGAGCCACACGTTCCCCAGCCATTTCCACAGGCATGACAATTTCCAATCTGAAGTTTATTGAGATTAATAAGTGTCGCTTCTGCGCCCACTTTCTCTGCGGCCGCTTTAGCAGCTAAACCACAGCTTGCAGTTAAGCCTTCAATATTAGGGCTACTGGTCAAAATAAGCACTTTCATTTAATTCATTCCTTTTCTTATTTTAGGTTTTCTTTTTGGGTTTTTTCGAATGTTACTCCTTAAATCCCTGTGGATGACTGCTGTGCCAATTCCAGGCGGTTTCCAAAATCTGCTCTAGACGGTTCCATTTCGGCATCCAGCCCAGCTCTTCTTGCGCTAAATACGAGGAAGCTATCAAGACTGCAGGATCTCCAGCCCGTCGGGTACCTTTTCGCGCCGGTATAGGGTGTCCGGTAACACGACGCGCAGTTTCAATCACCTCTAAAACGGAGAATCCTTGACCATTCCCGAGGTTATAGATCCCACTTTTATGGGTTTTGCGGAGTTTGTTGAGCGCAAGTCGATGGGCCTGGGCTAGATCTAGTACATGAATATAATCCCGGACACAGGTACCATCCGAAGTTGGATAATCATCTCCAAAAATTGTGATTGATTCACGCTGTCCTAAGGCTACTTGGAAAATGAGTGGAATAAGATGAGATTCTGGATGATGATCTTCGCCGATTCCCCCCTTCGGATCAGCACCTGCGGCATTAAAATAGCGTAAAGCAACGAAATGAATTCCATAGGCTTGATCACACCAGCGGAGCATCTTTTCGATGGCAAGTTTTGTTTCGCCATAAGGATTTGTAGGTAGAGTCGGATCTGATTCTTGGATTGGGATGCGCTGAGGCTCGCCATAGGTTGCGGCCGTTGAGGAGAAAACGATTTGGTGCACTCCGTATTCCTTCATTTTTGTGAGTAAATTTAGAGTGGAGGCCACATTATTTTGATAATATTTAAGAGGATCAGAAACACTTTCGCCCACAAGAGAATCTGCAGCGAAGTGAATTACCGCCTCGATGGCGTGTTTAGCAAAAATCTGGTCTAAGAGGTTGGAATCGCGTAAATCTCCGACATAAAACCTCGGAGCTAAAACGGCTTTAGCATGCCCTTTTTCTAAGTTATCTAGAACGATGACCTCTTCCCCTTGCGCTTGAAATTCAGCTACAGTATGACTGCCTATGTACCCAGCCCCACCAGTCACCAAAACCGCCATGAAATTTCCTCCAGTAATCCGAAATAATTTAACAGAGTTAACTATTCATATCTCTAAACTAATAATTTCACGAACAAACCAATTATATATTACCATCTTTCGTGTCTCAAAAGGTCTTTATTTTATTATAAAGTGTTGCTAAGGAGATATTTAATGTCTGAGCCGCCTTCTTTTTTCCTTCGACAGATTCGCCATAACGTTGTAAAGCTAAACGGATCATTTTCTTTTCAAGCACGTCTAAAGGCATGAGTTCCTCAATATCCGCCACTTCAATGGCCTCCTGCGCTGAGCTGAGGATGGTATCAAGTTTTACCTGGAGGCGTTTGATTTCGGATAAATTCTCTTTTTCCTTAATGATATGCATCATTAGATTGGCCCCTTCCGCTTCCATGAGCGAGGTGTGACGTGATTTCAATTTCTCTATCCTTTGCTGCACCTCAGGTACCCCTGTCGCCTCGATAATGACGTCCATCTCTTGCTGACAAAACACTTCAATTGAGCTGCAGGTCTGAATCCCATCATGGCTGGCTATCATAATTCCGGGTGCTTTATCCGAAATATCACAAACCATTATAACTTCAACATGCTCAATCCCTCTTAAGATTTTATAGATTGACGTTCCTCCTTTTCCAGCACCGATAATCCCTACATAAACTCTAGAAGACACAGTAACTCCTCCCTCTTTTTCTCCTTTATAGATAATCAATATCAATTTACTTTATCCAATTATTCGAATATTCGGCACTTACAGACTACTATCCTTTCTATCATTAATAATTTATGCAAATAATAACACGAATAAGCTCTCACCCAGAGTCTTGGGCAAGAGCTTATTCGGATTACATATTGTTGTGTGTTAGCGGGCCGACTTAAGCTGACTAATAATTGTTTCACTGATTTTAGGGGGAACCTCTTCATATTTGAGGAACTCCATATTGAAGCTACCTCTTCCCTGGGTCAAGGATTTAAGGTCAATGGCATAGCGCATCATTTCCGATTGAGGAACATGGGCCTGAATCCTTTGATACTTACCGTCCGCTTCCAGCCCAAGAACTCTTCCCCGTTTACTGTTCAAATCGCCGATAACATCCCCCATGAATAATTCGGGGACCCATACCTCAACCTTCACGATGGGCTCTAGAAGCACTGGTTGAGCTAATTCTGTTCCCTTTTTAAACGCTAGAGTGGCTGCTAATTTAAAGGCCATTTCAGAGGAATCTACGCTATGATAAGATCCATCGTAAAGGATAGCCCTTAAGCCTGTCACCGGATATCCAGCCAAAATACCTTCCGTCATCGCTTCCCGGATTCCTTTTTCAACCGCTGGAAAATACTGTTTAGGTACGGATCCGCCAAATACTTCTTCCGCAAATTCAAACTCACCATCATTTAAAGGTTCAAGGGTTAACCACACGTGTCCGAATTGCCCATGGCCACCACTTTGTTTTTTATGCTTGCCTTCCACTTTAACTGGCTTACGAATCGTCTCGCGATATGGTACTTTAGGCACTCGTGTATTGACCGCAACTCCAAATTTACGTTGCAATTTCTCCATCAGAATCTCGAGGTGCATTTCCCCCATACCCAAAAGCAATAGTTCCTTCGTTTCTGTATTTTTCTTTGTGCGCATGCTTGGGTCCTCTTCTATTAACCGAGCTAGGGCGCTACCCAGCTTATCCTCATCACCCTTGCTTTTGGGTTCAATTGTAACCGCAAGTCGAGGTTCCGGAAAATCAATTCCTCTCAATTGCACTGGTTTTTCCTTGGCGCAAAGGGTTTCTCCTGTTCCTACTTCTTGAAGTTTAGCCACAACTGCGACATCCCCAGCCGCTATCATTGAAACTGGTTCCTGATTTTTCCCTTTGATCAAGAAAAGATTTCCTAATCTTTCCTCAGTATCCCGTGCAGAATTATAGATCATTTGATCCGTCTGAAACTTTCCTCCATAAACGCGTAGAAAGTTCATTTTGCCAACGTAGGGATCAGCAAGGGTTTTAAAGACTAGTGCGCACTTTTCCGTTCGGACTTCGGGAACAGGAGCATTTTTAGCGAGGAAATTGAGGAGGTTGGCTATCCCGATATTTTTAAGGGCAGAACCCGCTAAAACCGGAACAACAAGATTTTGAGCAAAAGCTTTGTTTAAGGCCTTTTGGAGTTCTTCGTCGCTTAAAGGCTGACCGTCCAGGTATTTTGTAAGGATTTCATCGTCAGCCTCAGCGACAGCTTCCGCTAACACATCCCGTAACTGCTCCATTTCTGCTTGATACTCTGGGGGAACGTCTTTTATTGTATATTTACCGCTCGCATTATTTTCATAGTAATACGCCTTCCGTGTGCAGATATCGATAACCCCTTGGAATTGAGCTTCCTGTCCGATCGGAATATGCAAAGGAGCAAAACGAGTCTGGGGAAATTTTCCTTTCAATTGATCTATGACTTTTTGATAATTCGCATTCTCACGCTCAAGTTTATTAATAAAAATAAGGCGGGGTAGCTTTTGTTCTTCCATCAGGTCCATGTGGATCTCCGTTTGCACTTCAATCCCTGAAACACCGCAAAGAACAAGCACCCCGCTCTCAACAACCCGAAGCGCAGATTTAACTTCACTCAGAAAATCCGAGTACCCTGGAGTATCCAAGATATTGATCTTAACTTCTTGCCATTCCACCGGAACATGACTTGTACTGATTGAAACCTTATGCTTAATTTCTTCAGGTAGCGAATCTGAAACTGTGTTTCCTTCCATAACCTTCCCCATCCGGGATATCGCGCCTGAGGTAAATAGAAAGGCTTCAGTCAAAGAAGTCTTTCCTGATCCACCGTGGCCGACCAGACAAACATTCCGCAAACTAAGAGTGTCATAATTCTTCAAGACAATCATCCTCCTTGACGTTTTATACAGAAAAGGTTTCCCTTTTACCTACTAATCGACGGAGTTTATTCAGTCTGAAGATAAATTGGTTTAAACTTCTACATTTTTATAGTTTTCGCTAAGCGTTTTTTCATATTGACCAAAAGCGATAGGTTGACCATGACGAACCATCAGCTTTCCCCGAGACCAGACGTTCTGAATCTCTAAGTTAGAATCTAAAACGACCAGATCAGCATCAAATCCCGTCCGAATCAGTCCTTTTTGCGGAAGCTGAAGTACAAGGGCTGGATTAGAAGTTATAGCTCGCAAGGCTACTTCGAGCGCAAGCTTATATTTTCTTACGGCTTCGCGAATATCTCTCCACAAGACACGCACTGAGCCAATTCCCATGCCCACTAATTCTCCTTTGTCATTATACTGAGGCATGCTCCCATTGCCATCAGAAGTTACGGTTACACGATCATTAAACAGTTTACGCTCAGATAAAAGATATAAGACATAAGGAACCTGAAGATCCTCTGGAAAATCATCACAACCTGCCGTAAAATCAATATTTCCACCGGATTTTAAGAATTCTATTCCTTGTTCCAATAAAGAATAAGTCCGATTCATATGAGTCGGCATGAATTGAATAATCGGAATCTCTGTTTCCTCTAAAATTCGTTGAATCGGCTCAATTCCTTTTTTCCCTTCGCCTAGGTGAAGATGGACAACCCCTGCCTTGCCACCGAGCATTCCGCCAACACGGGCTTCTGCTGCAAGGTGTTCGAGTTCGGCGATTTGAGGTTGGGCAGAGCGGTGATCGGAAATCGCGATCTCGCCAGCACCAATTACTTTCTCGTTTAGCACTAAATCCTGGCGTAGGTTCTTCATCAGAGTACGATTGGCTTGATAAGCGCCACTATAAATAAAGGTAGTCAATCCTTCGTTTTCGAGAGCTCTTGCCTTAATGTAAAGTTCCTCCATCGAGTGAGAGATAGCATCGGTACCTAAACAGCCAACAACCGTCGTGATACCCGCTTGGGTTAATTGCGAGAGTTGAATCTCCGGCGTCCTCGAACTCGGTCCAGCCTCTCCACCACCACCACAAATATGAACATGCGCATCAATAAAGCCAGGTACGAGAGATTGCCCTTGGAGATCAAAAACTTCACCCTCCACATACGAGGGAAGGGTTAAATCATTCCCAATAGCGGCAACCCGTTCTTCCACAATGAGAAGGTCATGCTTCTCACTCCGTTCTGGTGTATAGATCTGTGCATTCCTGATGAGTTGCCACATATTGACTCCCTCCAATTCGAGAATAGAATGTCCCGCTTGTTTCCAAAATATTCTTTATCAGAGGATCATTGTAAAGGTATTTCTCCATCGCACCCGCAAAATCCTGTTAACCCTCTTCTGTTTAGATAATTTTCTCTTGTCATTGATTCTCCACTCAGGGCATAGAGTTATACATAACCAGGACAACAAAAAGTGGAGGAAACGATGGCTAGACGCACTTTTGTCTATGGTGCAACAATTCTATTTGCCGCAAATCTTCTGAACCGAATTTTAGGGTTCATTTATCAATATCTCATCATGACACGTATTGGTGGCGAGGCCTATGGCTTATTTAATATGGTTTTTCCTGTTTATATGATGGCCTTGGTTCTCACCACTGCTGGAATACCCCTTGCCATATCGAAGATGGTTTCCGAAGCTCTTTCTTTGAATCGCTTAGCCCGTGCCCAACATATCTTTCGGTTAGCACTCACCTATTTAACGATAGCGGGTGGGATTGTGGCATTGTCGCTTTATTTTCTTTCGCCCTATCTTGCTCACCGCCTCTTCCCTGATCCTCGAGTTTTAAGGGTCTTTCTCGTTTGTACCCCCGCCATTTTTGTCGTTTCAATATCGTCAGCTTTTCGTGGCTACTTTCAAGGAAGCCAGAACATGCTGCCAACGGCGCTTAGTCAAATCTGTGAACAAATCTTCCGCGTCCTTATCGGTTTTTCGTCTGCCTTAATCCTATCTCCTCGCGGTGCAGAATGGGCTGCCGTCGGCTTAGCTCTTGGTATGTTAGTCGGCGAGTTTGTAGGTCTCTTGGTCATTTCGATTCTTTACAAGGCAAAAAAAATAAAGCTCTCGCAACAAGAACTCCCGACCCAGTCGGCCCAAGTCCTTAAAGAGCTTTTTACCTTATCCTCGCCGGTTACGGCAGGGCGCCTCATCTCCACCGGCTTATCCTCGTTAGATGCGATGCTCATCCCCCAGCGCTTACAGATCGCGGGGTATAGTGCTCGTGAAGCGACCACATTATTTGGACAACTCGGCGGATCGGCCTTTACTTTGCTGAGTTTTCCGAGTGTTTTCACCTTCGCCTTAGCAACCTCCCTTGTCCCCGCAATTTCAGAGGCCTCCGCTCGGAAACAATACCAAGTCGTTAAAGCACGCAGTAGCGAGGCCATTCGTTTAACCATCCTCATCGGTCTCCCCTGTTTGCTTATACTCTTTGATTCTGCGACTCCCTTAACTGCTTTCTTCAAAAGTGAAAATATCGCTCCAATTCTCAGGATTCTAACTTTAGGGGGAATCTTTTCCTATCTCCAGCAGACCACTACGGGCATTCTCCAAGGACTTGGTAAATTCTATCTACCGGTTATTCATTCAATCATCTCAGCCCTGCTGCGCATTCCCATCCTCTATGTCTTAACCGCTCAACCGACTTGGGGTCTGACTGGTACAGCTCTCGCCTATGTCCTTGGTTACTTGATCATGGCTCTCCTGAATCTCGGAGCGCTTATTCGCTATACAGGTATGGTGATCGATTTCCCGCGTTTTTTTCTCCAGCCCATCAGCGCAGGAATTGGCATGATGTTCCTTTTTCGCATGCTCAGTATTTTTACCCAGCCTTGGCTTATCTTAATTCAGATTTGCTTAGGCCTTGCCAGTTATTTAGCTATCCTTCTTTTGAATGGCGGGATTACCCCCGCGGAGCTTCGAAGAATACCCTGGGTTGGTAGATATATTCCTTATTAACTTTCCCACCAGCGTTTGATTTGAGCACCCCATTGCCAGTAACTTAGAAGTAGGGTAAATCCCGTGAATAAGAGTATCAGAATCTTATAAATGAAATAGACTTTTAACACGGTAAGTGAGGTCATAACGAGGGCAATGATTGCTGGTATGAAAAAAAGATGCTTCATCCGCTTATCTTTCCGTTTCAACTTTTCCGGGGAAGTAAAAATAAATACAAAGAGTAGGAAGTAAACCAAAAAAGCTCCAATAATCATGACATCTTCCTCCAATACCAGTTTAGAATAAAATCCCCCAGATTTTTTGTACAATAATCAATCCATATTTGGTTAAAATAATGATGTCTCAAGAACAGAGGAAAGGAAGTGCTTCATTTATGAGTCGAAGTAATCGCAATTCCGGCATTTTACCCCAATCTGTTTTGGACGATTTCAAATATGAGGTCGCCTCGGAATTAGGCTTAACCGACAAAATTCAAACCAAAGGTTGGGCCAACATGACTTCTCGAGAATGTGGACATGTTGGAGGGCGAATTGGTGGTAGTATGGTTAAAGCCATGATCCGCAGAGCTGAAGGAGACCTCAAAAACGGGTTATAGTTAAATTGAATTAGCGAAGGAGTACGGCATAACAGCAATACTCCTTCCTCTTTTTTAACTCATATTTTCAGTTTACGGTAATCCGTAAGATCAGAATGCATCGGTGTAATTGAAACGTATTCTTGTTGAAGGGCATAAAGATCAGTTTCCGGGTCGGTTTCCGGAGCTAAGGAACCGGCTTGCCAAAAATAGGATCGTCCACGAGGATCTAATCGATGTTCAAAGACATTATTATAAACGGCCTTACCTAATTTCGTAAATTTAACTCCCTTCCATTCATTTGCAGGAAGAGGAGGAATATTAATATTGAGCAGACCACCCTCGATGAAGTTATTCTGTTTCAGAAAATGATGGACAAAACGTGCTGCATCTTCATAATCGTCGCCATTATAGCCTGCCAAAGACACCGCAATCGAAGGAATACCTAATAAAACGCCTTCCATCGCAGCCGAAACCGTTCCTGAATAAAAAACGTCGGTGCCGAGATTAGGTCCATTATTAATGCCTGAAATAACGAGGTCTGGTCTCGGAATGAGCTCTCCTTGAAGCGCTAGTTTTACACAGTCAGCAGGATTACCTCGTACGGCAAACCCTTTGTGACCCTTCTTTTGTTGTTCTGTGACAAAAATCGGTTCATTAAGGGTGATCGAGTGTCCTGTTGCTGATTTTTGATTTTCTGGTGCAACAGTGGATACATCGAACGTTTCGTCCTCAGCAAGAACCTGCCAAAGGGTTTGCAAGCCCCTCGCATAAAAGCCATCATCATTGGTCAGTAAAATGCGCATTTTCATCCTCATGGTTAGTCCACCTCGTAGATAGAGATAACCATGCTTTCTTCTTTTTTTGTTAGTCCAAACATCAAATGGTGTTCTTTTAAATTTTTATTAAGAAAATCTACAACCTTATACATTTCTGGATGGGCATGAACCCGTTGCGTCGATATTAACTCCAGTTTCCCTTTTTCGTGTTCCATGATTTACCTCTTCTCCTGCTAAACCTAGTATACCCTTATTTATGCTCAATCAAAGAAAAGGCTTCGGCACGTGTAGCTTGGCTTGTCTTAAATATCCCCCGAACAGCTGAGGTTATAGTTCTGGAGCCTGGTTTCTTGACCCCCCGCATGGTCATACACATGTGTTCTGCTTCAATAACAACTAAAACTCCGCGCGGTTCTAACATAGCCATAACCGAATCTGCGATCTGGGAAGTTAAGCGTTCTTGAAGTTGCGGACGTTTGGCAAACCCTTCGACAACTCTAGCCAATTTCGAAAGTCCAGTAATTTTTCCTTTGCGGGGAATATAGGCCACATGAGCCTTGCCATAGAATGGTATAAGATGGTGTTCACACATCGAATAGATAGGAATATCTTTGACAAGAACCATCTCTTCGTGATCCTCTGAGAATTGAACTTGTAAATGCTGGCTGGGGTCTTCGTGTAATCCTGAAAACACTTCAGCATACATCCGTGCCACCCGTTTTGGCGTATCACGTAAACCTTCTCGCTCTGGATCCTCCCCAATCGCCTCCAGAATCATATGAACCGCTTCTTCAATCTTTTCCATGTCCATACCCAAGATGCCTTTCCTCCCCCATACTTCCAAAGTTTTTAGAATTATCTTGATTTTCTTTTTATTTTATCATTAATTATTTGAGTTTACGTGATTTATTTTATCATTTTCGACAGAAAAAGGAAACGGGGAGTTCGAAAAGAAGTTATAACGCGTCCATTGAGCTAAGAAAAATAAAGCGCCCTCTCTTCACTTGGCGTCATTGAAGAAATAGCGCTCCAGAACACAGGGCAAATTCTGCGACTAAGCCAATTTTAAAGACCGGTTAAAACAGTCGATAGCACGCTCATATTCTGAGCGTTGCTCATAAATATTTCCAAGCAAAGCCCATCCTTCAGGATGGTCAGGCTCGATTTTCAGTAAACGTCCCAGGGTATCGATGCCCGCCTCCCAGCTTCCTTTTTGAACATGGCAAACCGCCAAATTATAAAGAATTAAAGGATTTTCTTGCGCGATTTTTAATGCTTCTTGATAATATTCCGTAGCCTTACGTGACCTTCCAAGTTGAACCAAGGTATAGGCCATATTATTGAGTAGAATTGGATCGTTTTTACATAAAGAATATGCTTTTTCCTGAAAATGCAACGCTTCGAGAGACTGCCCCAGGTTTTGATAAACAGCCGCTAAATTGCAGAGAGCATCATAATGATCTGGTTCGTGCTTCAGCACCAACTTGAAATAATGAATTCCTTTCTTCAACTCATTGAGTTGAACATAGCAATAAGCTAAACGAGCCACGACGTCAGGATTTACCCCATAGCGAAGTGCCCGATCAAAACTAACCACTGCTTGAGCCATTTGTCGTAACTGGACATGGCTCTCCGCTTTCATTTCCCAATATTCCGCCCGGTGAGGTTTAATTTTGCAGCAGCCTTGATAGCAACGCAATGCTTCTTGGTGTTCCCCATGGTAGGTATAAACTGTACCTAACCTAAAGAGTATTTCTGAATTTTGGGGATTTGTCCGCAGCGCTTTATTTAAAGTTGCAATTGCCGCCGGCCAATCTCCTTGCTCCAATTCAATATTGGCTTCCATCTCCAAATATAGAGCATTCTGTGGCTCTTTATCTAAAGCATATTGGATCTTTCCCATCGCCTCAAGAATTAGACCTTGAGCCATATAGCATCGAGCCATCAAATAATAGATCTCTGCATTTTGGCCCTCATCGATCCCGATAAATTTCTCTAAGTAATCCCTAGCCTCTTGATAGACTTCATGTTCAATGAGACGTCGCACAATCTGAAGTTGAGGCCGATTGGATTCACTTTCAAGGAGCTGTAACCAACTTTTGATCGACTTTTCCAAGTTCCCAGAAAATATCCAACTCCAATTTTCGAAACGAGCTATCCAGGAAAATTTCCTTTGCCAAGAAACTTTCGGACTGGTTGTCAGAGGAAACATAAGGCGTCGCTCCTTTACTATATTTTAGTAAATAACTTCGCCTTATGGGATATTTTTCCTTTATTTACTTTGCGCGTTATTCCGTCAAAAAAGCACGTCTATTCTAACGTGCTTTGACATTTCTGGCAATATCCGAGAAATTTGAGGTCATGATCGACGACTTTAAAATGATTTCGCTTAAAAATTACAGCTTCCAACGATTCTAGAAGATCATCATCAAATTCAGAAACTTCCCCGCAATTTAAACAAATCAAATGGTGGTGATGATGTTCATTCTTGCGCGAGAATTCATAGCGACTACAGCCATCTCCGAAATCATTCTTTTGTAAGATCCCCAGCTCAGCCAATAAGTCCAATGTCCTATACACGGTTGCCAATCCCATATCTGGATACTCGTGCTTAACGAGTGAATAAACATCTTCAGCACTCAAGTGTCGAGCCGCATTGTCCATAAAAGTCCTTAAAATGGTTTGACGCTGAGGAGTTAATTTATAGGAATTATTTCGTAGCCGATCACAAATAACCTGATATATTTCTTGCTCATCCGCCATATTCCTTCCTCCTCATATATCCCACTTATCTTTATTATATTCCTCACATTCTATTTTGCAAAGAAAATCGCTTAATTTTAGTGAGTCACGAACGATCGAAAACCTCAAAGGCTGCAAATTTCAGATAATTCGTTTCCGGGCTTCCTAACAAAATTGGATGATCCTTCCCTGCTCTCCGGAATTCAATAAGACGGAGAACTTTTTTAGCATCGACCGCTGCTTTCGAAATCATCTCGAGAAACTCCTCTTCACTCAGATGATAAGAACAAGAGGCACTCACCAGAATTCCACCCGTCCTCACCAGCTTTAACCCTTGAAGGTTAATTTCCTTGTAACCTCGTAAGGCTCCTGGTAAGGTCTTACGGCTCTTAGCGAAAGCAGGAGGATCAAGAATCACGACATCCCATGACTTTTCTTCCTTTACTTGCTCCCTTAAATAATTGAAAACGTTCGCCTCAACAAACTCTGTCCGGTGTAAGAATCCATTTTGTAACGCATTATGACGCGCCATTTCGATCGCCCGTTCCGATATCTCAACGCAGGTTACCTTTTTTGCACCATAGTGACAGGCATGAAGCATAAACGAACCCGTATGGGAAAAGCAATCAAGGACTTCCGCTCCATCCCAAAACGGATTTTTAATTTCCTTTCCTTTTTTATCGAAGGGTACACCGTTCTGGAGTTGGATTCCTCTCCGTTCTCCCCAACCTTTCATTAACGGCTTTAAGAAAGCTCGATTTTCTCGCTGATCAAAAAAATATCCGGTCTTCTGTCCTTCTGCGACATCCACAGTAACTTTTATTCCATTTTCTTGCACTGTCACGACCGTGTCGAACGCTTCGCCCACAAATCCTGTTCGTTGTTCTAAACCTTCGAGTTCGCGAACTGCGACATCGCTACGCTCATAAATCCCACGCGGCTGAAATACCTCTCTCAAGGCTTGAAATAGCCATTCTCTTCGGCGGTCCATACCGCGGAATAAGATTTGAACCACTAAGATATCTTCATACTTATCGACAATAACCCCCGGTAAAAAATCAGCTTCGCCATAAATGACTCGGCAAGAAGTCACTTCTGGTAATAACCACTTTCTCCGTTGCCAAGCCTTATTCACTCGCTCATAAAACCAGGCGGGGTTGATCTCTTCTCGATGATAAGATAGGATACGGACTGCAATTTGAGAATTAGGGTTATATAATCCTTGAGCTAAAAAAAAGCCTGCATGGTTTAGAACCTCCACACAATCCTGCTCATCACTTGGATCGCCCTCGATTTTGGCAATCTCGCTTTTATAAATCCAAGGATGCCCTTGTTCTAGTCGTTTACGTCTGTTCTGAGTTAAGTACACTTTTACTTCGTTCAAGATTGGATCCTCGCTTTCACTGATGTAAGTTTCATTATCAAATATACTCTGAACCTAAAGATAAGGGAAGGCATGCTTCCCTTATCTTAACTCTTTTTATGCTATTTTGTTTTCTTCCTATTTTTACACTGAAAAAGTCTTAGGTCTATTCATGTCAAATAGGTTGTTTCTGGGATTCTTGCAAGCAGAGTTACGTTACAGATGCTCAGACGTACGCTCGCAGACCAAGCTAGGCATAACTGCTGGATGCAAGCGGCGGGATGTCCTTCCAATTAAAGACCTAAAAGCGTAGCTTCTCGCATAGAAGTGAACGATTTCGCGGGTGCAACCTAAAGGGCGAACAGTTCACTGGACTGTTCGGGACGCACAGGAGCGACGAACTTGCAGAAAGCAGAAGGGTTTGGCAAAGCTCCCACGGAAGCAAGTGTGCCAGCACCAGAGCGGCTAAGAGAACAGATGTGTGAGAAGCTACACGACCCAACCTTCTTCATCCTCTGATGATGCTACACCGCAGCATCAGGGTCTAATAACCATAAGGATACCCTCCATACAGTCCAGGGGGATACCCATACCCATAATATCCCGGATAAGGGTAGGGATAACCTCTAACCGGGGAAGTTAACGCACCCAGCCCAAACCCTACGCCGAGACCAAGACCGAAAGGGATGAACCCAAAGCCCATTTTCATCTCTCCTTTCATAAAATTAAAAGACCGCAGACGACAAGAATGATTGTAAAAACCATTCATTTGGATTGAGAAAATTCCCTATTCCATTATATGGTAGTTATGTCCAATCAGCCACACCCGTATGCAAATAACAAGGGCGTGTCCCTTAGGAACACGCCCTTGCCTCGAGACGATTAACTTAAAAACCTTAGTGGAAAAAGCGCTAGGAAAGGCGATCTCTTAAAACTTCCACAACTTCCTCTGCGCTTCGTCCTGAAGCATTAATGATCGGAACACGCAGATTCGCAGGAGACGCTAAAATGTCCGTACTATCCCCCTTGACAATGACGGCGCGGACATTAACAAGGTCATCCCCTTCAAGGGAAGTCGTATGGAATCCAGAGGCATGTAAGGCTTGAACAACGTTGGAAAGTCCTTCTTCAACTGCTACTTTTTTGTACATTTTCTCGACCTCCTCTACAGCTATTTTTTGTTCTCTTCCTTTATCTATACCGTTGAAAATTTCCCAGTCAAAATTCAAATTCAGAACGATAGATTTCTAAATAATCCACGGATAGATTTGGCTTTTCCATAATTAAGCTGGGCTTCAGGTCGGCGAAACTCACTTCAGCAATGACCCGGATCTTACCTTTCCCTTCGATTGAGGCCTGTAAAATCGACTTCTGAGGCGGAGTTCGCTCGATAATAAGCTCATACTGACCTGCTTTTTCTTGGCCCTCCAATTTTATTTTACGGGGAAGTTTAGTCATCGGTAAAAAATCATCGGTCTGAGTGACTCGAAATGGACGGGGACTTTCAATTCTCAGTTTAACTTGGTAGGGCTCACGGACATAATTCATTTTTAAGCTTAAACTGAAATTGCGACTCCCTTTATCTTGGATTACACCCTCCAAGTTCATGGGCGGGTTATCCGCTTGCGCCGGAAGATAAATATTTTTACTGTGCTCCTGATTAAGTCCTTTGATGATGTCGTGAGGAATATAATCACCTGATTCAATATGAACCTGGGCCGTTTTATTTCCTTCCCATTCCTTTTGAATGTGGACAGTCTGAGGATAGGTACGCGTATAACTCGGAATAAAACCCAGGATAAGCAAATTGGCAATGAGGAGGATTATCGCAGGAAGATGTGTTGTTTTTAGAATCTGCTTGAGGAATTTAGGTTTTCGGAATAAGCTATACATCCCCGAAAAAAGAACAGGGAGTAGAAGGCCTGCATAAAGAAGCGTAAAGAGGAGCGGATATTGATGGATTATTTCATAAAAGCTGGTCCATTGCTGTGAATTGAGTAGTTCCCAATGAATATGGTAAATAAAATAGGGGGCAAGAATAACTAAAATTAAATTCGGCCAAAAGTAAAGGAGATCTAAACAGAATAACCAAAATAAAAATGGAAACGCCAGGTCAAGCCGATAAAGAGCCAAAAAAGTTGTGATCAAAAGCAATAATCCCGTTGCTGCTAACCAATAAAAATTACTGGATTGGGACAACGGGACTTTCTTGAGAACCCAAATCGTTAAGAGAATCAAACTTGTAACGATCATGATTCGAGAGATTAAAAAGATACCTGGATGAGCAAACCACAGAATTTCGGTCCCTTTTACTTTTTGCCATAATAACTCGCCGACACCACTAAGCCCTACAATGGCAATCGAGAGTATAGCCAGAGCCATCACACTGCCTAGATATTTAACCCAAGCTTGAGAATTTATTCGGACTGTACCCTTGAAGATCCTGATTAAAAGATAGCCTGTAAAAAAGAAGACGAGGAGAAACAGGATACGTAACCCCAAGGTGGGTAAAATGAAAACGTGTGAACCTATTTGGAACGGAAGATAGGAAGTATCCCACGTCTGAGGACCTGAGGACGAGAGGTGAACGGATTTGAGCATTTGCAAAATAAGTTGTCCAATTCGATCGATATCCTGTAAGGACACTCTCCCCATTTGGTCTTCGGGACGGTGATAAAATCCTTCTGGGCGTCCTGAAATTCCAAAGCCGACTGCCGGAATTCCCTGATCTAAGAATGGACTAAAATCGCTGTTTCCACCTTGGCTTCCCTCCCGGGTCATAACCAAAAAATCTCGACTGAGATGATAGGGCATGCCTTCGTCCTTAACAACGCTTACAACCTGATGGACTAATTCCGGAGGAGCTGAGGTTTTTCCCGCCACATCAATTTCCAGAGGAGACCCCACCATATCTAAATTGATCATCCACTGAACAGCTGAAAGATCGGCTTGCGTAGCGAAATACTCGGACCCCACCAAGCCAGCCTCTTCTGCGCCAAAAAAGATAAGCTGATACGATTCTGGATGGGGACTACTTCCTAACACCTTTGCTAATTCTAGGAGAACTCCCACCCCGGAGGCATTATCCAAGGCTCCAGGTGCTGAAGTATCCGCAGAATCATAGTGGGCTCCTAAAATCACTGTCTCGGGATTTTGTCCTGGGAGTTCGGCAATGATATTCTGGCTATTAATCACTCGGATTCGATTTTCCGGATCAAGTGGATTGTTTTGAACGACAACTTTACTAAAGGGTTGTTCTTTGACCTTCCACCCCGCCTGTTCCAGTACATAATAAATATATTGGGCCGCTTTTTGTTCTCCCTTACTCCCAGCGGGTCGCGGGCCGATCTTTTCGGATAAGTACTGGGCATGTTCATAAGCATTTCCGGAAGAAAAGCTTAACTCTTGTAGCTGGGGTAAGGCATCAGCAACAGAGGTTCCAGCCAACAGGAAAAAAACCATTACTCCAAATATTGCGCAGATCTTTAATCCCCTCATCCGAATCTTTCTCCTTTTTTCTTTACTGTGCTTGCCAATTTTTATGAGGAGGGACCTACGAATAGACCAATTTTTTAATACTTGAGTTCTATGTTATAATGATTCCGATGAAACCCTATAAAAGAAAAGGAAAATTGTTATGTTTAAAAAGTTTTTTGCAATTCTCATTTGCCTTTCTCTGTTACTTACCGGGTGCTCTTTAGACTACAAACAATTGCTTAAAAAAAAGGAGATACCTGCTTCTAATCTGCCAGTGAATTCCATTCTCTTAACGAATGATGAGATTTATAACCAAACCGTGGATTTAATTAATATAGCTAAAAAATCGATTTATGTTGAACAAGGCTTATTTACAGATGAAAGACTGTCTCAGTTACTAATCGCAAAATCAAGAAACGGCCTTGACGTTCGTGTTTTAATGGACCAATTTCATACTGCCAATAAAACAACCTTAACTGACCTTAAAAATAATCAAGTTTCTGCTCAGTTCTACCCTGCGCGTAAAGGCCAAAATAACCGGGTTAAGCTCTTGGTTGTTGATTCGAGTCAAGCTATCGTTTACTCGTCCTATTGGGCCAAAGAGAGTTGGAATGCTGCTAACATGGCCGTAGTTCTCAACGGTAAATCAGCATGGAAATTAGCCAATGTCTATAATCGAGACTGGGAATTTACGACAACTTTGACTCTCGATGTTCCCAAAACGACTACGCTTGCCGAGGATAATATCATTCCTGCAGCAAATGCTAATATCAAGCAACAGATTTCTGAGCAGATATCCTCAAGTAACAAAAGTATTTGGGTTGAACTAACAGAACTAACGGATCCGGATACGCTACAAGCGCTTATTGATGCTACCGCTAAGAGAGTTGATGTTCGGGTCATTCTCGATGATGCAAAAGCAAAATCAACTCCCGTACTGTTAGAAAAACTGAAGGCAGCTGGAATTCAAGTCCGTTTCTATAACGAAAAAAACAGCCAACCTCTGGGTATTAATTTCGGCATTTTCGATGGTAATCGCTTTGTTTTCTCGAGTTCAGGATGGACGTATTATACTTTTGTGGTTTACCACGAACTGTCCATTACCGTACCTTCGCCTTCAGCAACTGCAAAACTGATTCAGAACTTTGATGCGGATTGGCAGAATAGCAGTCAAAGCTAGACTCGACTGTAATAAACGAATTAAGTAAGAATAAAAATATAAAAAGCGATAAGAAAAACCGAGGCTGCGGCCTCGGTCCTTTTATTGTTCTCGGATATCCGAATTTTATGTTCTCGCTTGGACACTTTAATACCTCCAATCCTTGGCCTTATGGAGGTATTTTCTCATAGTTAGCGTAGGTTGACCATGCACCCGTATATTATGCGCTTACGGTCTTTTTACAAAAGTCGTCCAGTATGGCAGTCATTGCTTCACTTCGTACCTGAATTTCTTTGGGTATACCATCTTTCATACACAAACCAATTAACTTGTTAAGAGTAACATTGGCATCATCACTAATACTTTGGTACATTTCAAAGTCCAAGATCTGACCTGATTTTTGCTCTGCAAGGATGAAAACTCTGGGAAAGTACGGGCGTTCACCCCTATTTTCCTGTACAGCAGAAGGCATATAGCAGGTATCGACCTGGAGAGAAACATTTCCCATACTCCCCGCTTTTTTTATTTTTTGAACAAGCAAATCATCAGAGATTATCACAGGGCTATATGAAACTGTCGGAAATGTTAATTGTACCTCTTTACTATACCATTCCAGCTTACCATCCTTCTCTTCACTATATCTTACAATGGCTTTACAAATGCCATCTCGCTCTTCCTTCCATCTCATATCCATGCAATATCACTCTTCCATGTTTATATCAATTCACACTTTTAACCAGGTCATACAGTCTTTTATTCTGATATATACGCTCCTTGCCTATTTTCTCAGATAAAAGAAACCCTTCCTTTTCAAGAGTGCTAAGATAGGTAACTGCTGTTCTCCTTGATATTCCTAAACCTTCTTCAATATACTGGATTTTCGTGTAAAACTCGTAGAACAGCAGATCAATCAGCTCTCTTGAATATATCTTTGGTAATTTTTCTTTTATTTCCGCAGTCATTACATCTACTTCAGTATTAATCTTCTTAACCAGCTTTAAGGTTTCCTTCGAGGTCTCTTCTATACCCGTAAGTATATAAACAATCCAATCTTCCCAGTTATTTTTGCTTCGAACTTCCTGCAATAACCTGTAATACGCGGATTTATTCCGTATTATATAGCTGCTTAAATAAAGTATTGGACTCTCAAGCAATTCTTTTAGTACCAAATACAGCACGTTGATTATTCTACCTGTCCTACCGTTACCATCATAAAACGGATGAATACTCTCAAACTGATAGTGAATAACTGCAAGCTTTATTAATGGGTCAATACCATCAAAATCTTCATTTATATACTTTTCAAGATTGCTCATTAAAATCCTTATTTCATCTTCTCCACTTGGAGGAGTATAGACAGTTTCACCCGTTGTCTCATTCATCAGAACTGTACCGGGTAGTTTTCTAATAGCCGCCCGATTGTTTTCAATGTAGCTCTGAATATCAATAATCATATTAGTAGTGAGCATTCCATTCTCTTTGACTTTTTCATATCCATGCCATAATGCACTTCTATAGCTTATAACTTCTTTTGCCGTAAGATTATTAAAACTGGTACCACTCATCGCTTTATACAATTCGTCATGAGTAGTTATTATATTTTCTATAGCCGAACTATCCTTAGCTTCATTAATAATGACAGCATTAATTAATATATGTTTATTTGGAATTGTATCTGCATATCCTTTCAACTCCGCAAGTGCACGATTTGCTCTAGCTAAGGCTTTGAGCACAGATCTTGTTTCCAATTCAACACTTGGCGGCAATATAGGCAATTTATATTCGTTCATTGTATTCGCCTCCTCTATATGTGCAGTATATATAAATAATTTGCACACGTCAAGGAGACATGTGTAAATTATTATGATTTTTTACCTATGTTCTTGTATTTTTATAACTTTCCATTCAGCTAAAGAAATTAATCTTTGAAAATTACTCAATCTGCCTTAAATTGCATAGATAAAGCTCACTTTGAGAAATTATCTTTTTTATCTCTTCATTCAAGGGGTACACAATATCAATTTCTGAGTTAACGACTCAAAATTCGCTATTCATAAGCTTTTCAGCCTCTCAATCTTCAAACAGGATTCTATATGCCTTGAGCGGTCAATAATAATGCCGCTGGAAGCTGGCTGCACCTTGGTGAAGAGATTCAGTTTTGTTGTTTATCAATTGCAATACAAAC
This sequence comes from Desulfitobacterium sp., assembly GCF_035539115.1. Classification (GTDB taxonomy): domain Bacteria; phylum Bacillota; class Desulfitobacteriia; order Desulfitobacteriales; family Desulfitobacteriaceae; genus Desulfitobacterium_A. Next base: position 10,716 of record NZ_DATLJA010000032.1, on the reverse strand, counting down.
ATCTGATAGTCCAAATTCAATTTCGCCTTTTGCCTTGTGATCAATTATTGATTGAATTCTGTTTCCTACTGTGATAGCCATATCTATCCTTACCGGCTTTCCTATTTTCCATTTTTGTTTTCCTAACTTTACTCAAGATCCAAGTGCTGGTGATCAGCGATTAAGATAGGAATGACTTCCCCTTCCGTTGTAAGATCCAGAATATTAATCGCTGTATTATACTGCCAGGGTACATTTGTCCAATCATCGATCGCAATTCCTAACGCTTTTTTGACCAAGAGTTGTAGCGTCATGCCATGAGTAACGATACAAATCGTTTGCTCAGGATATTTGCTTGGTAAGCTAGAAAAGAAGCTCCAGGCCCGCTCTGTAACCTGCAGTATGCTCTCTCCTCCAGGAATTTGAACCTGATGAGGACTCTCTTCCCAAAGTTTAAAAAGGTCAGGATAAGCTCCTCTCAGGTCTTTCCAGGCCCGCCCTTCCCAATCTCCAAAGGACAACTCCCGCATTGCCGCTGATATAAATACTTCCGGTAAGTTTAATCGTTTGCGAATTTCATCGGCCGTAGCTATAGCCCTGGGTAAATCACTGGAGTAGATAACGGATATTCCTTCATCTTGTAAGCGATTCGCTAAAACTTGGGCTTGCCGAATTCCCTTTTCAGTTAAGGGCGAGTCCATCGCCCCCTGGACAAGACCTTCAAGATTCCATCGGGTTTCTCCATGCCGAGTTAAAATTACTCTTGTCATGCTCTGTTCTCACTCTCATCCTCTATTATTCTAAGGGTATAGTGGTTAGTTAAAGGTCAAAACGAGCAAAGACTTTGGTTATGTATAAAAATGGTAGGGATCAACTCCCTACCAGCCCCGCCTTGCCGTAAAACTCCAGGTTTCTGACCCTGCTCTCGCAGGTGGGTACCTAGATCAAGCTTTCCGCCTTCCCTTACAAAAGGGCCTGACGTACCAGGAAGATCACTCCAGTTCCCTAAACATAAATAGGATCAAAACCATGAAAATCTCACGCACAACGCAGGATACGGTTTTATTATAACACGGTTAATCAAAAATCTCTCGTTGATTTGATTGGTAAATTTACCTTTTAAATAGTTTATCTTCAACTTCTGCCAACCGTTCCTGGAGTATAGCAATCGTCATTTCTTGGGTACGAATTCTTCGTCTTAAGCTTTCCACTTGGTAATATAAATCACGGATCTCTTCTTGTGGATTAGGAGATTGTTCTGGGGGGCCCTCCTCTGACGCTATTTGATGTTCCGTATCAGAGGGAGTCTCATTTGGCTCTTGTGGCTCTTGGGCAGTCACAACTTGAAAGCGTCCATAGCGAGTATTCCGTCCCGGTTGAATTTCGAGCCATCCGTCAGCTTCAAGCGATTGGAGAGCACGTTTTAGAGTTGAACTGGCTGTCCCCGTTTCACGCTGGATTTCAGAATAGGCCAATTCAAACGCTTGCCCTTCATGCGCCTTAGACATGTTTTGAAAGAAACGAATAAATTTTTCATGAGTCTTCTCTCTTAATTTCAAAAGCCCATCTCCTCTGGAAATTTATCGAACAGGGAAAATTCACTTTTAATATTATAATCGTTTTTAGAGATATAATCCACGAAAGTAGCCAACTTCAATAGTAGTTATTACACGTTATTACACGCTCGATAGTTTACTCTTTACCGTAAAGCTTCTCCACAACTTCCTGCGAGATTGAGAACTCATGTTCACTTGCCGGAAAGCGTTGCTCTTTAACCTCTGTAATATATTGAGAGATAGCCTGAACAGCGGTCGTTTTGATGTCTGCATAGGACCTAACAAATTTAGGCTTAAAGCGATCAAACATCCCCAACATGTCATGGATCACAAGAACTTGTCCGTCACATTCTTTACCCGCACCGATCCCAATTGTGGGAACCGTAATTTCTCGGGTAATTCTTTTGGCGACTTCTGCTGGTATTGCTTCTAAAGTGATTCCCATGACGCCAGCCTTTTCCAAGGAATGGGCATCACGCATCAGTTGCTTTGCAGTCTCAACATCACGTCCTTGAACTTTGAAACCACCAAGTTGGGTTGCTGTTTGCGGAGTTAGACCAATATGTCCCATTACGGGAATGCCTACCTGGGTTAACGCCTTAATTATGGGGGCAAAGCTCTCTCCACCTTCTAATTTGACCCCATCAGCGCCGCCCTCTTGAATTAAGCGACCCGCGTTTTTCAAAGCTAAATCAACTGTAGGATAACTCATATAAGGCATATCAACAATGACAAAGGTCTGTGGTGCTCCTCGGCGTACGGCCTTCGCATGGTGAATCATATCTTCCATTGTTACTGGTACTGTTGAATCATATCCGAGAATGACCATTCCTAAGGAATCACCGACTAAGATCATATCTAGGTTTGCTTCTTCCGCCCAATGCGCTGATGGGTAATCATAAGCAGTTAGCATTGAGATTTTCTCATGCTCTGCCTTCATTTGAAAAAAGTCAGGTACTGTTTTTCTCATACTTACATCTCCCTTATTACTAACCATGAATTATTTTTCTATGGATTATTATACCATAAATTAGAACAGGAAGATAAAGAATACTCTCCCCAACTTAAGCATAGATTCTACTAGCCAAAGGAGGAATGCTTTTATGCCGAAGTCCTTTAAACTTAGCCTTGTCGTTAAGGGAATTCTCATCTCAGCCCTATGCGCGTTAGTTCTTTCCCTTTTATTCAGCTTTATACTCGCCTTTACGCGGACACCAGAATCCGAGTTATCGCTTAATATTATTTTGGGAATTAGTATCTTCTGCGGTTCAGCTTTGACTTCCTATCAAGCAGGAGCAAAAGGACTTTACTACGGCCTTGCTGTAGGGGTAGGCTTCATGCTCTTCCTACTTGTTGTTTCCGCGATCTTCGTATCCAGTTCTCCTTCTTGGTTAGGATTCGGTGAAAAAACGGTGATCTCCCTCGTATGTAGTGCAGTTGGTGGAATCATGGGCGCAATCCTTAAACGCTAAGCATACGATTAAGATCAAGTAAGATTTATTTCGAATTGTCACTCAATTTTCCGAGAACTCTTTCATTTTTTTACTTAAAGAGATAGAATAAGAGTAAGAGGAATGTTAGAGGAGGAAAAATTATGTGTGTAGAGAAAACTCCTTGGGAACAAGTTACTGATTTTCATGGACATACCTGTCCTGGAATCGCCATAGGGTACCGCGTTGCCGTTCTTGCCCAGAAAGAAATGGGGATCCGTCCAACTGCCGATTCCGAACTTTTAGTCAAGGCTGAGACCCGTTCTTGTGCCTTAGACGCCTTCCAAATTATTAATAAAGCGACAATCGGGCGAAGGGCACTCATCATTGAGGACACACATCAACCCATTTACCAGTTTCATTTTACAGGTACCCAAGAAATTCTAAAAATAACTGTGAACCCAACTCTCATTGAAAGTCTAGCTTCTGTTCATTCAGAGACATTATCGGCCAGAGAAAAGCAAAACAAGAACCTAGAGATGATTCAACACATTCTTACTCTTGGGGAAGATGACTTTTGTTCACTCGAACGGACCTCGGGAATGCTCACTAAAAACTGAAGAACTCATTTCTCAATGAACTCATCAAAAATATAAGGGTTCAGTTCAAGTTTGAACTGAACCCTTTATATTTTAATTTCAGTGATGAATTTTCGCTTTAACGATTAACTTTCTCTTCAGCTTCATGAGCCTCTTGATTTTGGTTTGGAGATTGATCTTTACTGCGCATAAAACGCCACACGATAAGACCTAACGCGAGGGCAACAGTAATAGCACTACTCCAATGAGCTGCAGTCCAATTGAAGAGATAGCGAGGACTGTCACCCCTAAGATTTTCTAAAAAGAAACGGACCGAATTATACCCTGCGACATAAACAAGGAAGATAAAACCGGAAGGCCATTTTCTTGTCTTTAAGATGAGCAAAAGAGCAAAGAGAATGATATCAAACTGACCTTCCCATACCTCAGCCGGCCAGAGCGGTTGAGCTCCGAAGGTATCCCTGGCAATTGTACCTACCGGATAGAGAATTCCAAAATCTCCTCCGGTCGGGCCGCCAAAGGCGTCTCCGTTCATCAAGTTTGCGTCCCGACCAATGCTTTGGGCTAGGATAAGCCCTGGTGCCGCCAAGTCTGCCAATTTCCAAAAGAGAAGCTTCTTTTTCCAGGTGTACCATCCAGCAACCAGCAGCGCCCCTACTACTCCACCTTGAATCGATAACCCCCCATGCCAAACTGCAATAATTTCCTGAGGATTTTCGCGATAGTAACCCCACTCAAAGAAAAAGACTTGCCAAATTCGGGCCCCGATCAATCCTCCGATCAAGAGAAGTGGTGCTAAATCCAAAAAGGGTTCGATCCATTCTTTCTTGCCCTCAACTTTTGCAAAATAAACAGTGACTCCTACTCCTAAAATGAAGGCTAAGGCAAAAATAGTTCCGTAAGCGCGAATTGGAAAATCACCAATAAAAAACCAATATTGATGCATAGTAACCCCCCTTAAATTCCCCATATGTACCTATAAAGAAAACTTGGCTTGCGCCAAGCCCCTGGCGTAGGCGGAAGCCTTAGTTGCACTTATGCTATCTGCCCAAAACTTATACTTTCTGTTAGTATAACTAAAAGGCTTGATATATCATCAAGCCTTTTAGTTATTTTCGCCCAACTTAGCGTGCGTTTAAACCAGAATAGAAAGAATCATATTCTGATGAATCGGGAATATTGGCCTCTCTAAATCCTTTTCCAGATGAAATTTTCTTTTTCTCAAAGTAGTCTAAAGACTTTGCCTTTGAGCACCAGTGATCAGCAAATCCCGTAAAAACAAGCGCAGTAATAACAAATAGGCCGACAATCCACTGCAACACCATAATAATGACACCTCCACTAATATTTTATGGACAATTCTCAGATTGTCAAGACTTCAAAATCCACCACTCACCGAAGAAAATAAACTGTTGGCGGAAAAGTCCGGACAGGAGCGATATTAACGTCTATACTAACTTTAAACACTCCTCTACCCTTTTCCACCCAGGGCGAAAGCCCCTACCCCATCTCTGATGGGGTTTTTTTAATACTAACAGAAAGTATAAGTTTTGGGCAGATAAACTCTAAGTGCAACCAGCGGCTTTCGCTTTCCTACGATGCACGTAGTTAAGTCCGGCAGGATAAGGCAACTAAGGCCAGCTCTTTGGCGCTTGGCCAAGTCTTCTTTATCGCTAAAGCTCGGCGAAAGCCGAGTTTTCTTTATTAATCATCTTAGCTGTAATTATACACTGAAAATCCCAAAGATGATACTCTCGACATGATTAAAATTCAATTTTCCGGATTATTCCAGCCAATCTCAATCCGGTCGCCATTGTGAAGCAAGGTTGTAAATTCACCGGGAAACCCATTAACACGAATTTTTAAGGTTTCCCCCGCTCCTTTGGGTTGCGACAATTCAATATAGGGCAGAATATCCGAGAGTATGGGCATTCGCTCATACCCGTCAAGCCGAATCTCCATTCCCTCTCTCACGAGATCTTCAAGTTCCAGACTCTGTCCACGTGAATAGATCCTCAATGTCTGGGGTGGATAATTAATTTCTTCGCCATTAATTCTAAAGACCATGGGACTCACTTGCAAATCTAAATCCGCGATTCTAAGTTCGGCCTCTTGAATTTCAATTTGATCCTGAGATCGAAGCAGGCAATCTTCCTCAACTCGCTGACCGTTAATAAAAATTTCTCGCGTTGTTCTATACTCTTGTTCTTGTCCACTTACTTTAAAATGGAGAATTTCGGTATTTTCTACGGGTATTCTTAATTCTTCTAAAAGATCGCTCAAGGTCTGATTGGGATGATATTCAATTTTCCAGCCATCAATAATCTCGGAATCAGGGGGAAGCTTTTGTCCGTCAACGTAAAATTGAGGTGCGAATAACATTGGTTTTTGATTAAAAATGATGTTCTTTTCTTCATAACTAGGGAAGACATCTTGTAACCGAATATGTGCCGCTTCTCCATGGACTCCTGGGATAAACCTAATCTGGTCATTAGGCGCTAAAACATAGTCGAGACTAACCCGTTGTTCATTGACAAAATACTGAGCTGGCTCTCCGAAATCTCCCTTCACCAATTTGATGTCGCCATTCACTTCAAATGTTAAGGCCGCTCCTGGCCTTCCTAAGAGTGTTCTAGGGGACATTCCCGCTGATAGTAAAGCATCAGCAACGGTTGTCTGCTGCAGCTCGAGGATCGATACTGGAGTCTTGTTAACACCCACGTCATAGTAGCGAAGTCCAAGATCCTCTAAAGCCGAGATTCCAATTCCGATTGGGGTAATCACGTCCGGCCCTTTGATTTCCTTCTCCCCAAAGACTTGCTCGATTCTTTCTCGGATCTGGATTCCCACTCGGTTTAAGGGCAACTTGATCTCCTCGGCTATCATTTCACGCAGCCGAGGAGTTAGACTTCCTCCCCCAATCAAGATTACAGCCTGGGGAATACCTTCATTCAATCTCAAAATTTCCGAAACAATCTTATTCGCTAATTCATCAACAACTGGGGCAATACATTGCAAAATCTCGCTTTGGGAGAGCTCAGTCTTTTCGCCTAAAAAATTGGTGAAATTCAAATGCGTGCTATTCTCGATGCTTCGTTTCAGTATTTCGCCCATCTGAAAATCAAGGAGATAAGCTTGACAAAGGCATTCTGTAACTTCATCCCCAGCCATGGGGACCATTCCATAAGCAAAAAAAGCCCCCTGCTTAGTCAGTGCGATATCGGCCGTGCCAGCACCGATATCCACTAAAACTAAATTCATGCGGCGCATGTCCTGAGGAATAGCTGCCTGACCGGCGGCAATCGGTTCTAAAGTCAAGCTTTTCATTTTAAGACCTGCCCGCTGAATGACAGCTAACAAACCATCAACCACCGTCCTCGGTAGAAAAGTCGTAATTACCTTGATTTCGGCGATCTTGCCACGCTGTCCAACCAAATTCGCAATCTTTTGCCCTTCTAAAAGATTCTCAATGGTCGAATAGCCAACACAATGATAGGCCCCACTTACGCCAACTCCACCGATTTTCTGGAGCGCCTTTTGAACCGCCTCCATTTCGAGACTAACAACATCCTCCCGCGCCCAGACCACTGGGAATAGCTCGCTCCGTTCATAGGATGTGACCACTGTTTTTAGAGCCCTTCCTGCTGCAGCAACCGCTACGGACTCCAAGGGCTCATTGATTTTTTGTTCTAATTCTGCTTTAACCCTTAAAACGGCTTGGGCCACTTCTTCAATATCATGGACCTGTCCATCATACATTGCTCGCTGCTTATGCTCAGTTTGGGCACTCGCCAGGATCTCATATCCTCCTTCTGCTCCTTTGACCATAACCAAGCCCATAACCATTCTTGTACCAATATCTAGGGCGAAAATTCGCTTCATGAGTCTCACCTCTTAGAAGCATGAATTCGACTTAATTAAGCAAAATTCCTTCCTTGAAATAATGAACGCGCCATCTTTACATCAGGCGCGCTTTTACGTATATTCGCTTCTCTCACTTACTTTTTATATCGCCAACTGATTAGCCAAGTTATACAAAGCCAGATTGAAGGGTTTTCGGGGTCCATACGCGACTTCTAAGGGCAGTCCAATCACCTCTTGATTCACGCGGGCTGTCATTTGATCGCTTTTTCCTGCACGTAAGAGGTCAACTGCTTTGGCCCCCATTTCAGAGGCAGTAACAACATCGAGAGCGCTCGGATTACCTCCGCGTTGAATATGTCCAAGAATAGTGACCCTTGTATCAAAACCGGTCCGCAACTGAAGTTCTTCCCCGATCTTATAAGCACTTCCCGCTCCTTCAGCAACAATGATAATACTGTGGTTTTTTCCGCGCTGATGCCCACGCACAAGTTTGCTACTGACCTCATCCAAGTCAACTTCGATCTCAGGAACAATAATGGATTCTGCTCCACAGGCAAGCCCAGCTTGGAGGGCGATGCTTCCGGACTCTCTCCCCATCACTTCAACAAGAAAAGTTCGCTCGTGAGAAGTCGCGGTATCCCGGATTTTACTCACGGACTCAATCACCGTATTGACAGCAGTATCAAAGCCGATGGTTAAGTCCGTTCCGGGAATATCATTATCGATGGTTGCTGGTATCCCAATAATGGGTACGCCTTGTAGAGAAAGGGTTTGAGCCCCTCGAAAGGAGCCATCTCCCCCGATCACAACCAGAGCATCAATCCCATCTACCCCCAATTGTTCAGCAGCCTTTCGCTGACCTTCTGGGGTCCGCATTTCCTGGGAGCGTGCCGTCATGAGCATTGTCCCCCCGCGGTGCACAATATCAGCAACTGAACCAAGATTCATCTCGCGAAACATACCATGAATTAATCCTTCATACCCTCGTTCGATTCCAAATACTTTTAGCCCATGATAAATTCCCTTTCGGACCACTGCCCGAATCGCTGCATTCATTCCCGGAGCATCTCCCCCGCTCGTTAATACAGCGAGGCTTCGGACTTCTCGCATCAAGAAATCACCCCTTATCCTGATCAAAATAATCTTGCAATATTTCGAACTTTTTTCGCCAGTCCGGGTCTTCCTTCATCATTTCTTCAAATTGATGGTAAGACTTGATCATGACACTATGCGCTCGCTGGAAGTATTCCCCGAGCTGAGGATAAGACCAGACACAGAGTTTACGAATAGCGTAAACTGCTAACCTTCTTGACGCGAGTGGTGCCGCTGCACGCGAATTACCTCTGATATCCTCAGGTAAAACACCGGTTAGCTCAGTGACCTTACGAAGAATGTTAGCCGACGTTAATTCCGCTTCTCTTCTTTTTCTTTGTGTCTCAAGAAAATCCTGCCAGTATTCTTCTGTTAATTCAACATCTTGATTCTCCCCACAATTTCCGGAAAATAACCCAAAGTCTTTAATCAGTTTCTGAACCTCTACTAGACTTGAAGTCTGTTCAGCAATACTCTGCAGGATCGCTTCCGGCAGGAGCAAAAAACGAGAGCGCGCATAACGGTTAGCATAATCCTCCAGTTCAAGTGGAGAGGGAGCAAATACAGGGATCGTCATTCCCCCTAAAAAACGAGAAGATAATTTCGTGCCCATAAAAGCTAACTCCTGTGGCTCACCTTGGAAACTAGTAACAACCTTTCCGCCTTGACTGACCAAAGCATCTAGAGTATGGAGAAGTTCCTCGAGTGTATGCTTTTTCCCTTTAAGTATTTCTAAACGATCCAGAATTATGAGTTTAAGCGTTCTCATGTGCAGCCGGAAATCGTTGAGGGAGCCTTCCTGAGCTGCAAAAGCATAATTTTGACTAAACGTGAGTGCATCAATCAACAAAACCTGAGGATTTTTATGTTGGCGATACAGCGTTCTTAACAACTCCGTTTTGCCAACACCTGTCGGTCCATAAATTAAGGTTATCGGTTGCGCCTGTTCTGGAATATAGTGTCTCAATGTATCAACAGCTAAACGGTTAAAGTGGGAGATAAAAGGCTCCAATAACGAACTCCTCCCTTTACTCTCTTAAGATTTGTTTTTCAATTGTAGACCCTGTTAGAAAATCATAGCAAAGCTGCGTGGGCTTGGTTAACAGCTTATTCCGGCGAGTTATGAGATAAAAACCTCTTTCAATTTCCAGACCAGCGACATCCCGTGCCACCAAAGCATCATCATCGGGTTGCAGAGCACTGATCGAGATAAAGGAGTACCCCAAACCTCCCCGTATCGCATTCTTAACGGCTTCTGTACTACCGGCTTCCAAACTAATCCTGAAATCCTCGAGGTGCAAGTTTAAGTTTATTAAAGCATCCTCGACCGCCCGGCGGTGACCCGAACCGTTCTCACGAATAACCATAGCGTAATTATTAAGATCCGCTGCCTGAATAACTTCAAGCTGATTTAAAGGATGATCCTTGGTAAAGACGAGTTTTATCTGATCAGGCATCCAGAAAACAGAATTTAACTTATCTGTTTTGAAATTAGACCCGATCACGGCAAAATCGACTTCTTGGGAAAGTACTTTGTCGGCCATTTCCAGGCTATCCCCAATGCTCAACTTAAAACTGATTTTCGGATAGTCTTTTTGGAAGGGCCCTAAGGTATAGGGCAATAGATACTCTCCCGGAATATGTGAGGCTCCGATATGAACTTTGCCACTTACCTCAGCACAATTTTCTTCGAGATGTTCTTTGAGCCGGTTCCACTCCTCCAAGATACGCTGGGCGTGGAGGTAGAATACCTCGCCCTCCTGGGTCAAAATGAAACCTTTACCATGCCTTTGAAAAAGCTTAACTCCAAGTTTATCTTCCAAAGAACGCATATGATTGGAAATTGCCGGCTGACTGACTCCCAAATGATGAGCGACTAAAGTATAACTTCCTTCCTCAACAACCTGGACAAAAATGCGCATAAGATCCAACATATAATTCCTCCAAGTGGACCATTTTTCACTTTGACGTGTGTTCTTCTGAGTTCTCAGGATATATTAAAAAGAAGGGGCTTAAATCCCTTCTTTTTTATACTAACAGAAAGTATAAATTTTCGGCAGATAAACTCTAAGTGCAACCAGCGGTTTCGCTTTCCTACGATGAATGCGGTTAAGTTCGGCAGGATAAGGCGACTAAGGCCACCGCTTTGGCGCTGACCAAGTCTTCTATATCGCAAAGCTCGGCGAAAGCCGGGTT
>NZ_DATLJA010000031.1:0-10366 GCF_035539115.1 Desulfitobacterium sp. | reverse complement strand
AAATTGGAAAATGACCTCTCCGAACTATTGATTTTACTGGGCTAAAGGGGTTCTGTTTTTGATTAGGGACTACAAAGATTTCTTGAAACCTGAAACCCGCTCCCAGCTTGCATTGGTAATTTATGTCGCCAAACTTGGGTTAGAACAGAATCCAAGCTTTTAGGGAAGCTTGATGACCAGGGATCAAGTCCCTGAGCCCTGCATCGCTGCCACGACCGGGCCACCTCGGGCCTTATCTTATCTTCGAGAATGATTTCTCGCGAAATAAAGGACTTCCAGGCCTCGAGTACGTTCTCTTGTGTACTTGGCATTTTTGCACCTCCTGAACGAACCATAGAGTTTGTAAACAATTCCGTCGAATTGAGAAAAAAATTACTAAAAATCGTTATATTTTTCACATTTAATTTTACACTAAGATTAGTGGTTTTCAAAGCCAAATTTATCTTGAACAGTTTGTCTGAACAAACTGTTCAAGATAGTGAGCAAAATTACATTCACAAAGTGCAAGCGATAGACATTCAAACCTGACCAATAGAGGGTTTCCTCATTTTATGAGGACTTGGCATAAGTTATGCAATATTACAGTGAGGAACCATAAAGAAAGGTTCGCCACTATTAACTCTAATTTGTAAGGAGGATGGAATTTATTATGGAAAGTAATGAGATGCCGACCTTCGGGAATTTGCAAGGTGTAAAAGTAGTAGCCGTAGGTTCAGCAATAGCCGGGCCCTTTGTAGGTACGCTTTTTGCTGAACAGGGAGCCGATGTAATCTACGCTGAAAGTACGTTAGCCCCTGATATGTTTCGTATGTTCGGAGATGTATTTACGGTAGAGCATCGGAATCAAAGAGCCATTGCTCTGGATGTTCCTTCTCCTGAAGGTAAAGAGATTTTAGCTCGTCTCCTCAGCGGGTGCGATGTCCTGGTTGAAAATTCTAAAGGAGGAACTTGGGCGAAATGGGGACTGACCGATGAAGCGTTATGGGAAATAAACCCCAAACTTGTGATCGCGCACATTTCTGGCTTTGGGCAGACGGGGGATCCTAATTATGTTAAGCGGGGTTCTTATGACCCTATTGGACAAGCCTTTAGTGGTTTTATGGCCATTAATGGAGAGCCCGAACCGGCACCTCCCTATGCAGTGAAGCCTTTTACGGGTGATTATTTTACAGCGCTAACAGCAGCGTGGGCTTCGGTGGCAGCACTCTACCGGACACGGGAAACGGGTATCGGGGAGAGTATTGACATCGCCCAGTACGAATGTTTGGCTCGCATTCAAGGGAATTTCCTCACGGAAGGGGTCAACTTTGGGAAACAGCCTCCTCGCATGGGCAATAAAGATCTTATATCAGCCACGGAAAGTATCCAAAAATGCAAGGACGGTAATTATGTGATGACAGGTCTAGGCGGCGCTGCCACGTTGAAACGCGTCGAGGCTCTCTGGGGCCTGGCAGATGACCCGGATTTTGCGGAAATGCACACAGTTATCTTGAAGAAAGATAAAGCACGGGCCGAGAAATTTGTGAAAGCGAATCGAGATTTCTGTCAATCCCATACGGCAGAGGAAGTCGACAGAATTTTAAACGAGCATAATATTCCGTGCAGTGTAGTCATGACCTATGACATGATGTTGACCAACCCACAGTACCAAGCGAGAGAAACAATTACAGAGTGGTATGACCCGATTACGAAGCGGATGGTTAAAGGTGTAGGACCCATTCCTAAATTCAAAAATAACCCTAGCCAGATCTACCGCGGCGGATCCACTTATGGAATGGATAATGAAGATGTGTTAAGTGAATTAGGTTTTAGTGAGGCTGAGATTCAAGATTTCTATGATAAGAAGATTATTAAGAAATAAGAAAGAACACAATAACTATTCTTTAGAACTCTAATGATTGAGGTGAAAATATGAACGTTATTTCATGTTATAAAATCGTACCAGATGAACAGGATATCGTGGTCCTTCAAGATCGTAACCTATCGCTTGAACGGGCCGAGTGGAAAATTGGTCAGTATGACTTAAATGCAGTAGAAGTAGGAATGCAAATCGTAGAAGCGGTAGGAGGAAAGGTTTCTGCCCTAAGCGTGGGGGATAAACAGTTAGAAAACTCCAAGTTGAAAAAAGGGATTCTTTCAAGGGGTCCGGAAGAGCTTTTCCTCGTTGTTGATGAGCGTTTGGGGAACGCGGATGCTTATCTTACGGCGAAAGCACTTAAAGCGGGAATTGACAAAATCGGCAGTTTCGATCTTGTCCTCTGTGGAGAAGGGTCCGGAGACCTCTATTCTCAACAAGTGGGGATTCAGTTAGGTGAATTGTTAAACGTGCCCACGCTTAACGCGGTCAGCAAGATTACCCCTGCGGGGGACAAATTGGTCGTCGAGCGTACCCTGGAAAATGAGATTGAAGTATTAGAGGTTATGCTGCCAGCAGTGATTTCCGTGACGACGGATATCAACCAGCCTCGTATCCCCAGTATGAAGAATATCTTAGCTGCAGGGAAAAAAACCGTGACCCAATGGGGACTTTCTGATCTCGGGACAGAGGGGATTCAGAAACCAACGGAAATTCTGAGCACCTTAGCACCAGAACAGGTGGATCGTAAACAGATTATATTCGAGGGCGATTCCGAAGAAGTCGTGCAAAAGCTATTTGAGAACATTCAAAAAGAACTTCTCTAGAGGATGGTGAAAAGGATGAGTAAGATCAAAAAAGTATGGGTCATCGCTGAAAAAGAATCCGCTTTAGCTCAGCTCTGTGCAGGAGGCCGTCAACTCGGAGAAGAAGTCGCAGCGGTGGTCCTGGGAACGAAAGAAGAGACGGGAAAGGCGATTACTATGGGGGCTGACACAGTCTACTGGCTGGGCGAATTTAAACCCGAAAATAGGATGGAAGATTACGTCAAGACTGTCTTAGAACTTCTCAAGCAAGAACGGCCTGACCTCCTGATGGTGCAACCTACGAAACGAGGGAAACTCATTGCGGGTCGCTTAGCAGCAAGTATGGGGACAAGCGTTCTTGTAGATGCAGCTAAAATCAAAATCGATGAGAAAGTTCAAGTGACCCACCTGGTCTATGGAGGAGCGGCCTTCCGAACGGAACAATCTCTGACGGAAACAACGATTGTTACTGTTGGGGCAGGCGTATATACGGCTCTTCCCGAAGATACGAGCCGTCAAGGAAATGTGATTTCGGTAGATTATCTGGAACCCTCCAATAAAGTCAAGCTTCTCGAGAAGAAGACTAAACCAAGCGCTACGGTTAATCTTGGTGCGGCTAAACGGGTTGTTGGTGTTGGTCGCGGGATTGCCAATCAAGAAGATATTAAAATTGCGGAAGAACTGGCTGAACAAATTGGAGCTGAGGTCGGATGTTCGCGTCCCATTGCTGAAGGCGTTAATTGGCTTCCTACGGAACGCTATATCGGAGTTTCCGGTGCCATCTTAAAACCAGAGGTCTATCTTGCCGTAGGAATATCCGGACAAGTGCAACATTTAGTTGGAGTGAATCAGGCGAAAGTAATTATCGCTGTGAATAAAGACAAAGCAGCCCCTATTTTCAAACATGCTGATTATGGCATTGTCGGAGATCTCTATAAGGTACTCCCGCTCCTGATCGAGAAGTTCAAAGCCAATAAATAGGCAGTGAGAGATAGAAGTCATTATTTTAAGAAGTGGTGGAACGAATGGCAGATAAATATGAAGTTATCATTGTCGGAGCAGGCCTTGCGGGGCTTGCTACCGCTTATCGGTTAGCACAGGCAGGGATAGAAGTCGTAGTCGTTGAACGCGGCGATTATCCGGGCAGTAAGAATCTAAGCGGTGGCGTTCTTTATAGCCGTGTTCTGGATCAACTCATTCCCAGCTTCTGGGAAGAAGCTCCGATTGAACGCTATATCTCCAATTATGTCACCACATTGATGACCTAAGAGGACTATTTTAACCTGGAGTATAAGGGTAAAACCTTGGGACATACACCATATAATGCGGTTACCGTCCTTCGGGCGAAATTTGACCGTTGGCTCGCTGAAAAGGCTGAAGAAGCGGGCGCAATGATCGTCACAGGCATCAAAGTGGAAAAGGTGATTAAAGAAGGAAACCGTGTGATTGGAATCAGTACGGGAGATGAGGAAATGCTGGCTGACGTCGTGATCGCAGCTGACGGTATCAATTCCTTTATCTCTCAAGAAGCAGGCTTACGCGGTGAGATTAAGTTGGAACATCTAGCCGTGGGAGCTAAAGCCCTAATTGAACTTCCTCGCGCAACGATTGAAGAACGGTTTCACCTTACAGGAAATGAAGGAACAGCGTATGCCATCTTAGGAGAGGCCACTCATGGAGTAGCTGGGGGAGGTTTTCTCTATACCAATCAGGAGAGTCTCTCCATCGGGATTGTTATGCGTTTGGATGATCTGGTAAAGGAAAGAGTTAAACCGCCAGAAGTCCTCGATGATCTCCTCGAGCATCCCATGATTGCCCCCTTAGTGAAGGGCGGAACAATGACTGAGTATGGTGCTCATCTCACAGGTGAAGGCGGATTGAACATGGTACCACAAAAGCTTTATACGGATGGAATGCTGATTATTGGGGATGCTGCAGGGTTCACGATTAACAGTGGGCTTGTGATTCGAGGAATGGATCTGGCCATTGGTTCGGGGATGGCAGCTGCGGAGGCGGTGATTGAAGCTAAGAAAAAGGGTGACTTTAGTGAGAATAGCTTAAGTGCCTATAGCCGTAATCTCGAGGAGAGTTTTGTCATGAAAGATTTAAAATTCTATGCTAAGGCACCTGGGTTTATGGAAAGTGATCGTTTGTATAAGGATTATTCATCCGTAGTCAATAAGCTATTTAACAAAGTTTATACCCATGATTTGACGCCGAAAGAACATCTGATGAAGGTTGCGACGAAGTCGTTTAAAGAATGCGGAATCTCCATGTTCGACTTAGCAAAGGATGGAATTATGGGGGTGCGTGCCTTATGAATCGAGTAAGTTTACCCGATAAGTTGAGTTTAAACAAATTCGAAGTGGATGAGGGAGAACCTCATATTCTCATCAACAATGATCTTTGTAAATCTTGCCAACCTAAAAGCTGCCTTTTGGTCTGTCCAGCAGGGCTATACAGTGAACTGAATGGGGAAATCATTGTTGAGTGGGCAGGCTGCCTCGAATGTGGAACCTGCCGGGCAATATGTGAGAAAGAGGCTATTGATTGGAAGTATCCGAGAGGGGGATTCGGGATCATTTTTCGTCAGGGATAAGGTGTGTTTTTTAAAGGAGGAAGAAAAATGGTAAGTGATCAAGCAACGGTAAAATCCCCATGGGTTGCGTATCTAGGATTGCTATTTGGCACTTTCACCATGATTGAAGCGATGTCCTTTCAGATTCCAGCGCTACCGGTTCTGACCAAAGCATTTGGTATTCCTGTAGCATCCGCAGCGTTGATTAGCCTTTGTTATTATCTTACAGCTACGGTATTCGGACCTGTTTTTGGGAACATCGCCGACCAAGTTGGTCGTAAACGGATTGCTCTTATTGGAATGGTTATTTTTTCCTTCAGTGAGTTCATGGCAGCTGCAAGCATGAACTATCCGTTTTTCTTAGCGGCAAGGTTGATCCAAGGAATTGGTGTTGCCTGTGTTATCCCTGCCGGACTTTCCTATGCGACCTATCTCTTTCCACCGAAAAAGCGAGGTGTAGCCATTGGCGTATATTCTGCGGTAGGTAGTATAGGTTCAGCTACAGGCGGAATTCTGGGTGGTCTTTTAATTACTAAGTTTGGTTGGCAGTCTCTCTATCTTGTTAATGGAACCTTAGCTATTCTGGGCATTATTTTAGTCAAATCAGTAGTACCGGAGACTCCAACAACGGCAAAGAAACCTTTTGATTTACTTGGATCTATTTTACTTTTACTCACAGTGGGTACTTGGTTATCAATGTCGATACTGGTAGCCAATCTAGGCTTTAAGTCTCCCGTTACATTGGGTTTCTTAGCCTTAGCCATTATATTCGCACTCTCTTTTTGGAAGGTAGAAAAGAAATGCGACCATCCTACACTCGATTTTTCGATCTTAAAGAATCGCTACTTTATTGCACCTATTGGTATATATTTCTTTATTGCTCTTTGTTCTCAAGGTTCCGTGTTTACAAATTCTTATTTTGTTACGGCCAAGCCGGGTTTAGGGACCCAATATGCAGGCATTTTAACTTCGTACATTTATATTGTAGGTATCATCACCTCTCTAATCAGTGGAAAGTTAAGTGATAAGGTTAAGATTAAAAACATCATACTCACAGGCATTGGATGTTTTATTATAGGTGCACTTCTTTATTCACAATATAATGTGAATACCCCATTTTGGTATATTGTACTAACACTGTGTGTCATGTCAGGGTCGTTGCTATTGTTAGCGCCTAGCTGTATGAAGATGAGTATGTCAGCTGTTCCCAAGGAAAAATTAGGCACTGGTTCAGGCACATACATCATGATTCGTGACCTAGGAAGTCCCACCGGACAAACCACGATGTTAGCTGCCTTTGGTGCAATCTCGGCTGCTTCGTTGACAACTCAAATAACGGCTGAAGCAACACAGGCAGGGGTGAGTCAAGAAATGTTACCTGCTATAGTGGACGCGGCAAAAACTGCGGGTAAGACTATCGATCCGACGTTACTTGACTATCTGAGCAAGTTGGGAATCAACTTTCAGAATATGTTCAATCAAGCTAATTTTAATGGAATGGTCACGGCTGTAAACCAAATGAGCTTTATTATCATCGGAATTGCGGTAGCCATGTTTATCGCTGCTTTGATTTTCTTGCCGAGCAATAATAGCGAAGCAGCTATGCCTAGTAAGGATAAAATGTAGCCTGATCCAGTTAAACCTTAACCTTTCGAATAACGTTGACTGGCTAAAAAAACGAGTTGGTCAGCCTTGTAAGAAGGAGAGAAAAACGATGTTTCCTATCAATGTTGGTTATTTGTTAACTTTGAATGCTCATCGATATCCAGATAAGACGGCCCTTGTCTATAAGGATCAGCACTTTACGTATCGGGAACTGAACGAAAGGGTTAACCGCCTGGCCCATTCTTTAATAGGACTGGGAATTACAAAGGGCGATAAGGTAGGGTATCTTTTCCCAAATTGTAATCAGATCATTGAATTGTTTTTTGCTCTACTGAAGATCGGGGCTGTTGCTGTTCCTTTGAACCATCGTTTGATTTCTCGGGAGATCAAGTGGTTGGTGGATTCTGCTGAATGCAAAGCCTTTGTGTACAGTAGCATTTATGCTCAAACGGTCGAAGAAGTAAAACATCAATTGAATACGGTCAAAACTTTGATTTGCTCGGGTGATCAGGTTTCAGGAGAATACTCCTTTGAACAATTAGTGAGTAATGACGATACAAGAGAACCCAATGTATGTGTGAGTGGAAAAGACTTGAGCAGAATTCAATTCACAGGTGGAACAACGGGCCGCTCCAAAGGAGTCATGCGTACCCATGAAAGTGACCTCTTCCAAACCATTAGCATTATGACTCAAAACAAAATGGGGGGGTTCCAGATGAGGTCGTAATGGTTCAGTGTCCACTCCATCACCAAGGGGGAATATCCTGGCTGCTTTGTGTCATGGCAGCGAGCGCACAACTTGTGATTTGTGATGCCTTTGAACCAGAAGACATCCTCAAGCAAATTCAACGCTACCATGTCACCTATCTGTTATTGCTTCCCCCAAGTACCTACCTCAGATTGATTGATATCCCCAACTTTAAAGAATTTAATCTAACATCGGTTAAGTTAGTTCAGATGTCGGCAGGCGGAACTTCTCCCGAAATCATTCTCAAAACCTATGAAGCCTTTCCTAACTGTGAAATTAACTATGGTTGGGGGCAAACGGAATCTGGAGCAGGTACGTCGAGTGTGCTGACTCGTGAAATGGCAAGCAACCACTCGGAAAAAATAAATAGTGTCGGTCGGGCAATGCCCTTTTTCGAGCTGCGTATCGTGGATGAGCAAGGACGGGATGTTCAAGTCGGAGAAGTGGGAGAGTGTATCGTAAGAGGACCGTCGATCATGTCAGGATATTTTAATCAACCTGAATTAACCGCCAAGACCCTCAAGGAAGGATGGGTGCATACAGGGGACATGTTCAAGCAAGGCCAGGATGGTTATTACTATATTATGGATCGCAAAAAGGACATGATTAAGACTGGAGGGGAGAATGTTTTTGCCCAGGAGGTAGAGGGTGTCATCCGAAGTCACCCTGCCATCCAGGACTGTGCAGTGATTGGTGTCCCAGATTCATTATTCGGGGAAGCGGTTATGTCGGTCATTAAACTCCGAACAGGATATACGCTGACTGCGGAAGAGCTGCAAGAATACTGTAAAAAGCAGTTATCCAGTTATAAAAAGCCTCGCTATATTGATTTTGTCGATAGTTTTCCCGTAGATAGCGCGGGGAAGATTCAGAAATTCAGGCTTAGGGAAATGTATAAGACTTTTCTGCTAGCTCTCAATAAAAGTTCTTTGGGGTGAAAAAAATTGGTCATAGAAGTATACCCCCAAATCTATCTCAACGAAATTCCGCTGCCTAAATTTCAACTTAAAGCCATTCACAGTTATATCGTCCTGTCGGATCAACGAAATCTCATCATTGATACAGGCCTTAATACTGAACAGGGCAGAGCAGCCATAATTCAAGGGATCAGAGAACTCAACGTTGATTTAAGTAAAACAGATTTAATGTTAACCCATATGCATCCCGATCATGTCGGTATGGCTTCCTTTCTCCAGGAACAAGGGGCAGCCGTTTATATGAGTCAAGTCGACGGAGAGTTGATCAACCCAGTTTATTCAAGAACGAGTAAAACACCTGCCGCAAAATTATACGAGGTGTTATCCGCTGAAAAGGATTTTATTCCAGCTCTAGACGACGAGTTCGGAGACAATTCCACAGCGAATGTCGTTTTTTATCCCGTGAGGGAAGGTAATACGATATGCGTTGGAGATTATGTTTTTGAAATCATTGCTACGCCAGGCCACACTCCAGGGCATATTGGTTTATACGAAAAGAAGCACAAGCTATTCTTCTGCGGGGACCACATCCTTGAACACATCAATCCCAGCGTTATGTTCTGGAGTTATGAGCAGGATATGTTGGGGATGTATATGAACAGTCTGGAGAAGGTTCGTGCGCTGGACGTGGACTATCTCTATTGACGGCACATTTAGGGATCATCAGAGACCATCGAAGACGTATTGACCAGCTAATTTCTAATTGTAAAGAACGTATTGAAGAAACTAAAAATTTACTGAGCGAAAATGTCTATTATGAACCAATCTATCAATTAAAAAGGAGAATGAGTAATGGACTTTAAACTGAATGAAGAACAGGAATTATTATTAGAAAGTCTTAGGGAGATCATCGCTAGAGATTGTACAGAAGAATATATGAAAGAGTGTAATGAGAAAGGCGAGAATCCGAAAAGGTTTATCGATGCGTTAACGGAAAATGGTTTTGGCATGTTAGGCGTTCCTGAGGAGTATGGCGGAACTCCTGTCGATACAATGACGATGATGCTGGTTGCGGAAGAAATAACCAAGAATGGTGGTCCACACTTTGCGTTTGGACAAGCCTTATCCATTGCGGATATGCTGGAATTTGGCTCTGAAGAGCAAAAGGCCGATACAATGCGAGAGGTTCAAGCGGGTAAGGTTGCTTTTGTTTTGGGCTTTACCGAGCCACAGGCAGGCTCCGACAGCAGCGCGGCTGCGGCCACTTTTACCCGTAAAGACGGGAATGTCTATATTAACGGTCATAAAACCTTTATGAGCAATGCCCTCACTGCACCTTATATGCTTTGCTTAGCCCGCAACGCCGAGGAGGTTGGTGAAGCCGACAAACGCAATGCGTTTACAATGTGGTGGGTTCCGATGAAGGCACCTGGGATCAAAATCGAAAGACTGAAAAAAATTGGTTGGCATATGATGGATACCTGCGAGGTGTATCTGGAAAATGTTGAACTTGAGGAAAAAGATCTGGTCGGCGTTGAGGGTAATGGTTTCAAGCAGGTTCTGATTAACTTTGAACTTGAACGTCTGTTAATGGCCGCATCAGTGTGTGGTTATGCGGAATGTGCCTTTGAGGATGCTGCTCGTTATGCTAATCAACGGGTCCAATTTGGTAAGACCATCGGATCTTTCCAACTCATCCAAGAGAAACTCACGGATATGAAAATAAAAATCGAGAATATGAAAAACATGGTTTATAAATGCGCTTGGGAAGCGGATAATGGTCTGCCTCTTCAAATCTCTTCAGCCTTAGCTAAACTCTATTGTGCCCAGTCAGCCAATGAGGTTATTGATGACGCC
>NZ_DATLJA010000030.1:0-13281 GCF_035539115.1 Desulfitobacterium sp. | reverse complement strand
GAAAATGACCTCTCCGAACTATTGATTTTACTGGGCTAAAGGGGTTCTGTTTTTGATTAGGGACTACAAAGATTTCTTGAAACCTGAAACCCGCTCCCAGCTTGCATTGGTAATTTATGTCGCCAAACTTGGGTTATATATCATTTACAAGCGGTTAGAAAAGTAAAAGCTCATTTTATTTTTTTAGAGTATTAAAGTAAAATTCCTCTTAGGTCGTCTACCCGATTTACCATGTATGTGGGGCTTTCCATTTTAAGTTCATCTCGAGTGCCATATCCATATAAAACACCGATCGAATCGATGCCAATTTCCCTGGCACCGATTATGTCGAACTTTCTATCTCCGATCATGACAACATTGGTTTTGCCCTGTATGTCACTTTTCTGTAAAGCGTACGCAATAACTTCACTTTTTTTCGTCCGACTTCCGTTCAAGTTACTCCCACCAGTAAAACAAAAATATTGATCTAAATTAAAATGATCTAATATGCGCTGTGCGAAATCCGTAGGTTTCGATGTCGCTAGGATTATCTTTAGGTCCTTGCTGGACAGATTTTCGAGCAATTCTGGAATCATTGGGTAAACTGCATTTTCGAATATACCTTTAGACGAAAAGTACTCTCGATACTTTTCGATAGCAAGTATGGACATATCCTCATCAAAATGATAATACTCCATAAAAGATTCTTTAAGTGGAGGCCCAATAAACCTTGTTAAGCTTTCAGGATCTATCTCTTTGATTCCAAAATAGTTTAAGGCGTATTGAACAGAGTTTAGAATACCTAACTTTGAATCTGTTAAGGTACCATCTAAATCAAAAAGTATAACGTCATAGTTTCGTTTCATTATGCTTAATATCCTATCCTTTCAAATCTATTTTTAAACACGACTTTAAGCTAAGTTTCGTCGGAACATCTGTTTTCTTAATTATTTCACCACACGTTACAGTCATTGTAATTCATATTAACTCTAAAATGAAATCCTTTTTCAGATTGAAAAAGGGTATTTTTTTGTGAAATTCGGCAAAAATGGGATTAAGGAGTTGAAAGAGTATGACACAAAAAATATGCACAGCGAACTGCCTTTTTCACATTGATGGACGTTGCCGATTAGAACACCGACACGGGGAGAAAGGCCCAGTTTGTCCACATTATATTAGTCAAGGGATGAGTAGAGGAGGAATATAACCTATGAAGGATGAGCGAACTGCGAAGGGTGATCAAGCCATAAATGGGGCTCAAGCGAAGAAAGAAAAGAAGATTATGCTTAAACGAACTGATCCCTATGAAGCTTTAAAGCTGGAGATAGCCGCTGAATTGGGCTTAATCGAACAAGTGCGCGATAGGGGGTGGCATTCTCTCAGCGCCAAGGATGCTGGTAAAATCGGGGGGATTATGACGCAGCGCAAGAAAAAAGAGCGCAGAGGAGAATAATATTCTGCAGATAGATTTGATAATATTTTAACTGAGTGATTGCACTCAATGGCTGAAATAGAATTCTTATGTTATAATACAGTTAATATTGTCCAATAAAGAGTGGGAGCGCGTCAACATTGAGCCAAACAAAACATCAACAAATTTTAAGCTTTATCGAGGACCTTGTTGTAGGAAGCAAGGTTTCTGTCCGTTTTATAGCTCGAGAATTGGATGTGAGCGAGGGAACCGCTTATCGAGCGATTAAAGAAGCTGAAAATAAAGGCTTTGTCCGTTCTATTCCCAAAGTGGGAACGATACGCATTGAAGGGGTCAAGGAACGTCAGATTGAAGATTTGACTTTGCGTGAAGTCTCGCAAATTGTGGAGGGAAGTGTCATCTGCGGAGCGGAAGGTCTTGATCATTCTCCCAATAGATTTGTTATCGCTGCGATGGAAATTGAAGCTATGGAGCGCTATTTAGAAGAAGTCGGGCTCTGCATCGTGGGAAATCGTCACGATGCCCAACTTTTCGCTTTAGATCACGGATCGCCGTTGCTTATTACGGGTGGATTTGATCCTGAGCAAGATGTTCTTGATTTAGCACTTCGAAAGAACTTAACGATCATTCAATCTCCATATGATACGTTTGCAGTGACGACGATGATTAATCGAGCTTTGTATGATCGGTTAATTGAGAAAGAACTCGTGCTCGTGGAAGATATCATGGTTAAAGATGTGCAATATTTAACGACGAAAGCAACGGTTCAAGATTGGTATGAACTTTCTCAGAAAACTTCCCATAGCCGTTTCCCCGTAGTCGATGAAGAAATGACGGTTGTGGGGATTATCACTGCCGTCGATCTCGCTGGAGCTAACATGAAAACTTCGGTCGTTGAGGTGATGAATTCGAAGCCCTATGTGGTAGGCCGAGATGACTCGGTTACCCATGTTTCTCGGATTATGGTCTGGGAGGGCTGGGAGATTGCCGCGGTTGTTGAGCAAGGAAAACTGATCGGAATCATTAGCCTCCAAGATGTGCTTGAAGCATATCAGCAGGTGCAACAACAGCCTCAATTTGGAGAAACCGTCGACAACCTAATTTTAAGCGGCTTTCGTTACGTCGAAGATCCGGAAAACCTCACAATTGCAGGGGAAATTACTAAGTTTATGATCAATGAATTTGGCTCGGTGAGCTGCGGTGTTTTAGTCACGGTTATGAATATGGCTGGCTATATTGCGCTGCGCAAACAACATCGCTTAGATGCTATCACTGAGAATTTTACGCTGTATCAGTTACAGCCGCTCGCGGTAGGAACTGAAGTGCGGATTACCGCAAAGCTTCTGTTGGTGACGAAAAAACATTGTAACATAGAAATCGATGTTTACGCTGAAAACGCGCTTGTGGCAAAGGGACTGATGTCAGCACGAATGGGCAAGGCAGTAAAAAGCTCTCTTAATTTATAGCTCAAAATGTCAAGGCGCCCAACAGTCTTGCTCAAACTTGAATGAATCGGCCTTGATTTACGGAATCAAGGCCTTTCCCATATAAAGAGGGGAGAAAATGATGTTTACCCACTTACATGTCCATACGGAATATAGTTTGCTCGATGGAGCGGCACGGATTAATAAAGTAGTGCAACGGGCAGCGGAACTCGGAATGACGTCTTTAGCCATCACGGATCATGGTGTGATGTATGGAGTCATCGATTTTTATAAAGCTTGTCATAAAGCAGGAATCAAGCCGATCATCGGGTGTGAGGTTTATGTCGCTCCGCATGGACGAAAGGAACGGACTCCGGGAAGAGACGATAAAAACCGTCACTTGGTCTTACTCGCGGAAAATGAAGAAGGTTACCATAGTCTGGTGCGATTGGTGACCCTTGCCCAGGTGGAGGGGTTTTATTATAAACCGCGCGTCGATAAAGCGTTGTTACGCGAGCATAGCCGAGGGCTAATCGCGCTCAGTGCCTGCTTGGCGGGGGAAGTCTCGGAGTATCTTTTAAACAATCAATATGAAAGTGCTTGCCAAGCGGCTTTGGAATATCAAGAGATATTTGGAAAAGGGAATTTCTTTTTAGAAGTCCAAGATCACGGTTTAGAGGAGCAGCGACGAGTCAATGCTGGCATGTTCAAAGTCCATGAACAGACAGGGATCCCGATGGTGGCGACGAATGACGTTCATTATATTAAACAGGAAGACGCGTTTGTTCAGGATGTGCTTCTGTGCATTCAGACCGGAAAGAATTTAGCGGATGCTTCACGCATGAGCTTTTCCAGTCAGGAATTTTTCCTCAAATCCGAAGAAGAGATGAAGCTGCTGTTCGGGGAGCATCCGGAAGTCCTCGAAAATACGGCCCTGATTGCTGAACGTTGCCAAGTGGACTTCACGTTCGGCGATCATTACTTGCCCGTATTCCAAGTTCCAGAAGGGTATACGCTGGACACTTACTTGCGTCAGGAATGTTTGGAAGCGTTTCCGACGTTTTATCCCGAGCAGACGGAGGAACAAAAAGAGCGCTTGGAGTATGAACTTGGGGTCATTTCCCAAACGGGGTTTTCAGGATATTTTTTAATTGTCGCAGATTTTTGTCAGTATGCCCGCACGCACGGTGTCGGCGTCGGACCAGGCCGTGGGTCGGCCGCAGCAAGCATGGTGGCATATCTGTTGGAGATTACTACGGTTGAACCGTTACAGCATGATTTACTTTTTGAACGATTTCTCAATCCGGAACGGATCAGTATGCCGGATATTGACATCGATTTTGACCCAGAGGGCCGGGAACGTGTCATCCATTATGTGACGGAAAAATACGGGACCGATAAGGTGTGCCAAATTATCACCTTCGGAACGATGGGCGCTAAAGCTGCAATTCGCGATGTCGGACGTGTTCTGGCTTTGCCCTTAGCCCGGGTGGATAAAGTGGCGAAAGCCATACCAAGCGATATTGGGATGACGTTGGAAAAAGCGTTAGCGGTTTCACCCGATTTGCCCAAGATGATTGCTGAAGATCCAGAGATCAAACGTCTCTTTGAGCTGGCCCAAGCGGTTGAAGGGATGCCAAGGCATGTTTCAACCCATGCCGCTGGGGTGGTAATCGCTAAGGATCCCTTGATGAGTTATCTACCTCTCCAGAAGACATCAGACGGCAGTTTTTTAATGACTCAGTTCCCGATGAAAACTGTGGAGGAAATCGGGCTTTTGAAAATGGACTTCTTAGGTTTGCGCAACTTGACGATCCTCCAAGTGGCTTTGAGGCTGATTCAAGAAACGCACGGACTTGCGCTCGATCTTCAGCATCTTCCCCTTGATGACCCGGAGACTTACGCTTTGCTTTCTTCCGGGAATAGCACTGGTGTATTTCAGCTCGAGAGTGGGGGCATGCGATCGGTTCTCAAAGACTTGAAACCGACCTGCTTTGAAGATATTATTGCAGTGTTGGCCCTTTACCGTCCGGGTCCGATGGACCAAATTCCTGAATTCATCCGCCGTAAACATGGGGGTGAAATTACCTATCTGCATCCGAAGCTGGAACCGATTTTGCGTTCGACGTATGGAATTATCGTCTATCAGGAACAGGTCATGCAGATTGCTCGAGATTTGGCGGGATACTCGTTAGGCCGAGCGGATTTGCTCCGTCGGGCAATGGGCAAAAAGAAAAAAGAAATCATGGAAGAGGAACGGCAAAATTTTATCTATGGGTTACAAAACGCCGATGGAGAATGGGTCATCTCAGGAGCGTTAAAGTTAGGACTCACTGAGAAAGATGCCGGAGAAATCTTCGATTTAATGGCCAAGTTTGCGGAATATGGGTTTAACAAGGGCCATGCGACCGCCTATGCCGTGATCTCTTATCAAACCGCCTATTTAAAAGCCCATTATCCTCAGGAATTTACCGCTGCGTTACTGAGCACAGTCATGAATTCTTCGGACAAAATTTCCTTCTATATTCAGGATGCGAAAACGTTAGGAATCCAAGTTCTGCCTCCAAATGTTCAAAAAAGCGGGGTGGATTTTAGCATCGAAGGAGAAGGGATCCGATTCGGTTTGGGTGCTATTCGCAATGTGGGTGCGAACGTTGTTGAGAAAATTCTTGAGGCACGGCAGGACGGCCCCTTTACCTCACTTTATGATTTTTGTATCCGCGTCGATAGTAAGGTATTAAATAAACGGGTTTTAGAAAGTTTATTAAGAGCAGGGGCTTTTAGCTCGCTCTGTGGTCGTGCCCAGGGACTTTTGGGATTGGACCAGGTTCTGGAGATGGCTCAGCAGCGACAGAAAGATAAAGAAAGTGGCCAAATCTCGCTCTTTGATTTGGGCGATTCTGTGGACGAAGGGCTGACCTTACCCGAGATCGCTGAATTCCCAGAACGCGAGTTGCTCAATATGGAAAAAGAGTATTTAGGTCTTTACCTTTCAGGGCATCCCCTTTCAGGGGTCATGGACAAGCTTAAGAACGCCATTTCTTCAGACATTATGACCTGTCTCGAGTCCGAAGAAGACCATCGTGTGATTCTGGGAGGCTTAGTTACCGGATATCGAACGACCGTTACAAAAAAGGGGGAGATGATGGCAAGCTTTTTTCTCGAAGATTTAACCGACACGATTGAAGTCCTGATTTTTCCTCGCGTTTTTGCGCAAATGTCGGGACTCGGCGATGATCAAATCCTGATTATCGAAGGGAAATTTAATGTCCGCGAGGATGAGAAGAAACTTTTTGCTGAAAAAATCTATGATTTAGATCATTTACCCGAGCATCGGACGCCGCATAACCAGGGCACGAGTACTTACTTAAGTACGCCTCCCCAAACTCTCGCGAGCAGGAAGTCCGATCAGAGCGCTACCCTCAAACAAAAAAATGATTTAAAGCAGAGAAAACTTTTCCTGAGATTTTCTCAGGAGGACACACCCCTTTTAGATCGAGTCCTACCCATACTTCAAAGGTATACAGGTCCCTGTCCGGTCTATTTCTATTTTGAAGAAAACAAGAAAGTTATCCAAAGCCGACAAGAATTTTGGGTTAAAGATTTAGAAGCGCTCATTGGGGATCTCGGGCAAATCCTGGGGCAAGAAAATGTGGCGTGGAAGGTTAGTTGAAGTGAGGTATGAATGTGAAAACTGCAATTTATCCAGGTACATTTGACCCTGTAACCAATGGACACTTGGATATTCTAGCTCGAGCATCGGAGATTTTTGATGAAATCATTATGGCTGTTGCGGTCGATAGTAATAAAACTACTCTTTTTTCCCTCGAGGAGCGGGTAGCTTTGTTAGAAGAAGCCACCAAAGACATGAAAGGGGTAAAAGTCAAAGGATTTGAAGGACTTACGGTTGAACTCGCACGGCGGTGCGGTGCAAAAGCAATTCTCCGAGGCTTGAGAGTCATGGCGGATTTTGAATACGAATTCCAACTCGCTTTAATGAATAAGAAACTCGCGCCAGATATCGAAACCGTTTTTTTGATGACCAAAAGTGACTTTTCCTTTATCAGTTCGAGCTCGATTAAATGGGCGGCCAGCCTTAAAGGAAGTATCTCTGAGTTCGTGCCCCCACATGTGGAAAAGGCGCTTTTGGAGAGATATCCACACGATTGATAGCCAATGGTTTCGACTCGCTTTTTTGCACGATCCTTGTCACGTCCCTTTCTTGCAGAAACTCAGGGGCTATGATATGATAAATCAATGATAAATGCTTATCTGCTATTATTTTGATAGCTGTCATAAAACGTTAATACAGTAACGGTTAGAACATATCCGTCAAACGGGGTATGTTTCTCTTTTTGAATAAGGGGGATCAATTTATGTGGACCGTTATTTACATTGCGCCCAATAAGGCGATTGCAGAAAAGTACAAAAAAATTTTAATGGATGAAGGAATGCTGGTTCAACTCAGGCCCATTGGTTCAGCCCATTTGGGTGAGCATGCTTCTGTCGAAATCCTCGTTCCGGAATCGGAAGCGGAAGAAGCAAATGAGATTATTACTAGCCTGATGAGGAGCTAGTTAGAGTATGTTTAAAGATATATTTCGTAAACCTAAATATGTAACCCTACCCTCGACGGGGTCTGTTCAGCAACAGAATCCACCGGCAGCGCCCTCGAATCGTAAAGAGCTACCCGATGGTCTGTGGGTGAAGTGTTCCAACTGCGGGGAGGCTCTCTATAAAAAAGACCTTGTGGAGAATGATCAGGTCTGCACAAGCTGTAATTATCATTTCCGAATCACTGCGCATGAACGCTTAGAGCTAATTACTGATCCCGGAAGCTTTGAAGAATGGGATGTTGAACTCCATTCGAATGACCCACTGGAATTTCCAGGTTATGGTACGAAACTAAAGCAAGCAGAAGAAAAATCTAAGCAGACGGAATCGGTTCTTACCGGAAAAGCGACGATTGAGGATTCCCCGGTTGTGTTGGCTATTAATGAAGGAAATTTCATGATGGGCAGTATGGGATCGGTTACAGGAGAGAAAATTACGCGGGCCATTGAACGCGCCATCGAACTGCGTTTACCCGTTATTATTTTTTCAACGTCTGGTGGAGCACGGATGCAGGAAGGGATTTTGTCCCTTTATCAAATGGCGAAAACAAGCGCTGCACTGGCTCGTTTGTCCGAAAATCATTTGCTCTATATTTCCGTGCTGACGGATCCTACGTTTGGAGGAGTCACAGCAAGTTATGCCTCCTTAGGAGATATCCAGATTGCCGAGCCGGGAGCACTCATCGGATTTACCGGCCCACGTGTGATTAAACAAACTATGCGGCAAGAACTTCCTCCTGGAGCGCAGACCGCTGAATTTAACCAAGACCATGGACTTATCGACCTTGTGGTTGAGCGCTCACAGATACGTTCTGTTTTAGGCCGTTTGTTGCGCTATCATCAGGAAGGGGCAGATTATGGCACAACACTTCGAATTTGAAAAACCAATCCTTGAGCTCGAACAGAAAATAGCTGAACTTCAGGCATTTTCCCGAGATAAAGAGCTTGACTTGACTCAAGAGATATCAAAGCTTCAGCATAAACTTGTTCGCCAGAAAAAAGAGATTTATGGTCATCTTGAACCTTGGCAAAAGGTGCAAATTGCCCGTCATTCGGAACGTCCCAATTTTTATGATTATGCCCCCTTGCTCTTTGAGGACTTCATCGAGTTGAAAGGTGATCGTTTGTTTGCCGATGATCGGGCGATTGTTGGAGGCATTGCGAGTTTTCGGGGGATTCCCGTGACGGTAGTTGCCCATGTCAAAGGGAAAGATACTAAGGAGAATATCCAACGGAATTTTGGTATGCCTCATCCGGAAGGGTATCGTAAAGCCTTGCGCTTAATGGATCAAGCGGATAAATTTAACCGCCCGATTTTGACCTTTATCGATACCCCCGGGGCGGCTTGCGATCTAGAGGCTGAAGAAAGAGGCCAGGGTGAAGCTATTGCTCGTTGCTTACAGGCGATGGCTGGGTATCAAGTGCCTATTATCAGTATGGTCATTGGTGAAGGTGGGAGCGGTGGAGCACTGGCTCTGGGTGTCGGGAATGTCGTTTTGATGTTGGAGAACTCGTTTTATTCTGTGATCGCTCCGGAAAGCTGTGCTTCGATTCTGTGGAAGGATCCGGGCAAGGCGAAAGAAGCGGCGTCTTCCTTGAAATTCACGGCTCAAGATCTACTTGCCTTGGGAGTCGCGGATGAAATCCTGCGTGAGCCCTTGGGGGGTGCACATAAAAACCTAACCAAAACGGCTGAAGAGATCGCTAACGGAATCGCTAAATATCTGGAGAAACTACGGGAACAGACTCCGGAGACTTTAAAGCAGCAACGCTATGAGAAACTGAGAGCGATTGGACAGTTTGAAGAGCGAGCAAGCCAGGAAGCAACTGGGCCATCCGAGATTGATGAGTCATTCGAAATAACGGATTCAGCTGATACTACCGGGCTCTAATGAGAAGATGAGAAGGGCCTGTTAAAGAAAGACTTGACTATTTTTTTTAGAAATGGTACTATAACAAACGTCATCTGTATTCGTAAGTCTTGCGAGTGTGGCGGAATCGGCAGACGCGATGGTCTCAAAAACCATTGGGTGAAAGCCCGTATCGGTTCAAGTCCGATCACTCGCACCATATATGGATTTTAGAAAAGAGCTATAAGGGCTCTTTTTTTGTTTGTCTTTGTTAGTCTTGTATATGAATACTATCTTAAGTATTTATGGAAACCCAATAAATATTGAATCAGAACGTGTATTAACGTTCTGGTTTTTTGTCCTCTCTAAGATAATTTATATATAGGCTGATATACAAGGAGGAATATGTTAAAAAAATGTAGAATTTTTAGACAATGGTTATCTGGGGCTTCGAAAGGTCCCATAATGAAGATTAGTGTAAATACGTCTAATGTCTATAATCGGAAGCTGAAGAAGTTTCATATAAGGCAAATATGAGAAGTTTAAAAAAACCTTAAATATTAGCAATAATAGGAAGTTCAAGGGGGCGGACATAATGTCTAAAAACAATCGAGATTTTTTTAAACAAAAGAAAATTTGGTCTGAAGTTAAAGACGAGTTACTCGGTTGCTATTTGGTGCCGTATTTCAATAAGATGATGTCAATGAGCAAACCCATCCTATATGTGGATTGCTTTGCGGGCAAAGGAAAGTTTGATGATGGCAAGAACGGTTCACCTCTAACTGCATTGGACAGTTTGGACAGGAGTATTGCGCAGTATCGCACTGCCCATCCTTATGGAGAATTTACGCCAGAAGTCTATATGCAATTTATAGAATTAAATCATGCAAAAGATTTAGTGGCAAACCTTGCTAATCAACCTATGGGGCGTTGTGAGATTATAGAAGGCAAATTTGAGGATAACATCATACCCCTGCTGCAGAATGCAAATAAGAGGTATCGCAATCTCAACGTATTTCTTTACGTTGACCCTTATGGAGTGAAAGTTCTCAACGCTGCTTTATTTGATTCACTGCCAACTGCATTTAGCACCGCCGAATTGCTGATAAACCTTAACTCCTTCGGCTTTATTCGTGAGGCATGCCGGGTCATGAAAGTAACTTTCCGCGAAAGAGAGGACGAGATTTTCAGCGACATTGAGGAATACGACAGTTCCGTGATGGACTCGATAGCTGAACTCAATGCTATAGCTGGTGGCGACTATTGGCATTCTATCATCACTGATTACAGCAAAGGAACAATCGATTGTTACCAAGCAGAGAAGGCGTTTTCCATGCAATACAAACTGCGCTTGCGGCAAAAATATAATTATGTTCTGGATATGCCAATTCGCCTGAAAGCAGGGCAACATCCGAAATACCGATTGGTTCATGCGACCAACCACCCTGACGGCTGCACACTTATGGCCGATAATATCGCTAAGAGAACAGACCGTCTGGTTATTGAAATTCAAAGCGGCGGGCAGCTTTCCTTGATACCACAGACAGCTGAAAATGAAAGGATTGACGATAACGTTCTTGAGGAAAAGGTTCGCAGGCTGCTCTCAACGACAACGGAATTTACTCGTCTTAACAAGTTCCTGGCCGGCTTTTATAACGAGTATGGTGTATTGTGCGATTTATCTCGTCTGTGCAGTGGACGAAGTGGCTCTATTCTCAAGACATTTGAAAAGAACGGAGAAATTCTCGTTTCGAGAAATCCAGCTTGTACCGACAAAAGAAAACCTACGAAATTTTGGCAAGAGGGCAAAGGCAATACATTGATGCTAAGAAGGAAGCGATTGTAATGGACACTATAACGCGAAAGACAATGTTGTACAAGACGGGCGTCGAATATGGGGATTATACAATGAACCATGTGTTAGGGTGTTCCCACGGATGCCTCTACCCCTGCTATGCTTTTTTGATGGCTAAGAGGTTTGGCAAGGTCGCCAACTATGAGACGTGGTGTACGCCTAAGCTGGTGAGCAACACGCTTGAAATACTCGATCATGAAATTCCACGGTTAAAATCAAAAATAGAGTCCGTCCAGCTTTGCTTTACCACCGACCCATTTATGTTCGGATATGAGGAAGTCGGGGAAATGAGCATGGCGGCAATAAAAAAACTAAATGCTGCCAGCATTCGGTGTACAG
Source organism: Desulfitobacterium sp. (assembly GCF_035539115.1). GTDB lineage: Bacteria > Bacillota > Desulfitobacteriia > Desulfitobacteriales > Desulfitobacteriaceae > Desulfitobacterium_A. Next base: position 1,789 of record NZ_DATLJA010000030.1, on the reverse strand, counting down.
TCCTCACAAAAGGACTGTTACCCATAGAGTTGGCAGAGCAATCTCCAGCAAACGAATATGGAATAACACTTATTTCTCTTGACGAGAGTTTTCGCCAAAGAATCGAACCCCGAGCCTCCTCCTATGCGGACAGGATTGCCGCGCTAAAGGCTCTGCATGAAAAGGGGTGCCGAACGTGGGTGAGCATTGAACCCTATCCAACGCCTAATATAATAAAGCAGGACTTGCTTGAAATACTTAATGCGGTTTCTTTTACCAACAAAATTATTTTTGGACGAACTAACTATAGTAAAAATATTACAGCATTTAAAACTCATAGAGCATTCTATAACCAGCAAGTAGATATAGTAGTCGATTTTTGCAATAAGAGGGGTATTAACTATCATATAAAGAGTGGTACGATAACTTAAAACAGCATAAGAATGCGACAACTATGTATGTAATCACGCCACATAAAAACCACAATTGTAAATAAAGAGATGATATACAGATTAAGTAAAAATAAAAAGTATCTATACGTCGCAATTTAATCGCTTTTATGGAGGGCAAGAGATGAAGATTGTATCCCTGTTTAACAATAAAGGTGGCGTTGGAAAATCAACGTTAGGTTTCCACTTGGGATGTGCACTGGGAGAACTCGGGAAAAAAACTCTTCTCATTGATTTAGATCCTCAGTGTAATATGACTATTTCTGGAATGTTTGAGGACGGATTGCATCAGATTTGGCAAGAAGAAGACGAATTTATCGATGATTTCGAAGCAGCCGTTGAACAATATGGCTTAGAGAAAATAATAAGTAACCCTAGGTCAATTCACTTCCTTCTCAAACCTACAGAGGACGGATTAAATGAATTAACAGAATATCCACCTGTAATTAAACTCTATGATAATGTGGACTTAATCCCTGGACGACTCTCCTTGCATAAATATGAAAATAAACTTGCAGAGCGTTGGAGTGGATTGTACCAAAGCGACAATTTAAGTATTAGAACCGTGACGAATATTCGCAGAATCTTAATGGATATGACTATGTCCTGATAGATACTTCTCCTAGCTTAGGAATTCTGAATAAAGTAATCATTTCCACTGTTGATGGTTTTATAATTCCGGCCTTGCCAGATATGTTTAGTACATATGGTATTCGTAACATAGGAAATTCTCTGCAACAATGGCAGAGAGAGTTTGAGACGATATATAAACTTATATCAGAAGATAAAAGGGCAAGATTCCCTGAAAAGTTTGTTCAATTCCTTGGATATACAATATACAATGCAAAAAGGCAGTCTAAGCATCAAAATGCATATGATTTGGCAGTTGCACATTATGCATACGCAAAAGAAATGCCGAAAATCGTTGATCGGTATATAATACCTCAAAACAGAGCTCCTGTTGCTGACATTATGAATCCAATCGGTGGTGTTGCGGTTATGCACTCTCATAACACATTCCCCTCTGTGGCGCAGGCGCTTAAGTGCCCAATGTGGCTTGTCCCTCAAACTTATAAATATTATAACCCAAGTTTGGCGACATATTTTACCAAACCCTGATGTGCCATGACTTTTAGGCGACTAACCCTGATATTGTAGTCCTAAATATTTGATGGAAAATACCCATTATTACTTTGAAATCATCACTTTATGTGCTATACTTAGGGTAGTCCTAATACTTTTGACTGGAGGGCTACCATGTTTCTCAAAAAAGTTACCCTTAAGCAAGAAGGTAAAACCTACAATTACTATAAAATCGTCGCTTCTTATAGGGATAAAGACGGAAAACCCAAGCACCGCCT